>VGEV01000193.1 GCA_016869175.1 Alphaproteobacteria bacterium
GTCGCCGGCCCGTAGCGCTCGGGGATGTCCGCCCACGGCGAGCCCGTCCTCAGCCGCCAGAAGATGCCATTGAGCACGCGCCGGTCGTCGGCGCGTGGAACCCCGCGCGGCTTGTTCGGCAACAGCGGCTGTAGGATCGACCATTCGAAGTCCGTGATCTCGTAGCGGCGTGCAGGAATCCTCGACCCTCCTCGAGGACCCTTGAATCACCCTTCGCCAACTTTGGGAATCCCATTTATGAGTTCATGACCTAGTATCCATTCGGCAAGCATCGCGCCGTTAGGCTCGCCGGCGCTGGCCATCCGTCTGAAAGCCTGGGAGCACCGCCCGTGACCGTGATCGGCAAGGATACCCTGAAGACCCGCCGCAGCCTGAGCGTCGCCGGCCAAGCCTACGACTATTTCAGCCTGCCGGCGGCGGCCGCCAGCCTGGGCGACCTCTCGCGTCTGCCATTCTCGCTGAAAGTGCTGCTGGAGAACCTGCTGAGGGCGGAGGACGGCCGCAGCGTCACGGTGGACGACCTCAAGGCCGCGGCGGCCTGGCTCAAGGATCGCCGCTCGGAGCGGGAAATCGCCTTCCGCCCGGCCCGGGTGCTGATGCAGGACTTCACCGGCGTGCCGGCCGTCGTCGACCTGGCGGCGATGCGCCAGGCGATGGCCAAGCTGGGTGGCGATCCCAAGAAAATCAATCCCTTATCGCCGGTCGACCTGGTCATCGACCATTCGGTCATCGTCGACCATTTCGGCCGGGCCGATTCGATGGCCAAGAACATCGAGCTGGAATTCCAACGCAATGGCGAACGCTATTCCTTCCTGCGTTGGGGGCAGAAGGCGTTCGACAACTTCCGCGTGGTGCCGCCCGGCACCGGCATCTGCCATCAGGTCAACGTGGAATACCTGGCGCAGGTGGTCTGGACCGGCCAGGCGGGCGGCCGGACCGTGGCATATCCCGACACCCTGGTCGGCACCGACAGCCATACCACCATGGTCAACGGTCTGGCGGTGCTGGGCTGGGGCGTCGGCGGCATCGAGGCCGAGGCCGCCATGCTTGGCCAGCCGATCTCCATGCTGATCCCGGAGGTGGTGGGCTTCCGGCTGACCGGCCGGCTGAAGGAAGGCACCACGGCGACCGACCTGGTGCTGACCGTGACGCAGATGCTGCGCAAGAAGGGCGTGGTCGGCAAGTTCGTGGAGTTCTATGGCCCCGGCCTCGACGAGCTGCCGCTGACCGACCGCGCGACCATCGCCAACATGGCGCCGGAATATGGCGCCACCTGCGGCTTCTTCCCGATCGACCAGGAGACCTTGCGCTATCTGACGCTGACCGGCCGCGAGGCCGGCCGCATCGCCCTGGTCGAGGCCTATGCCAAGGCGCAGGGGCTGTGGCGCGAGGCGGGGCAGGCGGAACCGGTGTTCACCGACACGCTCGACCTCGATCTCAGCCAGGTCGAGCCCAGTCTGGCCGGACCCAAGCGGCCGCAGGACCGCGTCGCCTTGTCGAACGCCGCCGCCGCCTTCCGCAAGGCGCTGCCCGACCTGGTCGGCAAGGCCGATCCGCAGGCCAAGGCCGCGGTCGCCGATTTCCATGTCACGCATGGCGATGTGGTGATTGCCGCCATCACCAGTTGCACCAACACCTCCAACCCGTCGGTCTTGCTGGCGGCCGGCCTGCTGGCCAAGAAGGCGGTGGACCGGGGCCTGACGCGCAAGCCCTGGGTCAAGACCTCGTTGGCGCCCGGCTCGCAGGTGGTGGCGGACTATCTCGCGGCCGCCGGCCTGCAAGGGGCGCTCGACGAACTCGGCTTCAACATCGTCGGCTATGGCTGCACCACCTGCATCGGCAATTCCGGGCCGCTGGAGGAGCCGATCGTGCACGCCATCGAACAGGCCGACCTGGTGGTCTCGGCCGTGCTCTCCGGCAACCGCAATTTCGAGGGCCGCGTCAATCAACTGGTCAAGGCTAACTACCTCGCCTCGCCGCCGCTCTGCGTCGCCTATGCCATCGCCGGCAGCCTGAATGTCGATCTCGCCAAGGACCCCTTGGGCAAGGGCAAGGACGATCAGCCCGTCTACCTCAAGGACATCTGGCCGAGCCCCCGGGAAGTGGCCGACGCCGTCGCGCGCTTCGTCACGCCCGAGATGTTCCGCACACGCTACGCCGACGTGTTCACCGGCCCGGCGGAATGGCGCAAGGTGGCAAGCGGCGAGGGCATGACCTATCGCTGGAACATCGGCTCGACCTATGTCAAGGAGCCGCCCTATTTCGCGGACATGACCGCCGAGCCGGCCAGGCTGGCCGACGTGAAGGGCGCCCGCATCCTGGCGCTGCTGGGCGACAGCATCACGACCGACCACATTTCGCCGGCCGGCTCGATCCGCAAGGACAGTCCGGCCGGCGATTACCTGATCGGGCACCAGGTGCCGGCCCGCGACTTCAACCAATACGGCGCCCGGCGCGGCAACCACGAAGTGATGATGCGCGGTACCTTCGCCAACAGCCGGATCAAGAACGAGATGCTGGCGGGCTTCGAGGGCGGCGCCACGCGCCACATCCCCTCGGGCCAGCAATTGCCGATCTACGACGCCGCCATGCGCTACATCGCCGAGGGTACGCCGCTCGTGGTGGTGGCCGGCAAGGAATACGGCACCGGTTCCAGCCGCGACTGGGCGGCCAAGGGCACGCGGCTGCTGGGGGTGCGCGCGGTGATCGTGGAGAGCTTCGAGCGCATTCACCGCTCCAACCTGGTGGGCATGGGCGTGCTGCCGTTGCAGTTCCCTGACGGTGTCGACCGCAAGAGCCTCGGCCTCAAGGGCGACGAGGTAGTCGATCTGTCAGGCATCGCCGCCGGCCTGAAGGCGCGCCAGCAGATCGACTGCAAGATCGTCTACGCCGACGGCCGGGTCAGGGAACTGAAACTGCTTTCGCGCATCGACACGCTGGACGAGTTGGAATATTTCCGCCATGGGGGCATCCTGCATTACGTGCTGCGCAACCTGGCCAAGGCGGCCTGAGGGACGGGCGAAGGGTCACCCGTAAGTGATTTCGCCCGCCCCCGGCCGGGGACTTAGATTGCCGTCATCATGCTGCGATTGAACCGGTGTTGGTTGGCCCTGTGCCTGTGGGCGGCGCCCGCCATTGCGATCGCGCAAGCCGCCCCCGAACCCCTGGTCGTGGTCGAGCTCTATACCAGCCAAGGCTGCAATGCCTGCCCGCCGGCCGATGCCTTCATCGGCCAGCTGTCGCGCCGGCCGGACGTGCTGGTGCTCGGCCTGCATGTCGACTACTGGGACTATCTCGGCTGGAAGGACGCCTTCGCCGATCACCGCCATACCGAGCGCCAGCAGGCCTATGCCCGCGGCTTCGGCCAGCGCGGCGTCTATACCCCGCAGGTGGTCGTCGCCGGCCGCAGCCAGCACATGGGCTCCGCCAAGGACGGCATCCTTGCCACCATCGAGGAAGATAAGGCGCGGCCGGAATTGCGGCTGGCGGTGCGCCTGCGCCGGCTGGACGACCTGCTGCTGGTGCAGATCGGCGCCGGCGCCTATCAGGGCGACGGCACGATCTGGCTGTTCGCCTATCAGCAGCGCGCGACCATCGAGATCAAGCGCGGCGAGAATGCCGGCCGCAGCATGACCTACCACAATGTCGTGCGCGGCATGCGCAACCTGGGCATGTGGCGCGGCCAGGAGATGGAGATCGCGGTGCAGATGGACGACCTGTTCCGCGACCAGCGCGACGGCTGCGCGGTCGTGGTGCAGCAGGGTATGCTCGGCCCGGTGCTGGGCGCCGCCAAGCTGGAGCCGGGGCGCCGGCGCTAGCCGATCGCCTCAGGCGAGATGCTTCAGATACTGCCCGACGAAATCGAAGCCGACGAACTTGGCATAGGCCGCCATCAGCCGCTTGGTGAGCGGCCCCGGCACGCCGCCGTCGCCCAGCTTGCCGCCGTTGATGGCGCGGATCGGGCACAGGCAGAGGCTGGTCGAGGTCAGGAACGCCTCGTCCGCCACCGCGGCATCGTAGAGGTCGATGTCGCCCTCGACGACCGCAATGCCCTCCGCCGCCGCCAGGTCGATCACGGTCTGCCGCGAAACGCCGGGCAGCACGTATTTCCCGCTGGGCGTGTAGAGCCGGCCCTCGCGCGCCAGGAAGATGTTGCTGCCCTGGCCTTCCGCTAGGTTGCCGTTCTCGTCCAGCAGCACCGCCCAGGCATCCGGGGTTGCCGCCTTGGCCTCGAAATCGGCCAGGATCAGGTTGATGTAGTTGTGCATCTTGGAGCGCGGGCTGACCGCGCTGGGGCTGACCCGGCGCACCGCCGGCACCACCACCTCGATGCCCTGGCGAAAGAGCGGCGCGCGCGCCTTCAGCGGCAAGGGCGTGCATTCGACGATGACGGTCGGCGGCCCGCCGCTGTCGAGCCCGCGGCTGACCCGCTGCGACA
Organism: Alphaproteobacteria bacterium; assembly: GCA_016869175.1. Lineage (GTDB taxonomy): Bacteria > Pseudomonadota > Alphaproteobacteria > VGEV01. The sequence goes on from VGEV01000193.1 coordinate 4,439, forward strand.
GCCAGAAGTCCTCGTCCGGCCCCAGCAGATGGCGGTTGCGCGCGAACACCTCCTCTGAGACCGCGATCATCTGCGCCGGACTGAGACCGGGATCGAGCCGCAGATAGCGCAGCGAGCGATAGAAGCGTTCGACATGCTCGGGCAGCTTGAAGATGCGGCCGCCGAAGCTGCGCGTGGTGTCGAAGGCGGCATCGCCATATTTGAAGCCGCGGTCGCGGAACGACACCCTGACCTCGTCCTCCGGCAGGTAGGCGCCGTTGTGATAGGCGATGCGCTGGTTGGCCAGTTGCGCCATTGCGGGGCTCCCGGAACTGCCCTGGATCGGCCCAGCATAGCGCCGCCGTCGGGAGCCCGGAAGCAGGGGGCGGCCGGCGTTGCGCCCGCTGCCTCGCCGCCGCGCGGATCCAAGCCGGCGAGATCGCCCAGCCCGACCGACCGCCGCCGCGGCTTCAGAGCGTGTGCGCCTGCAGGCCGTGGCGCACCAGCGTTTCCCAGGCTTCCTCCGGCTCGTCCACGATGTCGAACAGGGCCAGGTCGGCGTCGTCGATCATGGCTTCCTCGGCCAGCGCCCGGAAATCCACCACGCGCCGCCAGTAGTCGCGGCCGAACAGCACGGTCGGCGCGCGCGGCGCCTTTCGGGTCTGCTGCAGGGTGAGGATCTCGAACAATTCATCGAGCGTGCCGTAGCCGCCCGGAAACACCGCCAGCGCGTTGGCGCGCATCGCCAGATGCATCTTGCGAATGCCGAAATAGTAGAAGCGGAAGGTCAGTTCGGGCGTCGAATAGCCTGGATTATTCGTGACGCGGGCCGTATCGGTGCGGCGGGTGTAGCATAATTCACTGATTTCGTTCAGGATTTGGTTGTCTAATCCGGTCCTTCACGAGAGCAGGGAGGCGCCACGCCCGCCATGGCCGACGATAGAGAACGCTCCTGCGATTTGCCAAGCGTCGGGCGCAAGAA
>VGEV01000194.1 GCA_016869175.1 Alphaproteobacteria bacterium
GCTTCTGCTCTGGCCGGTCCCGTTGCCGCGCGCCGTGCGCTGGGCACTGGCGTTGGCGCTTGGCTATTTCCTGCTGCGGCTGGCGGTGTTCGGCTATGGCAATCGTCCCGTCACCCGCTATCTGCTGCCGGGCTATGCCTTCCTGGAGCCCGCGCTGGGCCTAGCGCTGGTCAGCGCAAGGCGCGTGCTGCCGGGCCGGAAAGCGGCTAGCCAGATAGGGACATAGCGGCACCGACAGCAGTTCGGCCAAGTGCGCCGCGCCTTCGGTCGTGAAGTTCACCGGATCGTAGAAATAGCGGACCGACTTGGGCATGGTGCGGGCCAGATCGACGACAAGTACGTCGCTCTCGCGGCCGACCCGCCGGGTCACCGCGTTATAGCTTTCGAGGATGCGCCAGGCTTCCCGGCCGGCGACCGGCCAGAAGGTGGCCAGCCGCGCCAGATCCCAGCCGGTCCACGGGTCGATCGCCGGGCCGAACAGCGCAGGCTGGGTCAACAGCACCGGCAGGATGCCGTGCCGTCGACACAGCTCGACGATGCGGCGCAGGCGCGCCTCGAAGCCGGCAAGGTAGGGCTCGGTCGCCGCCGCCACGCTGCGCTCGGCCTCCGCCGCGGACACCAGCGCGCCCTCGGGCATGGGCCGGCCGACGGGGTTCGCTCCGAAGAAGCCGGGATCGGGCAGCGGCGCCCGCCAGCGCATCGCCAGCTGGTTCTTGAGCCGCAACAACGCCGCCACCGCCTGGCTGTTGCGCGCGACGCTGCGCGCCGCGGCGGCGAACGAGGAGACATCCCAATGGTCGGCCCGGGTCATCAGATCGTAGCTGCGCGGCGCCGTCTCAGCCACTTCCTTGTTGCCCACCAGGAACACCAGGACATCGGGCCGCAGCGCAAGCACGTAGTCCTCCAGCAGCGCCAAATGACCGAACGTGGACTGGCCGTCCAGCCCGGCATTGTTGAGCCAGAGCGGCGAAAGCGAGCGGGCCAGTCGCTCCGCCAGGCGATCGCTCCACGTGGTGCCCTCGGTCAGATAGTAGTTCTCGGCCTGCGCGCTGCCGACCACGATGATGCGCAGCGCGCCACCCGGCGCCGCCTCCGCTGGCGGACCGCGAAAGCCTTGTGCATTCTTGACCACGCGCACCTGTTCGGCGAACGCATAGTGCGGCTGCAGCCGCAGGACGTGTTCGCGATTGGCGGGCAAGGACAATCGACCCGCCAACAGCAGCGGACGCTGCGCCGGCCACTGCCGCAGCGCCAGCTCCACGAGCAAGAGCGCCAGAAACAAGGCGGCCAGAAGCGCCAGCGCCCACCGCCCGCGACGTCGTTGCCGCATCCGCCATCCTCGCCAGGTCGGAGCATGTAATGCGGATGCCGCGGTGGCGGCAATCGCGCTCTGGCCCTTGACGGGATAGCCGGCAACGCGGCACCTAGACGGGCCATGACCAGCGCCGTCGCCCGGCCCTATCAGGTTTGCGTCCGCTGCGTGATGGACACGAGCGATCCCGCCATCGCCTTCGACGAACGGGGGGTGTGCAACCACTGCCGGGGCTATGACGCAGCGCTGGCGCGGTTGCCGCCGCCGGGCGAGCGTCCCGCGGCCCTGGCCAGCCTGCTGGACCGCATCCGCCGGCGGGGTCGTGGCCGAGACTACGACTGCGTTCTGGGGCTGAGCGGCGGGGTGGACAGCACGTTCCTGGCGCTCAAGGCCAAGCAATGGGGCCTGCGGCCGCTGGCGGTGCATTTCGACAGCGGGTGGAATTCGGAAATCGCGGTCGGCAACATCGAACGCACGGTCAAGCGACTGGGCTTCGATCTGATCACCGAGGTCTGCGACTGGCCGGAAATGCGCGATCTGCAGCGCGCCTACCTCAAGGCCTCGGTGCTGGACGCCGACGTGCCGCAAGACCACGCCTTCATCGCCGTGCTCTTTCGCGCCGCCGCGCGCGCCGGCATCGGCACCATCCTGAGCGGCCACAACCTGCAGACCGAGCTGGTGCTGCCGGACGACTGGGTGCATGCGCCAGGCGACTGGATCAACCTGCGCGCCATCCACCGCGCGCACGGACAGGCGCCGCTGCGACGCTTTCCGGTGATGAGCCTGTTCGAGCGGCTGTGGCGGGAACGGGTGCAAGGCATCCGCTTCGAACGCCCGCTCAGCCTGATCGACTACGACCAGAAGACCGCCATGGCCGAGATCGCGGCCGAACTTGGCTGGGTCTATTACGGCGGCAAGCACTGGGAATCGGTGTTCACCCGTTTCTTCCAGACCTACTATCTGCCGCGCAAGTTCGGCATCGACAAGCGCCGCGCGCATCTTGCGAATCTGGTCGCGGCCGGACAGGTGACCCGCGACCAGGCGCTGGCCGAGCTTGGCCGCAACCTGGGCGCAGGCGACGAGCCGGCCGACGTTGCCAACTACGTACGCAAGAAGCTGGGCTTCGATGAGGAGGAGCTCGCCCGGATCATGGCCGCGCCGCGTCGGTCGCATCACGGGTTTGCCACATGGGACGGCTATCGCCGGCCGCTGCTGCGGCTGCGGCGCCTGCTGGGCGGCGAGACCCGCGCGGCATGATCGGGGTGGTCGATTACGGCCTGTCCAATGTCGGCGCCATCCTGAACATGCTGAAGAAGCTGGGCGTGCCGGCCCTGGCCAGCGACCGGGCCGAGGCGCTGGAACGGTCGGAGAAGCTGATCCTGCCAGGTGTCGGCGCCTTCGACGCCGCCATGGCGAGGCTACGGGAGCTCGACCTGCTGGCGTTCCTGGAGCGGCGGGTGCGACGCGAAGGCGTGCCGTTTCTCGGCATCTGCCTGGGCATGCAGGTGCTGGCCGAGGCCAGCGCAGAGGGCGGGATGGCCGGCCTTGGCTGGATCGCCGGACGCAACGTCCGGCTGCGGCGAGACGGCGGCGCGCGCGTGCCGCACATGGGTTGGAGCGATGTCGCCCTCACCGCCGACGAGCCGCTGTTCCGCCACCTGCCGGCAAACTCCAGCCGCTTCTATTTCGTGCATAGCTATTGCCTGGAGCCGGCCGATCCCGCCTGCATCGTCGCCCGCTGCGGCTATGGCGGCGGCTTCGTCGCCGCGGTGCGCCTGGACAACATCCGGGGCGTGCAGTTCCACCCGGAAAAGAGCCACCGTTTCGGCCTGGCCCTGCTCGGCAACTTCGCCGCGCGGTGCTGACCCGCCCGCGCCTGATCCCCTGCCTGCTGCTGGATCGCGACCGGCTGGTCAAGACGGTCGCCTTCCGGCGGCCCCGCTATCTGGGCGATCCCTTGAACGCCGCCCGCATCTTCAACGACAAGGCGGCCGACGAGCTGATGGTGCTCGACATCACCGCCACCGACGAAGGCCGGCCCCCGAACTTGGCGCTGATCGGTCAGTTGGCCAGCGAATGTTTCATGCCGCTGACCTATGGCGGCGGCATTGGCGAGTTGACGCAGATCCGCGCCATCCTGCGGCTGGGCGTGGAAAAGGTGGTGCTGGGCACCGCCGCGGCCGAGCGGCCGGGGCTGCTGGCGCAAGCCGCCGCGACCTTCGGCGCCCAGTCGCTTTGCGTGGCGATCGACGTGCGCCGGCGGCTGCTGGGTGGGGAAGCCGTCACCGTCCGCCGCGGTCGCCGGATCATCGCGCGCGATGCCGTCGCCTGGGCGCGCCGGCTGGCCGGCGAAGGGGCGGGCGAAATCCTGCTGACCCGGATCGAGCGCGAAGGCGGCATGCAGGGTTACGACCTCGATCTCGTTGCCCGGGTAGCGGCGGCGGTCGAGATTCCGGTGATCGCGCATGGCGGAGCCGGCCGCCAGGAGCATCTGGCCGAGGCCATCCTGCGGGCAGGCGCCGCCGGCGCCGCCGCCGGCAGCCTGTTCGTCTACCAGGGCCGGCACCGCGCGGTGCTGCTCAGCTATGTCAACGACGCCGACTTTGCCCGGCTGTTCCCGCCCGCCGCATTGCCCGCCGGAAGCGGATAGCACGGCCGCGACCCTTGACCTACCAGAGAGGCTGGGTTGCAGTCAGGAGGCCAATATGCCGCTGGATGGCACGATGCGGGACGATCCGAGATGGCAGGCAGTAGCCCGGCGCGATGCCGACGCCGACGGGCAGTTCGTCTACGCCGTCAAGACGACCGGCGTGTTCTGCCGGCCGAGCTGTGCTTCGCGCCGGCCAAAGCCCGAGAACGTGGTGTTTTTCGCCGGTCCGGCCGCCGCGCAGGCGGCCGGCTTCCGCGCCTGCCGGCGCTGCAAGCCGGAGGCGTCGGCCGCCAACCCGATGGCGGAGATTGCTCGTCAGGTCTGCCGGCTCATCGACCGTGCGCTGGACGACGGCGCGGAGCGGGCGCCGACCTTGGCGCAGCTGGCACGCATGGTGAAGGTTTCGCCCTATCAGTTGCAGCGTGGCTTCAAGCGCGTCATGGGCATATCCCCGGCCGACTATGGCGATGCCGGCCGGCTGCAGCGCCTGAAACGGCACCTGAAAGCCGGCGAGGACGTGACCGACGCGCTCCATGCTGCCGGCTACGGTGCCGCCAGCCGGCTCTATGAACGGGCGCCGGCCGAGCTCGGCATGACCCCCGGCACCTACGCCAAGGGCGGCAGCGGCCAGCGCCTTGGCTATGCGCTTGCCGATTCGGCGTTTGGCCGGGTGCTGGTCGCCGCCAGCCAGCGTGGCGTCGCCTTCCTGGGCTTGGGCGAAGACGATGCCAAGCTGCTGACGGAACTGCGCCGCGACCTGCCGCGGGCCGACCTGTCGGAGGATCGCGCGGTGCTGGGGCAGTGGCTGACCGCGGTGCTGGATTATCTGGGCGGGGCCACGCCGCACCTGTCACTGCCGTTGGATGTGCGCGCCACCGCCTTCCAGCGCCGAGTATGGGACGAATTGCGCCGGATTCCGGCCGGCGAGACCCGCACTTATACGCAACTGGCAACGGCCGTGGCCGGCAATCCCAAGGCGCGCCGCGCCGTGGCCCGGGCCTGCGCCACCAACCCGGTCTCGCTGGCCATTCCCTGCCATCGGGTGCTGCGCGAGGATGGCGGGCTCGGCGGCTATCGCTGGGGTCTTGAGCGCAAGCGCCGGCTGATCCAGCAGGAAGCCGCGCTCAGCCGGCCGGCCGCCGCCGAATAGGCCTGCTGTTTCAGGCTGGCAGCCGGTATGCTGGCAGGGGTGGCGAACCGGGGGTGGCCGGCATGGCGGGATGGCGCGAACGAGCGATTGCATTGGCGCTGGCGGCGACAGCGCCGCTTGCTGGCGAGGCGCTGGCGGGCACGACAGGCGGCATCTACGATTTCAGCCGCACGCTGACCGAACCCCATCCCTTCGCCGGCCCGGCCACGACACCGGCCGTGCCGCCGTCCGGCGTTGTGCCGCGCG
>VGEV01000195.1 GCA_016869175.1 Alphaproteobacteria bacterium
AGAAAGGAGGTGATCCAGCCGCAGGTTCCCCTACGGCTACCTTGTTACGACTTCACCCCAGTCGCTGACCTTACCGTGGTCGGCTGCCTCCTTGCGGTTAGCGCACCGGCTTCGGGTAAAGCCAACTCCCATGGTGTGACGGGCGGTGTGTACAAGGCCCGGGAACGTATTCACCGTGGCATGCTGATCCACGATTACTAGCGATTCCACCTTCATGCACTCGAGTTGCAGAGTGCAATCCGAACTGAGATGGCTTTTTGGGATCGGCTCCAGCTCGCGCTTTCGCACCCCATTGTCACCACCATTGTAGCACGTGTGTAGCCCAGCCCATAAGGGCCATGAGGACTTGACGTCATCCCCACCTTCCTCCGGCTTGTCACCGGCAGTTTCTTCAGAGTGCCCGGCCGGACCGCTGGCAACTGAAGACGAGGGTTGCGCTCGTTGCGGGACTTAACCCAACATCTCACGACACGAGCTGACGACAGCCATGCAGCACCTGTGTGGGAGCCAGCCGAACTGAAGGAGCCGATCTCTCGGCCCCATACTCCCCATGTCAAGGGCTGGTAAGGTTCTGCGCGTTGCGTCGAATTAAACCACATGCTCCACCGCTTGTGCGGGCCCCCGTCAATTCCTTTGAGTTTTAACCTTGCGGCCGTACTCCCCAGGCGGAGTGCTTAGTGCGTTAGCTGCGACACTGAGAACAGAGTCCCCAACATCTAGCACTCATCGTTTACGGCGTGGACTACCAGGGTATCTAATCCTGTTTGCTCCCCACGCTTTCGCGCCTCAGCGTCAGATACGAGCCAGGCGGCCGCCTTCGCCACTGGTGTTCTTCCCAATATCTACGAATTTCACCTCTACACTGGGAATTCCATCGCCCTCTCTCGTCCTCGAGTCTGGCAGTCGCAGGCGCACCTCCGGAGTTGAGCCCCGGGCTTTCACACCTGCCTTGCCAAACCGCCTACGCGCCCTTTACGCCCAGTAATTCCGAACAACGCTAGCCCCCTCCGTATTACCGCGGCTGCTGGCACGGAGTTAGCCGGGGCTTCTTCTGCGGGTACCGTCACAATCGTCCCCGCCGAAAGGGCTTTACAACCCTAAGGCCTTCATCACCCACGCGGCATGGCTGGATCAGGCTTTCGCCCATTGTCCAAGATTCCCCACTGCTGCCTCCCGTAGGAGTCTGGGCCGTGTCTCAGTCCCAGTGTGGCTGATCGTCCTCTCAGACCAGCTACCGATCGTCGGCTTGGTGGGCCGTTACCCCGCCAACTACCTAATCGGACGCGGGCCTCTCCCTCGGCGATAAATCTTTCTCCCATAGGACGTATACGGTATTAGCCCCAGTTTCCCGAGGTTATTCCGTACCGAGGGGCGAGTTCCCACGCGTTACTCACCCGTCCGCCGCTCGCCCCGAAGGGCGCGCTCGACTTGCATGTGTTAGGCCTGCCGCCAGCGTTCGTTCTGAGCCAGGATCAAACTCTCAGGTTGTTTCGTCGGCCTCTCGTCCGCCGCCGGGTTGCCCCGACCTTGGCCAACAAGCCGCGAGAACCGCGCTCAAACACGCATACGCTTTTGACAAGGTCAGCGTCGCGCGAAGGCGCATTGCTGCGCCGCCGCCCACGCTTCCCTTCCCTCAAGTATTCGGTTTTCAAAGAGCGCCCGCAGGGCCGTGCCCCGCAAGGGCGCTCTTCATAGACCCGGCCGCCCGGCCGCGCAAGCGCAAAGTTGCGATATTCCCCGCTTTTCAGGGGCGGGCTTAACCTCGCGCTAAGCCGGTTGATCGCCTAGTTTGGCCGGTGGCGGCAATGGCGTATGACAAGGCGATGATCGAAGCGATCGGCCTCAACAAGGCGTTCCGCGGGCTGCAGGCGCTGGCCGATGTCAGCTTCCGGGCGCCGGACGCCCAGGTCACCGCGCTGGTCGGGCCCAACGGCGCCGGCAAGACCACCACCTTGCGGATCCTCTATACCGTGCTCAGGCCCGATGCCGGAACCGCCCGCGTCGATGGCTTCTGCACCGTGGCGCAACGCCTTGAGGTGCAGCGACGGATCGGCGTGTTGGCCGATGCCCGCGGCCTCTATCCACGGCTGACCGCGCGCGAGCACGTGCGCTATTTCGGCCGTCTGCACGGGCTGGGCGGGCGCGAGCTGGAGCGGCGCATCGACCGCCTGTTCGAGCGGCTGCAGATGGGCGACATCGCCGACCGGCGCGCGCAGGGCTTCTCCAAGGGCCAGACCGTTAAGGTGGCGCTGGCTCGGGCACTGGTGCACGAACCCCGGACCGTGCTGTTCGACGAGCCAACCAACGGCCTGGATATCGCCGCCAGTCGGGCGGTCCGCGAGCTGGTGCGCGAGATGCGCGATGCCGGCCGCTGCATCCTGTTCTGCAGCCACATCATGCAGGAGGTCGAGGCCCTGGCCGACCGCATCGTCGTGCTGGCGCACGGTCGCACCGCGGCCTGCGGCACACCGGCCGAACTGCGCCGCGCGACCGGTCGGCAGCAGCTTGAGGAAGTGTTCCTCGATGCCGTCGCGGCCGGCGCCTGAGGCCGCCGCCATGCACCATGCCGCCGCCGTGGTGTTCGCCAAGGAGCTGCGCGACAACCTGCGCGACCGGCGCAGCCTGTTCATGGCGCTCATCTATCCCTTCATCGGGGCGCTGTTCCTTGGCTTGCTGCTGAGCCTGGTCGGCGGCATGTTCCAGAGCCAGGGCGAGGCGCGACTGACGCTGGCGGTGGCCGGCGGCGAGGCGGCGCCGGAGCTGATGGCGCACCTACGCGCCAGCAACGTCGTCCTGCTGCCGCCGCCCGCCGATCCGGAAGCCGCCGTGCGCGAGGGCCGGCATGACGCCGTGCTGCTGGTACCGCCCGGCTATGGCCCGGCGATCGCCGGCGGGGGCCAGGCCGAACTGCGGGTGGTGCTGAACGCCACCCGGCTATCAACCGTGATCACGGTCAGCCGCTTGGTGCAGCTCTTGCGCGATCATGGCGAGGCGCTGGCCCGCCAGCGCTTGGCGGCACGCGGCCTGACCGCGGAGGCGGCGATGCCGCTGCTGGTGCGCAGCGTCAATGTCGGCCAGGCACGCAGCCTGGCCGGCTTCTTCCTCAACATGCTGCCTCCGTTCATCGTGTTCACGATCTTCGTCGGCGGCGTCTATCTGGCGATCGACACCACCAGCGGCGAGCGCGAACGCGGCTCGCTGGAACCGTTGCTGACCAATCCCGTGCCGCGCAGCGGCCTGCTGCTGGGCAAGGCCGGCGCCACCTTCGTCTTCACCCTGACCGCCGTGCTGCTGCAGCTCGCCGCGTTCAAGGCGATGTTCGCCCTGATCGCCAGCGGCGATTTCGGCGTGGCGCTGGATCCCGGCCTCGCCGCCTTCGCCGGCGTGGCGCTGATCAGCCTGCCGCTGATCGCCTTCGCCGTCGCCTTGCAGATCATCGTCGGCACGGTCAGCCGGAGCTACAAGGAGACCCAGACCTATCTCGGCCTGCTGCCGCTGATCCCTTCGCTGCCGGGCATGGTGCTGGTCTTCGTGCCGCTCGATCCGCAGGCCTGGATGATGTCGATCCCGACCTTCGGCCAAGTGCTGCTGATCGGCAAGTTGATGCGCGGCGAGCCCGTGGCGGTCGACCATGTTGGCTTGTCGATCTTGGCGACTGGCTTGGCCGCCGGCCTGTTGCTGGCTTTGGCCGCAAGACTTTACCAGCGCGATCGCCTATTGTTCGGCGGCTAGGTGGTCGCCGGCGCGGCGCGCGGCGGGCCGGCCCGAAACTCGGGGGCCGATGGCATGCTGGCGGCAAATCGTCTCGACAACATCCAACTATTCGCCAGTCTCGCGCCCGAAGAGCGCCGCAACCTGGAAAAGCGCTGCCGTTGGCGGCGCTATCGATCGAACGAGCAGATCCTGGACAAGGACAGCGACGATCACGACGTCTATTTCGTCGCCGAAGGACAAGTGCAGATCGTCAACTATTCCATGACGGGGCGGGAGATCGCCCTGGCTCGGCTGCAGGCCGGCAGCTTTTTCGGCGAACTGGCGGCAATCGACGGCCAGCCGCGCTCGGCCAGCGTAGTGGCGGTCGAGCCCTGCCTGCTCGCCTCCGCCTCGCCCAGCTTGTTCATCGATCTCGTTACCCGTTATCCGGGCGTCGCCCGCGGCGTGCTGGCCAAGCTTTGCGGCATCGTGCGCAGTTGCGATGAGCGCATCATGGATTTATCGACGCTGGGCGCCGTGCAGCGGGTCTATCTCGAATTGTTGCGGCTGGGTCGCGAGGACGCCAGCGGCCAGTTGCTGATCGCCAAGCTGCCGACGCACAAGACCATCGCCAGCCGCGCCAGCACCACGCGCGAAACCGTGGCCCGATCGATCAGCCAATTGACCGCCGCCAATATCATGGCTAAGCACGGCGACGGCCTGTTGGTGCGCGACCGGGAAAAGCTGGAAAAGCTGGCCGGAGCGCTGGCCGGCGAACTGGGCGGCGATCTGTCGCGTTGACGCCGGGAGGCGAAACGGGAAGCCCCAAGCGCCCCGCTTGGGGCTTCCCGCACTCGGGTAGGGCTATCGCCCATGCGGCTTGAACGCCACCGAAGGTAATCTGGTGCTGCGCGGCCCGGCAGGCGTGACCAACCTCACCGTGGGCGCCTGGCCGTTATCGGCGTTGACCTGCATGCTTGGTTCCTGACCTTCTGGACACCTCGAGAACCTCTGGCGTTGAGGGTCGCGGGTTGATTCTCTGACCTCTGGCGATGGCCGGAGGCGGGGATGGCGGGACAGGCTGGTTTCTTCGACACGGACGAGCGGCCGGCGTGGCTGTCGGCGGCGGGGGACCCGCTGGAGCGGCTGGCGAAGGCGGTGGACTTCGAGCTGTTCCGCCCTGATCTCGAGGCGGCGGTGCCGCGCACGGACCGCTCCAAGGGCGGGAGGCCGCCATACGACGCGGTGTTGATGTTCAAGGTGCTGGTTGTGCAGACGCTGTACACGCTGTCCGACGATCAGGCCGAGTATCAGATCCGGGATCGGCTGTCGTTCATGCGCTTTGTCGGGCTGGCGCTGCACGATGCCGTGCCGGATGCCAAGACGATTTGGCTCTACCGCGAGCAACTCGTTCGGACTGGTGCCTTCGACCGGCTGTTCGCCCGGTTCGATGCGGCGCTACGGGAGAAGGGCTATCTGGCGATGGGTGGGCAGATCGTCGATGCCACTGTCGTCGAGGCGCGCCGCCCCCGGCTCACGCGCGA
>VGEV01000196.1 GCA_016869175.1 Alphaproteobacteria bacterium
ATGGCCGGCAGCTCACGGCCGCAAGCCGCCAACGGCGGTGGCGCGATAGCGCCAGCCTTGAACTGCCGGCCATTGCGGCCGAAACTTCAGCCATCACTTCGGCCCTTGCAATTCAAGACAGTCGCTCCCGCTCCTTGGATGCCCGCCCGGATGATACCCTTCTCTTTGGGCGGCCGATCCGCTGCTTCAACCGGCTGACGGTTCGATTCGGGCCGCCCTTGGGCAACCGGGCGTCGGCAGCGAACGACTGCCGCGCCGCGGCCTGCGCGGGCCGCCCGGCCGGCCCGGCCATGGCGCAACTCTGGCCGCGCCCGGCGGGACTGGCGCCCGCCACCGGCGAAATACTGGAATACCGGCGGAATACCGGTGACAGTATATGATGTATACCGCCAGATACCGGTGACAGTTTATGATTTATATCGGTGCCGGCATGCGATGCTGTGCCATTCATGCCAGTCACGGTTGCATCGCCACCGACGGCCCCGCGCTCGACCCCGCCCCGCCGCCCGTGCTCCGGCCTTGCCGGCGGCGGCGCCCGCCGCTCCTTCGCCGACGGCCGCCCATGCGGCCCGCCCCGACCTGTTCAACCTGCGACCGCCGGCGCGGGCGCGCTGATAAACATATACTGTCACCGGTTTTTCGCCGGTTTTCGCGAGTTGATAAACGTATACTGTCACCGGTTTTTTGGTTTTTCAGTTCTCTTGCGTCTCACGGCAGCCTGCCGCTGGCGCCGGGACGGGCCGCGCTGCCAGGCTCGCCGGCCGGCCTTCCGCGGGGCGCGCATCGCCGTCGGGGCGGGCGGTGCTATACTGGATGGCAGAGCGAAGGAGGGCGGCCATGGCGAATTACGGCGGCGAGGGCATGGGCTATTTCGACGGGGGTTATCTGCCGGTTGCCGAGATACGCCTGCCGATCACCGACATGGGTTTCCAGTTGGGCGACATGTGTTACGACGCGATCCACGTGCGCGATGGCCGCTTCTTCCGCCTGAACGACCATCTCGACCGCTGGGACCGCTCGGTGGCGCAGCGCCGTTACGACAGCCTGGGGCTCGGCCGCGAGGGCGTGGCCGAGATCCTGCACGGCTGCGTCGCGCGCGCCGGCCTGAAGGATTCCATGGTCACCTTTCTCGCCACGCGCGGCACGCCGGCCGACGCGCGCAAGGACTTGCGCACCTGCCGCAACCGCTTCATGGCCTGGGCGCTGCCCTATCACAGCATCGTCTCCGACGGCGAATTGCGCGAGGGCTGCGACATCGTGGTGGCGAGGACGCTGCGCATCCCGCCCGAGGCGGTCGACCCGACGATCAAGAATTTCGGCCGGCTGGATTTCGTGGCCGCGATGTTCGAGGCCTACGAGCGCCAGGTCCGCTATGCCCTGCTGCTCGACCGCGACGACAACCTGACCGAGGGCCGCGGCTGGAACATCTTCGTGCTGCAGGGCGGCAAGTTGCTGTCGCCCGAGCAAGGCGTGCTGGAGGGGATCACCCGCCGCACCGTGGTGGAACTCTCCGCCCGGCTCAACCTCGAATGCCGCCTGGCGCCGGTGCCGGTGGCGGCGCTGCGCCAGGCGGACGAGGTGTTCATCACCTCGACCGCGGGCGGCATCATGCCGGTCAGGAGCGTCGACGGCGCCAAGGTGGGCGACGGCGCGCCCGGCCCGGTGACCACGCGGCTGACCGACATGTACTGGGCGCTGCACACCGATCCGACCTATTCGACGCCGGTGCGCTACGAGCTGGCCGAAGCCCGGCCGCACTAGCGGTTCGATGCCGCCACTCGGCTCCCGGGCGGCGGTTCAAGCGAACGACCGAGCCGTGGCTGCGGTGGCGCGTGCGCCCAGACGGACGGGGAGCATCCGTTTCGGCCGATCCGCTAGCGGATCGCGCGGGACCCCGGCCGGCGACAGCGCCCCGGCCGGCGACAGCGCCTGCGATATATGTAAGCTGTCACCGAAATTTCCTGCGAAAAACGTATGCTGTCACCGGGAATTCTGTCACCGGAATTCCTCGGAAATCAACCGGTGACTGCAAGCGGCGACACGCGGTCCGGGCGAGCCGGCGGCAGGCCGATTCGCCCTCCGCCGGCCACACCAGCCCGGCGAGCGGCTCGCGCTCCGCCGGTCTGCGCTCGCCGGCCGCGAGCGCCCTGGGAAGGACAAGCTGGCACCGCTTGCCAATCGCTCTGCGCTAGGCCCGCAGGCGGAAGTCGTTGCGGCCGGAGCGGTCGAGCCCGCGCATCAGGAACAGCGTGCGCGCCGCATGGCCGACGCCCAGTTCCTTGTCCGCGACCTGGCGGACGGCCAGTTCGCGGTCGAATACCGAGCTGGTCGGCATGAACCGCAAGGTCATGCCGCGCCGGGGCCGCGCGGAGCGGTTGGGCTCGGAGCCGTGCACCAGGAAGACGTCGTGCAGCGAGACCTGGCCCGCTTGCAGCACGATGTCGACCGCGTCGCGCTCGTCATATTCGGCCGGATCGAGTTCCTGGTTGAGCGACAGGCCGGCGGCGTTGTTGGTGCGGTGGCGATAGAGCCGGCGCGCCTGGTGCGAGCCGCGGATGACGCGCAGGCAGCCGTTCTGCGGCGTCGCGTCGTCGATCGCCATCCAGACCGTGCAGGTGGCGATCGGGCGGATCGGCCAGTACTCGCCGTCCTGGTGCCAGGGCGTGCGGCTGCCGACGCGTGCCGGCTTGGCGAAGAAGCTGGAATTCCACAAGGCGAAGTCCGGCCCCAGCACCTGCTCGACCATGTCGAGGAGGGCGGGCTCGCGCGCGTGGTTGAGGAAGCCCAAATCGTAGGCCAGCAGCGTCGGGCAGTAGTCGGCGAAGCGCGGCTCGCGCGCAACCAAGCGCGCATGCGCGTCGCGGATGTCGTCGAGCGCCCGCTCGCCCAGGCGGAAATCCGGCACCACATAGCCGTACTCGCGGTAATGCGCCAGTTCGCCCTGGTTCAGCACGGGCGCTTCAGGCCGCCGCGATCACTGGCCCGTCGCCGACGATGGTGGTGCGGTGCATGACCCGCCGCTGGCCGGGGTCGAAGGGCGTGACATAGTGCATGGTGCAGCGGTTGTCCCACATCACCACGTCGTCGGTGCGCCACTTGTGGCGGTAGACGAACTCGTCGCGGCCGCAGAACTCGGCCAGTTCGGCGATGAAGCGTTTGGCCTCGTCGGGGCCCATGCCCTCGACCTCGTCGTTGTAGATGGTGCTGATGAACAGCGAGGTGCGGCCGGTCACCGGATGCTGGCGCAACATCGGCTGCCAAACCGGCGGCATCTTGCGGGCGTCCTCCTCGCTGACCGGCGGCAGGCCGCGCAGCACCCGGATATAGCCGAAATTGTGCCGCGCCTTGCGGCCGCGCACGCGCGCCTTCAGGGCCTCGGGCAGGCGCTCCCAGACGAGGTACATGTTGGTGAAGCAGGTGACGCCGCCTTCCCGCACCACTTCCAGCCCGCGCAGCAGCGAACCCATCGAGGGAATGGGGCGATAGCTGCTGTCGGTGTGCCAGAGCTGCGCGCTGGACAGCTGCCGCACCACGTGGTCGCTGGGCGGCAGCAGCTTGCCGTCCTCGTCGGTGTTGGCGACGCGGAAGATTTCCGGCACGCGCTTCGACTTGATGATGTTCTGGTGGAACACCTCGACCGCGCCGAAATTGCGGCTGAAGCCGACATGGTCCTCGTCGCTGATGTGCTGGCCGGGGAAGACCAGCACGATGTGTTCCATCCAGGCCGCGTGCAACGCCTCGCGGGTGGCGACATCGAGCGGCCGGCGCATGTCGATGCCGCTCACTTCCGCGCCCAATGCCGGATGCAGCCGGCGGGCCTGCAACGCACCGTCGGTGGTTTCGCTCCGCAACGCCATGCTGGCTCCTCCCGCTCGCTCGACCGTGGCTCCAGGCCCAGTGTAGGCAAAAGCCCATGCCTCCACCAGGGGTGCGGCGGGCGGCGCGGCCGCGAGCGACGGCGGCGAACAGGGCACCCGTCGCCGCGGCCTTGGCCCTTGGCTCGCGCGCACTGCCGGCGGCGCCCTGCCGGTGCTATTGCCGCTACATCTACCGGTCTATTTTCCGGTGACAGCTTGCGAATTTCTTGACTTTCCGGTAACAGCTTGGGTAAAGATTTACCGGCGACAGCTTACGAATTTCCTGCCGGCGGCGAGGCCCCGTCCAGCCATCGGCCAAGGCGACCGTGGCCGACCGAGCCAGCGCTCGCCCCCCTGCGGATTGTCGGCCGCGCAGCCATGGCGGGCCCGATTCGAGTGCATCAAAACGTAAGCTGTCGCCAAAAAACCACCGGATCCCACCGGATCCGAGCGGGCAGGATTGGTCCGACCGCGAGATCGACCTGATCGTCGCCGACTACTTCGGCATGCTAGCTCTTGAGGTAGCGGGCCGCCCATACGTGAAGGCGCAACGAAATGCCCAGCTGTACTGAGAGGGTAATCGGTTGACAGTGCTGCGGTGAGCGGGCTGCGTCAGGCGGCTTGTTTGGCGGGTTTGATTTTGGCTCGGGTCTCCTGCTTTTGCGGTTGCGGAGTTGGCAGGTCTTCTGCGAAGGCCGCGGCGGGTGTTCTGCCGTTCATGCCACGGCCCTGATGGGGCCGGCGATGATTGTAGCTGTCCATGTAGGTGTCGAGAACGGCCTGCATCTCCTCGATGGTCTCGAACCAGGTGCGGCGGCCTTCGACGCGGAAGTGCTCGTCGAGCAGCGTGCGATGCAGGCGCTCGACGATGCCATTGGACTGCGGGCGTTTGACGCGCGTGGTGCGGTGGACGACCTCCCCCAACTGGAGGAACAGCTCGTAGGGATGCCGGTCGGGTCGGCCGCAGAACTCGCGGCCGTTGTCGGAGAGCACCGTTTCGATCTTGGCGACGTGTTGATCGAAGGTCGGCAGCACGTCGGTGTTCATCAGGTGCACGGCGGTGACCGGCAGCTTGTTGGGATAGAGCCTGGCCCAAGCGTGGCGCGAGTGGCAGTCGATCGCGGTCTGCAGATAGAGTTTGCCGACGCCCTTCAGCGTGCCGACGAAGAAGGTATCGACCGCGACCAGGCTCCCGGTATGCGGAGCCTCGATGTGACGCTCGCGGAACTCGGGCGAGAAGCGTTCCAGCAGTCTGGTCTGCTCCTCGGTGAGTTCGAGCGAGCGCTCGGCGGTCGCCTTCTCCAAGCGCAACAGGCGCTCATGCTTGGTCAGCAG
>VGEV01000197.1 GCA_016869175.1 Alphaproteobacteria bacterium
GAGATCGTTGGCATCCTCGTAGCCGCAGGCGATCGCCAGGAGGCGGGCGAGCGGGTGTATCACGCGCGCACCGTCGCGCCGATCGGCGATCAGGGCCGCAAGCCTGTCCGCCAGACCGAGACGGCGCTCGGCCTGGGCCAGTACCATCACCCCGCCGTCGGAGCTGATGCGCCCGCCGTCGAACGACGCGCTCATCTTCTTGCGCCCGACGCTTGGCAAATCGCAGGAGCGTTCTCTATCGTCGGCCATGGCGGGCGTGGCGCCTCCCTGCTCTCGTGAAGGACCGGCTTAGACAACCAAATCCTGAACGAAATCAGTGAATTATGCTACACCCGCCGCACCGATACGGCCCGCGTCACGAATAATCCAGGCTAGAGTGGAATGCCCTGCCGTTCGGTGTAATCGCGAAGCCAATCGCGCAGGCTGCGCTCGGCCGAAGCAAGGCGAGGTGCGAGCGCGGCGGCGAGCGGCGGCAGGTCGGTGGAGCGGATCATCGCCTTCACGGGGCCTACCGCCATCGCCGGCATCGACAGACGGCGCAAGCCCAGGGCCAGCAAGGCCAACGCCTCGATCGGCCGGCCCGCCGCTTCGCCGCACAGCGCCACCGGCACGCCGCTTGCGTCGCATTGGCGGATGATGTCGCGCAAGAGTCCCAGCATGGCCGGGCTTAGCAGGTCATAGCGGTCGGCCAGCCGGGGATTGCCGCGGTCGCTCGCGAACAGGAATTGCAGCAGGTCGTTGCTGCCGATCGAGATGAAGTCGACCAGCGGCAGCAATGCCGGCAAATGCAAAGCCAGGCTCGGAACCTCCAGCATGCTGCCGACTTCGATGCCGCTGGGGCCGGCTTCGCCCAGCCGGCGGAGCCGTGTCGCCTCGCGTTCAAGATAGCGCTTGGCGGCGACGAACTCGCCGGGCTCCGCCACCATCGGGAACATCACGCGAAGCTGTCGCCCGGCCGAGGCACGCAACAGCGCGCGCAATTGCATGCGCAGCAGCACCGGTCGGTCGAGGGAAAAGCGAATCGCCCGCCAGCCCATGGCGGGGTTGTCCTCCTCCTGCATGGCCAGGTAGGGCAGGAGCTTGTCGCCCCCGATATCGAGCGTGCGAAAGGTCACCGGCCACTCGCCCACCTGTTCAAGAACCTGCCGGTAGTATTCGGTCTGCGCCGCGATCGAGGGCATGCCGCTGCGCACCATGAACTGCAACTCGGTGCGGTAGAGGCCGATGCCCTCGGCCCCGGTCGCCTCCAGGCCCGGCAGGTCGAGCAGCAAGCCGGCATTGAGCGCCAGCGATACCCGGGTGCCGTCGCGCGTCACCGCCGGCACGTCCCGCAATGCTGAATAGGCGGCCTGGCGGGCCTGCAGGACCGCCACCCGCTCGCCATAGGCGCGCAGCACGTCGCTACCGGGCCGCACGAAAACCTGTTGGTTGGTGCCATCGACCACCAGCGTGTCGCCTGGATCGATCTGCTCCAGGGCGCCCTTCACACGACCCAGCATCGGAATGCCGAGCGCGCGGGCGACGATCGCGACATGGGCCGTTGTGGAACCCTCTTCCAGCACAACGGCACGCAGGCGACCGCGGTCATATTCCAGCAGTTCCGCCGGCCCCATGTTGCGGGCCAGCAGCACCGCCTCGTTCGGCAGCCGGCCGGCGGCGGCCGTGTCGGCGCTGCCGACCAGGTGCCGGAGCAGGCGATTGGCCAGATCCTCCAGATCGTGCAGCCGCTCGCGCAAGTAAGGATCGGAAGCTTCCGCCATCCGGGTGCGCGCTTCCACCTGCACCCGTTCGACCGCCGCTTCCGCCGTCAGGCCGGTGGCGATGCCCTGGTGCAGCCGCCCCACCCAGCCGCGGTCGCTGGCAAACATGCGGTAGGTTTCCAGGATGTCGCGCGGCTCGCCGCCGCCGCCCAGGCCCGGATGGTCCAGCATCTGATCGATCTGCGCGCGCAGGCCGGACAATGCCTCGTCCAGGCGGCGCCGTTCGGCCTGCGGATCATCGGCGACGTGACGCTCAACCACCACGCGGGGTTCGTGCAGCACCGCCACCCCGCGCGCCATGCCATCGTTCAGCGCGATCCCGGCAAGTCGCGTGGACAATCGCTGGCCGGCCGTTTCGCCACCCACCTGGCCCGGCAACGGGCCGGTGGTCATCTCGCCCAGCACCATGGCGATGGTCTGCATCGCCTCGATCTCGTCGTCGGCATACTGCCGGCGGGTGCGGTTCTGCACCACCAGCACCCCGATCACGCGGCCGCCACGGACGATCGGCACACCCATCAGCGAGTGATAGATCTCCTCGCCGGTTTCCGGCCGGTAGGCGAAATTGGGATGCGACTGGGCGTCCGACAGGGCGAGCGGCCGCATCTGCTGGGCGATCAGGCCGACCAGGCCTTCGCCGATCCGCAAGGTGGTGCGATGCACCGATTCCGCCCGCAGGCCCTCGGTGGCGTAAAGCTCCAGCACGCCGTTGCGCAGCATGTAGACCGAACAGACCTCGGCGACCATGTTGGCGGCGATCGCCTTGACCACGCGGTCGAGCCGCTGCTGCGCATCGCCGGCGCCGATTAGCACTTCGCGCAGCCGGCGCAGCAGCAGCCGCGGCCCGGCCGGCGCGGGCGGTGCGGACGGCGCGCTCATGGCCGGCCCGCCGATCACGGCCCGCACGGCGACAATATCGCTCTCCGCGGCATCGGCCCCTGCCTCGCCACGCCGTCCACCGCATTTCGCATTGTGGTGCCTTTCAGGCGGCGTCCAGGCCGTAGGCCGTGTGCAAAGCTCGGACCGCCAGTTCGGTGTATTCGGCGGCGATCAGCACGCTGATTTTTATCTCGGAGGTGGAGATCGTCTGAATGTTGATGCCCTTGTCGGCCAGCGCCCGGAACATGCTTTGCGCAACGCCGGCATGGCTGCGCATGCCGACACCGATCACCGAGACCTTGACCACGTTGTCGTCGCTGGAGACCGAGGCATAGCCGACCTCGCCCCGCAGCCCTTGCAATACGTCCAGGGCGCGCGGCAGGTCGGCGCGCCCGACGGTGAACGTCATGTCGGTCGAACGGCCATCGGTCGAGGAGCTCTGCACGATCATGTCGACGTTGACATTGGCTTCGGCCAGGCCGCCGAACACCTGGGCCGCGATGCCGGGACGGTCGGCGACATTGCGCAAGGTCAGCCGCGCCTCGTCGCTCGAATAGGTGATCCCGCTGACCACGGCCTTTTCCACGATCTCGTCCTCGTCCACCACCAAGGTTCCCGGCGCGTCGGTGAAGCTCGAAAGCACCTGCACCCGGACCGCATGGTTCATGGCCAGCTCGACCGAGCGCGTCTGCAGAACCTTGGCACCTTGGGAAGCCAGTTCCAGCATTTCCTCGTAGGTGATCCTAGCGATCTTGCGCGCCCGCGCAACGATGCGCGGATCGGCGGTGTAGACGCCCTCGACGTCAGTGTAAATGTCGCAGCGGTCGGCCTTCAGCGCCGCCGCCAGCGCCACCGCCGAGGTATCCGAGCCGCCACGCCCCAGTGTCGTCACCCGGTTGTCGGGACCAAGGCCCTGGAAGCCCGCCACCACGGCGACCTGGCCTTCGCCCAGCCGGTGCAGCAGCGTCGCGGTCTCGATACCTTCGATGCGGGCGCTGCCATGCGCGCCGGTGGTGCGTACCGGAAGCTGCCAGCCCAGCCAGGAGCGGGCGGAGATGCCAAGATCCTGTAAGGCGATGGCCAGCAGCCCGACCGTCACCTGCTCGCCACTGGCGACCACCACGTCGTATTCGCGGGCATCGTGCAGCGGGCTGGCCTCGCGCGCCCAGGCGACGAGTTGGTTGGTGGCGCCGGCCATGGCGGAAACCACCACCGCCACCTGGTTGCCGGCCTCGACCTCGCGCTTCACCCGGGCGGCGACGCTCTTGATCCGGGCGACGTCCGCAACCGAGGTGCCGCCGAATTTCATCACGATCAGCGCCATGCCGGGGTTCCGAGGGAAGGCGCGGAGGGCGCGCCGAGCGGCCGCTACCCCCTGCGGGCGTTGAAAGGCGCGTATAGTTAGTCGCGATTGCCGGGAGCGGCAAGCGGTGGAACGGGCGGTATGACGGCGGAACCGGCTGGGGACAGCGCGCTGAAGGCGGAGACCGAGCGGTTCCGCCGTCTGGCGGCAACGTGGTGGGACCCGGCCGGGCCGATGCGGCCGTTGCACCTCATCAATCCGGCCCGGCTCGACTACCTGGTTGGCCAATTGCGCCGGCGGCTGTGGCCGAAGGCCGAGGGCCGGCTCGACGGACTGCGGCTGCTCGATCTGGGCTGTGGCGCCGGGCTGGTGAGCGAGCCGCTGGCGCGTCTAGGCGCCACGGTGGTGGCGGTCGACGCGGTCGCCGAGGCGCTCGAATTGGCCAGAGCGCGGGCCCTGCGGCAGGGCCTGGCCATCGACTACCGCCACGGCACGGCCGAGACCCTGGCGGCAACCGGCGAGCGGTTCGATGGCGTGCTGGCGCTGGAGGTGCTGGAACATGTGGCCGCGCCCCGGCCATTCCTCGCCACGCTCTCGATGCTGACCCGACCGGGCGGACTGCTGCTGCTGTCGACCCTGAACCGCACCTTGGCGGGTTATGTGCTGGGCATCTTCGCCGCCGAACGCCTCTTGCGGCTGGTGCCGCGCGGCACGCATGACTGGCAGCGCTTCGTCCGGCCGGCCGAATTGCGCAACTGGCTCGCGGAAAACGGCGCCGACCTCGTGGACGTTACCGGCCTCAGTCTCGATCCGCTGGGCAGCAGCGCCCGCCTGGGCGGCTCGACGGCCGTCAATTACCTGGCGACGGCGGTCAAGCGAACGTCCTAGCCCGGTTTATTCACGAGAGGCCATGATGTGATGGGCAGGGAGGCAAGGCGATCACGCGGCATGCGTGGTCGTTGCGTCTTTTTCATCGCGGGTTGGTTTGTCGGGTGTCGGGTTATTGGTTTGGGATTGCGGGAACGGGTGTTTTCGGGGCATCGGCCCCGTCGGTCATGGAGCGGCGGGTCGAAGCGCGCCGGCGAGCAAGCGGATGAGAGCGGCATCCGGGCAAACGGCGGCGAAGGCGATGCGCACGCGATGGGCGGTCTCGACGATGCGGGCGCCGAGCTTCAACAAGCGCAGGCGGATGGTTGCGAACTCGGCCTTGGCCAACGGATGTGCGGGCGGGATGG
>VGEV01000198.1 GCA_016869175.1 Alphaproteobacteria bacterium
TTCTGCAAAATAGCCTCGTTCAATCCAGATTAACTTATTGATTCTTATATCTGAATCTCTAAGAAATTGCATCACAATACGGTGTCATCCGGCGAATGCGGACTAAAGAATCTCGCAAAAAAGATTACGACCTTCGCGACAGTCACTAACACGAGCTTGTCCTCGACTGAGCGTATGGTCCTGAATACTACAGTTGGTGGTGAGCTTGCCGTCGTGGCGCCGGAGCCGATCTGAGTCGCAAAGTTCCCTTCGAAAGGCTGATTTGACATCTCGTTCAATCAGGGCGGCACCCCGACAAAGATCTGGGTGTAGGTCGCCCAAAATTCTCAGCCGCTAAACCACCTCCAACACCCGCTCGGGCGGGCGGCCGACGACGGCGCGGGCGCCGGCCAACGCGATCGGCCGCTCGATCAGGATCGGCTCCGCCGCCATGGCGGCGATCAGCGCCGCGTCGGTGAGCTTGGGATCGGCGAGGCCGCGTTCCTTGTAGGCCGGCTCACCCTTGCGCAAGAGCTGGCGCGCGGTCATGCCCAGTTGCGCCAAGAGCCGCTTCAGGGACGCCGCGTCGAGCGGGGTCTTCAGGTATTCGACGATCGCCGGCTCGATGCCGCGCTCGCGCAGCAGCGCCAGCGCCTGGCGCGACTTGCCGCAGCGCGGATTATGCAGAAGCGTCACCGCCTTGCCCGCCATTTCCCGCGTCTCCCCAGGCTTGCTTCGGCCGCCGCCTTCGGTCTTGATGGCGCCCGCGCAGCATTATGGGGAAGGCGGCGATGGCGCTCAATTACGACCGGCTGATGGCACTGGATCTGCCCGAGAAGCGCTATGTCTACGACGAGCGGCGCAGCATGCTTTACGCGCTGGGCCTGGGGCTGGGCGGCGATCCGGTCGACCGCGAGCAGCTTTGCTACGTCACCGAGAAGGACCAGAAGGTGCTGCCGAGCCAGGCCACCGTGATTGCCTGGGACGACAGCTGGCTGCGCTCCTGCGGCGTCGATTTCGTCAAGGCGGTGCATGGCGAGCAGCGCATGCGGCTGCACCGCCCGATCCCGGCCAAGGCCGAGATCGTCTCGAAAATCCGTATCAAGCAGGCCTTCGACAAGGGACCGGGCCGCGGCGCCCTGCTGCTGGTGGAGACGAAAATCCGCTCGGCCGCCGACAATTCCCCGATTGTCGACCTGGAATCGGTGGTATTCGCGCGCGGCGATGGCGGCTTCGGCGGCCCCGCCGGCTCGCCCGAGCCGCTGCCCAAGGTGCCGGAACGGGCGCCCGACCACGTGATCGCCGCGAAGACCCTGCCGCAGGCCGCCCTCATCTACCGCCTGTCGGGCGACGACAACCCGCTGCACTCGGACCCCGCCGTGGCCGCCGCCGCCGGCTTTCCCCGGCCGATCCTGCACGGCCTTTGCTCCTGGGGGAATGCCTGCCACGCCATCATCAAGAGCTGTTGCGCCAACGCGCCCGCGCGGCTGGCCAGCTTCGCCGCCCGCTTCACCGCCCCGGTATATCCCGGCGAGACGCTGGTCAACGAGATCTGGAAGGCGGACGGCCGCGCGCATTTCCGCAGCCGCGTGCTCGAGCGCGACGTGGTGGCGCTCGACTACGGTTTCGCCACGCTCAACGCCTGAGGTCCGCCATGCGCCAGAACATTTCCAGCGGCTCGCCCTACGAACCCATCGTCGGCTACTCCCGGGCGGTTCGCCTGGGCCACTTGGTGGCGGTCGCCGGCACCACCGCGATCAATCCGGACGGCGGGTTGGACAGCCGGGACGCCTACCAGCAGGCCCGCATCACCCTGGCCCGCATCGAAAAGGCCCTCAAGGAAGCCGGCGCCGGCTTCAAGGACGTGGTGCGCACGCGCATCTATGTCACCGATATCGCCGATGCCGAGGCCGTGGGCCGCGCCCATGGCGAGTGCTTCGCCGCCATCCGCCCGGCCTGCACGCTGGTCGAGGTTAAGGGCCTGATCACCCCGCAACTCAAGGTCGAGATCGAGGCCGACGCCGTGCTGCCGGGCGCCGGCGCATGAGCGGGGCGCCGACGCTTGCCGAGATAGAGGCGACACACGCGCGCATCCGCCCGCATGTCCGCCGCACCCCGGTGCTTGCGGTCGGGCCGCAGCATCGTCCGGCGGCAGCCGACACCGAACTCTGGCTGAAGCTGGAATGCCAGCAGGTGATCGGCTCGTTCAAGGCGCGCGGCGCCATGGCCAAGCTTGCCACCTTGCCGGCGGCAGCCCTCAAAAGCGGACTGATTACCGCGTCGGGCGGCAACCATGGCCTGGGGGTCGCCTATGCCGGGCATGCCGCCAAGGTGCCGGCGCATATCTACCTGCCGCGCAGCACGCCGGCCGCCAAGATCGACAAGCTCAAGGCTTGGGGCGCCCAGGTAACGGTCGAAGGCGCGGTCTGGGACGAGGCCAACGCGGCGGCGCTGGCGACGGCCAAGCAACGCGGCCTGACCTATGTGCATCCCTTCGCCGATCCGGCGGTGATCGCCGGCCAGGGGACGGTCGGGCTGGAATTCCTGGCCGACGTGCCGGCGCTCGACGTGCTGCTGGTGGCGATCGGCGGCGGCGGGTTGATTTCCGGCGTGGCGCTGGCGGCCAAGGCACTGAAGCCGGAGATCGTCGTGATCGGCGTCGAGCCGCTGGGCGCGCCGACCCTGCAGCGCAGTTTGGCCGCCGGCCGCCTGGTGGAACTGGAAACGATCACGACACGGGCGGGAACGCTGGCGCCCCGGCGCAGCGAGCAGCTCAACTTCGACATCATTCGCCAGCACGTCCGCGAGATCGTCCTGGTCAGCGACGACGCCATGCTGGAGGCGGCGCGCTGGCTGTGGTTCGAGTGCGGCATCGCCGCCGAACTGTCCGGCGCGGCAGCGCTCGCCGCCCTGCTGGCCGGCGCCTATCGGCCGCCGACGGGGGCCCGGATCGGCGCGCTCGTCTGTGGCGCCGGCAGCGACGGCATCGGCTGACTGCCCCATAATGGGGCAGCGGTTGCGTTGACCGCCGCCAGCGGCAGCGCGGATACTGCGAGCGACCGGCCAAGAGGCGTGGGCGGCAGCGGCCAGTCCGCCGATCCGGTCCTAGGGGGAGCGAAAGCATGTCCAGCTATTTCTGGGAACGGTCCTATCCGCCGGGCGTGCGCTGGGAAGTGGAGGTGCCGCACAAGCCGGTCCATGCGCTGATCGACGAGGCGGCGCAGCGGTGGCCAAAGCAGCCGTTCCTGGATTTCCTGGACAAGAAATTGAGCTACGGCGACGTGCACGATCTGGTCGACCGGGCGGCGCAAGGGTTCCGCCGGCTGGGGGTGAAGCCCGGCGGCAAGGTGGCGCTGTTCCTGCCGAACACGCCACATTACGTGATCGCCTTTTTCGGCATCCTGAAGGCTGGCGGCGTGGTGGTGAACATGAGCCCGCTCGACGCCGAGCGGGAACTGGCCTTCAAGCTGAACGACAGCGGCGCCGAGATCGTGGTGACGCTCGACCTGGCCGTGCTCTATCCGCGCATGGCCAAGCTGCTGTCCGGCACCAAGCTGAAGACGATCGTCGTCGGCGGCGTGCAGGACTTCCTGCCGTTCCCGAAGAACCTGCTGTTCCCGCTGGCCCGGCGCAAGAACATCGCCACGGTGCCGGACGACGCCCGCCATGTCCGCTTCAAGTCGCTGCTGGCAAATGACGGCCGGGGCGAGGCGCACCGGGTGGCCGATCCGCGCAGCGAGATCTGCGTGTTGCAGTATACCGGCGGCACCACCGGCGAGCCGAAAGGCGCCATGCTGACGCACTACAACCTGGTCGCCGCGGTGACGCAGATGCACAGCTTCTTCGGCCAAGGCGAGCAGCCGCTGGTGGCCAACCACGAACGCGTCATGGGGGTGCTGCCGCTGTTCCACATCTATGCGCTCACCGTCGTGATGCTGCTCAGCATGGTTGGCGGCAGCAGCATCGTCCTGCATCCGCGGTTCGAGCTGGACGCGGTGCTGCGCGACTTGCACAAGAAGCGGCCGACCATGCTGCCGGGCGTGCCGACCATGTATACCGCCATCCTCAATCATCCCAAGCTCAAGGAGTACGATCTGTCCTCGCTCAAGTTCTGCAATTCCGGCGGTGCCCCGCTGCCGCCGGAAGTGCAGCAGCGCTTCCAGGAGTTGACCGGATGCAAGCTGCTGGAAGGCTGGGGCATGACCGAGACCAGCCCGGCCGGCACCGGCACGCCGCCGCACCGGTCGGCCAAGCCCGGCAGCTGCGGGGTGCCGCTGCCCGGCATCGTCATCGAGTTCGTCGACGTCGCGGACGGCAGCAAGCTGCTGCCCTATGGCGAGACCGGCGAAATCTGCCTGCGCGGCCCCAATGTCATGCAGGGCTATTGGCAGCGGCCGGACGCCACTGCCAGCACGCTGGCCAACGGCCGCCTGCACACGGGCGACATCGGCTACATGGATGCCGACGGCTACCTGTTCATCGTCGACCGCAAGAAGGACATGATCCTGTCCGGCGGCTACAACGTCTATCCCCGGAACATCGAGGACGCGATCTACCAGCACCCTGCGGTATCCGAGGTCACGGTGATCGGCGTGCCCGACGAGTATCGGGGGCAATCGGCCAAGGCCTTCATCAAGCTGCGCAGCGGCGAGAAGCCGTTCAACCTGGACGAGTTGCGCGGTTTCCTGGCGGACAAGCTGGGCAAGCACGAATTGCCGGCCGAGTTGGAGATCCGCGACGAGCTGCCAAAGACCGTGGTCGGCAAGCTCTCGAAGAAGGAACTGGTCGAGGAGGAGATGCGCAAACGGCAGCGGGCGAGCGCCTGACGCCGGCGGCCGCGGCGGGGTGGGGCGGCCGGGGGCGGCCGGGGCCGATCTGGCATCTTTCCTGCATTGCCCGATGGGCATGCCGCGGTCGCCAGGATGCAATGGATCAAACCGTCATCCGCGCTAGATAGCATCGGCGAATCGTCGTCCGGAGCGTATGGTCCGGGCGAGTCGCTGACGGTCGGCCGCATGCGCATATTACCCCGCATTCGCCGGATGACACCGTATTGTGATGGAATTGCTTAGAGATTCAGATATAAGAATCAATAAGTTAATCTGGATTGAACGAGGCTATTTTGCAGAACCCAACGGGTGAATCAGGTGATGGTCCGCTCCGGCTCAATTTCGACCGCCGCGTGAAGCTGGAG
>VGEV01000199.1 GCA_016869175.1 Alphaproteobacteria bacterium
CAGAGGTGCGTCTTGGCGAGAACAATATCGTAGCTTCCGCGACCCGACGCGCCGATTTTACCCGCATCCGGGCCATCTGGCCGCCCGCGGCGGGGCTCGGGCTTGCCAATGCGCACTCTAGGCGTCAATCTTGCCCCCAAAAGCCGGTCATCCGGTGGATGCCGGTTTGTGCCACTCCTACCGACGAACAGATACCGCTCCCGACTGCAAGCGTCATGCCAGGGCAGCCGTCCGTTCGTTGTTCCATCTTGGGCCAGAAGGGTCTGGCAATGGCGCCCATTGCCCCATTGGCTGTATCTTGCGCATGCCAAATCGGCCGTCCGTCGCCGCCGGCCGCCCACCGTCGCCACCGAGCCCACCTGTGCCGCGTCGCCTCTTGCTGATCCTGCTGCTGCTGATGCCGTCCGGCGTGTGGGCGGAGGGGCCGGCCCATCCCGGGGCGGCGCATTTCGTCGGCGAACTGTTCGGTCGGGTCGTTGCCGAAGCGACCGGCCCGATGCCGCAGCCCCGGCGTGCCGAACAGGTGGGGCGGCTGCTGACGGAGTTCGCGGACCTCGATCACCTAGGCGGTTTCGCGCTTGGCCGGCTGGGCGGCGAAGCGCGGGGCGGCCGTCGGAGGGAGTATCAGGCCTTGTTCGCCGGAACGCTGACGGCGTTGGTCGCGCTTGGCCTAGAGCGCTATGACGGCGAGCGGCTGGCGCTTGGCCGCAGCAGCCAGCAGGGCGAGGATGTGCTGGTGGAAAGCGAGCTGGTGTGGCCAGGCGGGCAGCGTGTTCGGCTGGCATGGCGCCTGCGCAATGACGGCGGGCGATACCGAGTGCGCGATGTCGGGATCGAGAACCTGCAGCTCAGCTTCCTGCTGCGCGACATGCTGACCGCGGCCGTCGGCGAGCGAGCCGACCTTGACAAGATAATGACCGCGTTGCGACGGCTTGCCGCCGAACCGAGCCTGCCCGCCCTGGGCGGCCCGCAATAGCACGCGCCATGGCAAAGCGTGAGGCCGCCGGAAGGTTGGGCGGGCGCGTCGTCGCGCTGGCGGTGCGCCGCCCCTGGCTGTCGGTGGCGGCGATCGTGCTGCTGACGGTGCTTGCCGGCCTGTATGTCGCCCGCAACCTGCGCATCGACACCGACCTGTCCAAGATGATCGATGCCAGCCTGCCCTGGCGACAGGCCGAGGACGCCTTTGCCCGGACATTCCCACAGACCCGCGACCTGCTGCTGGTGGTGGTGGAAGGCGAGACCGCCGACCTGGCGGAGGACGCAGCCGAACGCCTGGCCGCGGCATTGCTCCAGCAGAGCAACCACTTTCACAGCGTCAGGCGGCCCGGCGGGGACGCCTTTTTCCGTCGCAATGGCCTCTTGTTCCTGCCGCTCGAACGGCTGCAGCCCCTGCTCGAGCGCGCCATCGCGGCGCAGCCGCTGCTTGGCATGCTGGCGGCCGATCCGCACCTGACCGGCCTTGCGCTGGCTTTGGAACGCGCCGTCGCCAGCGCCGGCGCCCCGCTGCTGAGCGATGCCATGGTGCGCATCGCCGAGAGCGTGGAAGCGGCGTTGCGCGGCGAACGGCGGGCGTTGTCATGGACCAGCCTGCTCAGCGGGCAGGAACCGCGGTTTGGCGAGCGCCTGCGTCTGCTGTTGGTCAAGCCGAAGCTCGACTATTCCAACCTTGCCGCCGGTGCCGCGGCCAGCAAGGCGGTGCGCTGGACGGCGGCTGGGCTCGGCCTGACGCCGGAGCGAGGCGTGCGCTTGCGGCTGACCGGCTCGGTCGCGCTGGCCGATGATGAGCTGGCCAGTATTGCCAACGATGCCGGGATCGCCTTCCTGCTCTCGGTTGCCGCGGTCCTGGGGCTGTTGTTCTGGGCGCTGGGCTCGCCGCTGGCAGTACTGGCCAGCATGCTGACGCTGGCGGCTGGACTGGTCTGGACGCTCGCCTTCGCCACGCTCGCGGTCGGTGTGCTCAACCCGATCTCGGTGGCCTTCGTGGTGATGTTCGTCGGCATCGCCATCGATTTCAGCATCCAGTTCTGCGCCCGCTGGCGCCACCGGGGCGGCGCCGATCGGGACCAAGCCGCGGCCCTGATCGCCACCGGCGAGGGCCTGGGCGGCGCGCTGACACTGGCGGCCGCGGCGACCGCCGCGGGCTTCGCCGCCTTCATCCCCACCGCCTATCGCGGCGTCGGCGATCTGGGCCAGATCGCCGTGGCTGGCATGTTCGTCGCTCTGGCCTTGAACCTGACCTTGCTGCCGGCGCTGCTGGCCATCCTCAGGCCGCGACCCGCCCCGCTCAAGCCGGCGGCGTCGCGCGGCGGCTTCGTACACCGCCAGCGTTCGGCGCTGCTGGGCGTCTGCGTCGCGCTGGGCTGCGGTGCCTTGGCCGCACTGCCGGCGCTGCGCTTCGACTTCAATCCCCTCAACCTGAAGGACCCGACCACCGAATCGATCGAAACGCTGCGCGTGCTGGCGCGCGAGCGTTTGGCCCAGCCGTTCACGCTGTCCGCCATCGCCGCCAGCGCTGCCACGGCCGAGGAGGTGACGGCCCAATTGGGCGGCCTGCCGCAGGTCGGGCGCGTGCTGTCGATCAACAGCTTCGTGCCGGCCGGCCAACCGGACAAGTTGGCGCTGATCGAGGATGCCCGCCTGCTGCTGGCGGCGACCTTGCAGCCTGGTGCGACGGCATCGCCGCCTTCGCCGGACGCGTTGCGCCGCAGCCTTGCCGACGCTGCCAAACAACTGGCCGGCAGCAGCGTGCTGGGCGAATCCGGGATGCGGCTGTCCAATGCCCTGTCCGCCGCCGCCCGGCTCGACGACGAAGGCATCCTCGACTTGCAGGATCAGTTGCTGGGTGGCCTGCCGGGCCGCCTGGAGGCGCTGGCCGCGGCCTTGTGGGCGGAACCGGTGAGCCTGGCCGGCTTGCCGGCCACGCTGCGCGAGGAGTGGCTCACCCCGGACGGCCGCGCCCGGATCGAGGTCGAGCCGGCCGGCAACGCCAACGACAGCCAATTCCTCCGCCGCTTCGTTGCCGCGGTTCGCACCGTGCTGCCCGAAGTGACCGACAGCGCCATCACCATCCAGCTTTCAGCCGAAGCGGTGGTGCGCGCCTTCCTGATTGCCAGCGGTCTTGCGCTTCTGGCCATCGCGCTGCTGCTGTACGCGGTGCTGCGCCGGTTGAACGATGTCGCGCTGGTGCTGGGACCGCTCTGCTACGCGGCGTTGCTGACCGTCGCGCTGGCGGCCGTGCTGGGCCTTGGCATCAACTTCGCCAACATCATCGGCCTGCCGCTGCTGTTGGGCATCGGCGTTGCCTACAACATCTACTTCGTCGTGAATTGGCGGGCCGACGGCGGGCGCGAGCAAGCCGCCAGCACCGCCCGCGCCGTGATCTTCAGCGCGCTGACAACACTGGCGGCCTTTGCCAGCTTGGCGTTGTCGCGACATGTCGGCACAGCGGACATGGGCCGGCTGCTGTCGCTTGCCATCGCCTGCACGCTGTTTTCAACCTTCGTGCTGCTGCCGGCCCTGTTGGGCCCGCGGCGCCGGCGCGAGCGGACCGATCCGGCGCCCCGCTAGGGTCCCGATCCCGCGGTTCGCAAGTCCATGCGGCCGCTTCCACGTGCCCTTCGCAATCAAGGCGGCACTCGCAATCCCCCGGTTCTCGCGTGACTTTGGATTCGAAGTTCCTCGCCCGGTCGGTCGCCAAGATCGGAGCAACGTCAAATCCGCCGCACTAGGCGCGCATCAGGGCCCGCACGTGCAGGCGGGCCGAACGGGCAAGGGCCGCGAGGTTATAGCCGCCCTCCAGGGTCGAGACGACACGTCCCTTGGCGTGCCGGTCGGCGATCCACACCAGTTCGTCGGTCACCCAGCGATAGTCGTCGTCGCCGAGTTCCAGGTTGGCCAGCGGATCGTGGCTGTGCGCGTCGAAGCCGGCCGAGATCAGCACCAGTTCGGGGCGGAAATCCTCCAGCGCCGGCAGCAGCCGGGCATCGTAGGCGTGGCGGAATTCGTGGCTGCCGGCCTGTGGCGGCAGGGTGACGTTGTGGATGTTGCCCAGGCCGCGCTCGGCCGGGCTGCCGGTGCCGGGATAGAGCGGCCATTGGTGGGTCGAGACATACATGAGGTCGGCGTCGTCCGCGAAGGCGGCCTGCGTGCCGTTGCCGTGGTGCACGTCGAAATCGATCACGGCAACGCGGCGCAGGCCGTGGATTTCGCGCGCGTGCAGGGCACCGATGGCGACATTGTTGAAGATGCAGAAGCCCATCGGCCGGTGCGGCTCGGCATGATGGCCGGGGGGGCGCACGGCGCAGAAGGCCGATCGGGCGCGCCCCGCCAGCACCTCGTCGACCGCGGCACAGACGGCGCCGGCGGCGCGGTAGGCGGCGGCCAGGCTGCCGGGGGACATCGCCGTGTCGGCATCCAGGTGAACGGTGCGGTCGCTGGGCGCCAGTTGCTCGATCCGGTCGATGTAGGCGGCCGGATGCACGCGTTCCAGATCGGCGCGCTCGGCCAGGGGGGCCTGCGCCCGGATCAGATCCTGAAAGCCCTCGCCCTCCAGCGCGCGCAAGACCGCGCGCAGGCGGTCGGGGCTCTCCGGGTGGCCCAGGCCCGGCTCGTGGGCCAGGCAATCGGGATGGGTATAGAGCAGGGTTTGCATGCTGGCGCCTCGACCTGGCCGCTAGGATAGCATCCCTCACAGCCGCAAGACCTCCTCATCGCGCGGCTCACTCTCGGGCGGCTGGCGCTTGCGCCGGATCAGGATGTCGCCGTTGGGCAGCACTTCCGGCGCCTGGTAGCTTGGCACCGCTTCGAGCAACCGATTCAACGACTGCAACAACCGACCGATCGCCTCCCTGGCGCCTTTCTCGGCGTCGCCCAGGGGGTTTTGGGCGTCCGCCGGTAGCGCCAATGCCAAGCCGGCTGCCAGCAGCAGCCCCGCGCCCGCTTTCCCCATGTCGGCCTCCGTCAGGGACTTCCCCTTAGAGCCTAACCGGAAAGTTTTGATTCAGGGCGAAGCGGTTGGGGCGAGGCGCCTGAGCAGCAGGCGGATCATGGCGAGACGCACGAAGGCGGCTGTCTTGCGAACATGGCGTTCAAAGTCGCGGGCC
>VGEV01000200.1 GCA_016869175.1 Alphaproteobacteria bacterium
GGTCCACTCGTCGAACGGCAGGTTGGAGGTGACAATGGTCGAGCCGCGCTCGTAGCGCTGGCTGAAGACCTCGAACAGCAGCTCGGCGCCGGTCTGCGACAGTGGTACGTAGCCGAGCTCATCGATTATCAGGAGCCTGTAGGTGGCGAGTTGGCGCTGCAGCCTCACGGGCCGGGTCGCCCGGCCGCCGCGCGGCCTCGCGCGCCGGGATCGCCCACCCGGTCACCCGGCGCGCCGTCTCGATCACCTGACGCACCGAATAGCCCTCGCCGTTGCCAAGATTGTAGGCTGGCCGCGACCGGCCGGCGAACAGCGCGTCGAGCGCCAGGAGATGCGCCTCGATCAGGTCGCTGACATGCACGTAGTCGCGCAAGCAGGTGCCGTCGGGGGTGTCGTAGTCGGTGCCGAAAATGGCGATCTCCAGCCGGCTGCCGGCCGCGGTGCGCAGCACCAGCGGGATCAGATGGCTTTCCGGTTCGTGCCGCTCGGCGAGCCGCCCGGAGGGATCGGCGCCGGCCGCGTTTAAATAGCGCAATGCACAGGCCTTCAGCCCATGGGCGCGCGCGAGTTCGCCCAGCACGCGCTCCACCATCAACTTGCTCTCGCCATAGGGATTGATCGGGGCCTTGGCGTCCGCTTCCTCGATCGGCACGCGGACAGGCGTGCCGAACACCGCGGCGGTGGAAGAGAAGACGATCGCCTCGGTGCCGTGCCGGCGCATGGCGGCCAGCAGGTTGAGCGAGCCGCCGACATTGATGCGGAAATATTTCAGCGGATCGCGCATGGACTCGCCGACCTCGATGGCGCCGGCGAAATGCAGCACCGCATCGGGGCGGAAGCTGCCGAAGGCATGGTCCAGGGCCGCGACGTCGAGCAGATCCACCTCGGTGAACTCGCCGCCCAGCACCGCATCGCGATGGCCGTTCGACAGATTGTCGACGGTCAGCACCTGATGACCGGCTTCCAGCAGCGCCAGCACCGCGTGCGAACCGATGTAGCCCGCGCCGCCAGTGACCAGGATGCGTCTTGCCATGGCTATTACAGCTCCGCCGCGACGTGGCACTGCCCGATCGAACCTTCGATGCACAGGGTCGAGCCATCGATCCAGCGCGCCCCGGAAAGATCGGCGCCGGCCAGGTTCGCTTCGTCCAGGCCGGCTTTGGTCAAGTCGGCGCCGCGCAGCCGGGCGCCCGGCAGTTGCGCGCGGTGCAGCACCGCCCCGCGCAACGACGCGTCGGAGAGATCGGCATTGGTCAGATCGGCGCCGTTCAGGCGGGCGCCGTCCAGATTGGCGCCAATCAGGGTGGCGGCAAGGAGCTTGGCGCCGCGCCCGTCGATGCCGCGGAGCTTGGCCCCGGCGAAGTTCCCCCTGGTGAAACGGCCATCGCGCAACAAGGCCTCCGTCAGGTCGGCGTTCGGCACCTCCAGCTTGTGCAGTGTGCAGCGGCGCCAATCGACCTTGGGCCGGGGCGGGTCGGTGCAATCGGCATGGGCCACCGCCGGAAGCAGCAGCCAGCCAAGCAACAATAAGAGCGCCAAGCGCATGACGGGCTCATATCGCGTGGGCGAGGTCCCGGTCAAACCGGCCAGCGGAACGGCATTGGTCCGGGGATTGGGCTACTATCGGTCGCCACGGCTTGATGTCGGCGCGGCCATTTGGCGAGGATGAAGGCGACGGGGTGAGCGAGCAGCACGCAAAAGAGCCACAATTGGGTCGGCCGGCCGCGCTGCCGGCCTCGCCCGAAGCGGCGGTGATCGACACGGTGCCGAACCCGCATCCCGAGGCGGCCTATGTCGTGCGCTTCACCTGCCCGGAGTTCACCTCGCTTTGTCCGATCACCGGGCAACCGGACTTCGCCCACCTGGTCATCGACTATGTGCCCGATCGCCACCTGGTGGAGAGCAAGGCGCTGAAGCTGTTCCTGGCCTCGTTCCGCAATCATGGAGCGTTTCACGAGGACTGCACGGTCGCCATCGCCAAGCGCCTGATCGACGCGGCCGAACCGCAATGGTTGCGGATCGCCGGCTACTGGTACCCGCGCGGCGGCATACCGATCGATGTGTTCTTCCAGACTTCGGCGCCGCCGGCGGGGCTGTTTGTGCCGGAGCCGGGCGTCCCGGCCTATCGCGGCCGGGGCTAGGGCAGCCGGTGCACCAGGCTTTCGACAGCGTCTTGGCCAGCATCGGCGACACGCCAATGCTGAAGGTCGCACGGCTCGACACTGGGCCCTGCGAGCTGTTCCTGAAGCTCGAGAATCAGAATCCCAGCGGCTCGATCAAGGATCGCATCGGCCGCTCGATGATCGAGGCAGCCGAGCGCGAGGGCAAGCTTCGGCCGGGCGGCACGGTAATCGAGGCGACCGCCGGCAATACCGGCTTGGGCCTTGCCCTGGTGGCGGCGCTGAAGGGCTATCGGCTGATCCTGGTGGTGCCCGACAAGATGAGCATCGACAAGGTCAACCACTTGCGCGCGCTGGGCGCCGAGGTGCGATTGACCCGATCCGATGTCGGGCGCGGCCACCCCGACTATTACCAGGACGTCGCCGAGCGGCTGGCGGGCGAGATCCCCGGCGGCTACTGGATCAACCAGTTCGCCAACCCGGCCAACCCGCTGGCCCACGAAACCGGCACCGGGCCGGAAATTTGGCGGCAGATGGCAGGCCGGCTCGATGCCATCGTTTGCGGCGTCGGCTCGGGCGGCACGCTGACCGGGCTTGGCCGCTATTTCAGGCGCCAGGCGCCGGAAGTGCGCATGATCCTGGCCGATCCCGTCGGCTCGGTGCTGGCGGACCTCTCGCGCGGCCGGCCGATGCCGGCGGTCGGAAGCTGGCTGGTGGAGGGCATCGGCGAGGATTTCGTGCCGCCCAACTGCGATCTGTCGCTGGTCGCGGAGGCCTACAGCATCGACGATCACGAAGCCCTGGGGACGGCGCGCGAGCTGCTCCGAAAGGAAGGCGTGCTGGCCGGCTCGTCCACCGGCACGCTGCTGTCCGCGGCCTTGCGCTACTGCCGGGAGCAGACCCGCCCAAAGCGGGTCGTCAGCTTCGTTTGCGATACCGGCAACAAGTATCCCTCCCGGCTCTATAGCAACGGCTGGCTGGCCGAACAGGGCCTGCTGCTGGGACCGGCCGCGGGAAATCTGCGCGATCTCATCGCCAGCCGGGCCGAGGCCGGAGAGGTGGTGCGCGTCCGTCCCGAGGACACGCTCGCCACCGCCTATGCGCGGCTGCGCTTGCGCGAGGTCTCGCAGCTGCCGGTGCTCGCCGATGGCCACATTGTCGGCATCATCGACGAGTCGGACGTTCTGCTCGCCGTGCATGGCGATGCGGCCAGTTTTCAGGCGCCCGTCGCGCACTATATGAGCGGCAAGCTGGAAGTGGTGCCGCCAGGCGCCAGCATCGCCGAAATCCTGCCGACACTGCGCGCCGATCGCGTGGCCATCGTGGTCGACGGCGAGCGGTTCCTCGGCCTCATCACCAAGGTCGATCTGATCAACCACTTGCGCCGAAAGACAGGCTAGCCATGGACGAAGGCAAGACGCGCGGCAACCGGCTGGGCTTCGGCACGCGGGCAATCCATGCCGGCCAGCGTCCGGACCCCACCACGGGTGCCATCATAACACCGATCTATGCCACCTCGACCTACGTGCAGGACAGCCCCGGCGTGCACAAGGGCTTCGAGTACGCGCGCACCCAGAATCCGACACGCATGGCCTTCGAGGCCTGCATCGCCGACCTGGAAAGCGGCCAGGCCGGTTTCGCCTTTGCCTCCGGCCTTGCGGCCAGCGCGACCGTGCTGGATCTCTTGGATGCGGGCGCGCATGTGGTGGCGATGGACGATCTCTATGGCGGCACAAGGCGGCTTTTCGAACGCGTCCGCCGGCGGTCGGCCGGACTGGACTTCAGCTATGTCGACTTGAGCGAGCCGGCCCGGCTGCGCGCCGCGCTGCGGCCCAACACCGCCATGCTGTGGGTGGAGAGTCCCACCAACCCCTTGCTGCGGCTGGTCGATCTGGCGGCGCTGGCGGCCGTCGCCCGGCCGCGCGGCATTCTCTGCGTCGCCGACAACACCTTCGCTTCGCCCTATGTGCAGCGGCCGTTGGAACACGGCTTCGATCTGGCGCTGCATTCCACCACCAAGTACCTGAATGGCCATTCCGACATGGTGGGCGGCGTGGTGGTGGTGGGCAACGATGTCGGCTTGCGCGAACGGCTGGCCTTCCTGCAGAACGCGGTCGGCGGCGTGAGCGGACCCTTCGACAGTTTCCTTGCGCTGCGCGGGGTCAAGACCTTGTCCATCCGCATGCAGCGACACTGCGAGAACGCGCTGAAAGTGGCCGAGTTCCTGGCCGGGCATGGCAAGGTTGAACGGGTGCATTACCCGGGGCTGGCGAGCCATCCGCAGCACGGCCTGGCGCGGCGTCAGATGCACAGCTTCGGCGGCATGGTGACGGCGATCCTCAAGGGCGGCCTGGCCGAGGCGCGCCGCTTCCTGGAACGCACGCGACTGTTCGCGCTGGCCGAAAGCCTGGGTGGCGTCGAGAGCCTAATCGAGCATCCGGCGATCATGACCCATGCCAGCGTACCGCCGGAGGTCAGGGCCGAACTCGGCATCTCCGACAGCCTGGTGCGCCTGTCGGTCGGTATCGAGGAGGCCGACGACCTGATCGACGATCTGCGCTTGGCGCTGGCTTAGCGCGGTGTCCGATCGGAGGGATCCGCGCTCAGCGATCCCGCCGATCGGAGCCCGGCGCGCCGCGGTCACGGGTGCAGGGCAATGGCCTCCGTTCGGACCGAACCTGCCGGTTCGGCTTGAACGGCAATCGCCCTAGCCCGGTTTATTCACGAGAGGCCATGATGTGATGGGCAGGGAGGCAAGGCGATCACGCGGCATGCGTGGTCGTTGCGTCTTTTTCATCGCGGGTTGGTTTGTCGGGTGTCGGGTTATTGGTTTGGGATTGCGGGAACGGGTGTTTTCGGGGCATCGGCCCCGTCGGTCATGGAGCGGCGGGTCGAAGCGCGCCGGCGAGCAAGCGGATGAGAGCGGCATCCGGGCAAACGGCGGCGAAGGCGATGCGCACGCGATGGG
>VGEV01000201.1 GCA_016869175.1 Alphaproteobacteria bacterium
TCGCGCGTGAGCCGGGGGCGGCGCGCCTCGACGACAGTGGCATCGACGATCTGCCCACCCATCGCCAGATAGCCCTTCTCCCGTAGCGCCGCATCGAACCGGGCGAACAGCCGGTCGAAGGCACCAGTCCGAACGAGTTGCTCGCGGTAGAGCCAAATCGTCTTGGCATCCGGCACGGCATCGTGCAGCGCCAGCCCGACAAAGCGCATGAACGACAGCCGATCCCGGATCTGATACTCGGCCTGATCGTCGGACAGCGTGTACAGCGTCTGCACAACCAGCACCTTGAACATCAACACCGCGTCGTATGGCGGCCTCCCGCCCTTGGAGCGGTCCGTGCGCGGCACCGCCGCCTCGAGATCAGGGCGGAACAGCTCGAAGTCCACCACCTTCGCCAGCCGCTCCAGCGGGTCCCCCGCCGCCGACAGCCACGCCAGCCGCTCGTCCGTGTCGAAGAAACCAGCCTGTCCCGCCATCCCCGCCTCCGGCCATCGCCAGAGGTCAGAGAATCAACCCGCGACCCTCAACGCCAGAGGTTTTCGAGGTGTCCTGGTGATCGCGGCGCTGGATGACTTCACTCGCCACGCTATCGGCCGCATGGCGCCCATCGGCTGGCTGATCGGACGCGCCCTGCCGCCGCTCAGAACGTGACGAAACTGCCCAGGATGAAGAAGGTGCCACGGTTCTCGTTGGCTGGCAGGTTGCTGCTGTCGGCGAAATCGTAGTGGATGATGCCGGCTTGCAGCTCGATCCCCGGGCCCAGGCTGTAGATCGCCTCCAACTGGAACTGATCGAGAGTGTCGGCCCCCGGCGTGCCGGCGACGCCGCCATCTTCGTGCTTGATGCGGCTATAGTTGGCCGCCACTCCCCATGGCCCTGGCCGGTAGCGCAGGCCGATCGCGAAATCGGTGCGATCGTTGTTCTGGGCGCTGAAGCCCTGGTCGTCGTGCCGGAAGGCGCCGCCAAGGGTCCAAGCGGCGTGGCTGATCTGGATCCCGAACCCCCATTCCTGCCGCTCGTCGCGCCCGACGGCGGCGGCCTCGACGTCGCTATGGGCGAAACCGAACGACACGGCCAGGTCGAACAGGTCGAACAGCTTGGCGCGCTCGTAGCGGGCACCGAACTCGATGATCTCGGAGAACTGGTTGACGTTGGCGTCCGCCGTGAAACCGCCGTAGCTGCCGCCGCAGGCCGCGGCCACACCGGGACCGCCGCTGCCGAACGCCTCCTCGCAGGCATCGGGCGTGTAGGAGACGCCGATCCGCAAGCCATGCAGGCTCGGCGAAACATAGGTCAGCTTTTCGCTGTCGCCACTGGTCGGCGTGCCGACCCGCGTGACGATGGCCGTCACCCCGCCGCCGCCGGTGAAGGTGTCGGCCGGTGGCTGCGCAAACCGGAAAGTCGGATCGGACAAGGCCACCCGCTGCAGCAGATTGGGCGCCACCACGGACAACAGATAGGCGGCACCGTTTTCCGACCCCAGGATCGCGCGTCCCAGATCCTCGCGCTCGAAATAGATGTAGCTTTCGTCAATCTGATCGACGCAGCTTTCCGCTTCCAACTGGACGTCGACGCCAACCTTGATGCCGTTGTCGAGCGTGACGGAGCCCAGGAAATGCACCTCGGCCTCGCGTGCGACGCGATGCTGGCGCCGCGCGAAGCCCGGCTCGCCGATCCCGTCATCCTCGTCGCCCGCGACAAGAAAGGCGCCGAAATAGCCGCCCACCGCGAGGCGCAGACGATCGGCTGGCCGCGCTTGCGCCATTGCGCTCGCGCTCACCGCGCTGGTTGCCAGCAGTGCCGACGAGGCCAACAACCAGCGCTTCATGTTCGCCCCCGCCAAGCTTCCATCCGGTTCATTGCCAGCGATCGTCCCAGCCGTAAACCGGGCGGCCCGCGACGAACGTCGCGACAATCTGCGGCATCGCTTTGCCCGCGTCCACCACGATCAGGTCGGCGCGTCGGCCGGCTGCGATCGAGCCGCGATCGGTCAGGCCGACCGCCTTGGCCGGCGCCGCGGAGATCAGGTCCCAGGCGCGTGCCAAGCTGGCCGCGCCCGTCTTGGCCAAGTGAAAGGCCGCCAGCAGCAGCGCGGGATAGAAGTAGTCAGACGTCAGCGCCGAACACAGGCCTGCCGCCACGCTCTCGCTCGCCGACAGCCGCTTGGGCTTGGCGTGACTGCCGCCGCGCAACACGTTGGGCGCGCCCAGCACGGTGACGGCCCCGTCCGCGAGCGCCGCCGCCGCCGTCGCCGCATTCGCCGGAAATTCGCAAATGCCGCAGCCGAGCGCCTGGAAGCGGGCACGCATCTCCGGCGATTCGTCGTCGTGCGAGGCCATCGCCACGCCCCGCGCGCGGGCCATCCCGGCCAGGCGCTCGATCGCGGCCGGCACTTCCGCTGCACGTGCCCGCGTTGCCTGCGTCAGGTCTCGGAAGTCCTCCATCCCCAGGCCCGAGCGGCCGGTGAACTCGCCGAGCTTCTCCGGCCGGCGCATTTGTCG
Organism: Alphaproteobacteria bacterium; assembly: GCA_016869175.1. Taxonomy (GTDB): domain Bacteria; phylum Pseudomonadota; class Alphaproteobacteria; genus VGEV01. Next base: position 2,502 of record VGEV01000201.1, read on the forward strand.
TTCGATCGACGCGAGATGATCGTTGAAGGCCAGCAGGTCGATCAGGCCTTCGGCCAACCACCGCTCGATCTCGGCAACCGCGTCCAGCGCATGCGTTTCCCAGCGCAAGTGCAGCCGGGTGTCGGCGGCAAGTTGCGGACGGATCGCGACGAGCGTCCGGACCAGCCCGCGCACGCTGTCGGCGCCGCGCAAGCCCGGCTCCCAGGAATAGGTGACGCCGTGATAGGCGGTGGTGATGCCATTGGCGATGAGTTGGCGGTCGGTGTCGATCAGCGCGACATCGGCCGGAAAATGCACGTTCGGCCGCGGCATCATCTGCCGCTCGAACGCATCGCCGTGCAGATCGACGATGCCGGGCAGCACCAGACAGCCTTGCGCATCGAAGCGCCGGCCGCCCAGGCTGTTCAGCGATGCGATCAGGCCGTCCCGCAGGCCGAGGGTTGTTTGCGCCAGCGTGCCGTCGGCCAGTAGCACCTGTCCGCCTTCGATGGCGATGTTCATCGCGCACCTGCCACTTTCGCTGAGGGGTCTGCATGGCGCTGGGTTGCCGCATGAAGACTCAGCCGGGGCTCGCCATGCCGCTGTCAGCTTTACCGGCATGCTCCTCCAACAGCAACTGGGCATACATGTTGGCAAGCCACTGCCGACCGGTCGGGGTGAAGGTCAACAGCTCGGCGCCATCGCGCGTCAGCGGGTACATGGTTGACCAGTAGAGCTTCGGATAGCCGAGCCGCAGTTCCACCACCGAGCCATAGCCGAGTTTTTGCGCCAGGCCACATTCCTTCAGTTCCAGGAACAGCGGCTTCAGTTTCAGCAGGAAATTCGGATCGGCGATGGCGCCGATATAGTGGGCGGCACGCACCAAGCCGCTCAGCGTCGCGGTATCGTGCTGCCGGTCGGCCGGCGGGGGAAAGCGCGTGTAGTCGACTAGACTGGCGACCTTCGCGCCATCGATCAGCAGGTGATCGCGGAAGAACTTCTCGACAAACAGCATGGCGCGGTTGGCGGCATGCGGCCACAGAAAGCCGTCGGTCACGCCGATCGGCAAATCGATGCTGCCCCCGTTGCCGTCAATCCGGCATCGGCGCCGGCCATCGCCCTCGCAGACGTCGCGCAGGAAGCCCAGCGCGAAACAGACGCTGGCGGCGGTGAAATGCAGCCATTCGACCGTTGTCAGCCGACCGTCGCGGACCAGCAGGCCGGCCATGATGTCCTGGCCCACATGGGCGACGTTCATCGTGTGCTCGACGCCGTGGAACAACGCATCCGACCGGGCGACACGGCTTAGTGCCATGCGCGCCACCGCCACCGCCGCCTCGCCATAGGCGGCATCGGCCGAGGGGAAAAGCTGCCGGTAACGCTGAGCCAGATCCTCGATGAAGGCGTCGATCAGGATGCCAGTGGCGTTGAACATGACCTAGCTCATGACCGCGCGATGTTCTTCGGAGAAGACGTGGCTGTGCAAGTTGTAGATCCACTGCCGGCCCGTCTCGGTCACCTGCAGGTAGCGCAGGCCCGGGGCGATGTGCTGCCTTACCATCTTCCAGAAAAAGCCCGGATAGGCGGTGCGCAGGTCGTCCGGGGTCTTGTGGCCGAACCGCTCGGTCGCCCCGGTTTCCTCGAACTCGTAGAATAGCGCCGGCAGCTTGCGCAGATAGCCGGGATCGGCCATTTGGCCGATCAGGTCCGCCGCCTGCACCAGGCCCGGAAAACTGCCGAACTCGCGCTTCTCGTTGCCGGTTGGCACCGGGAATCGGGTATTCTCGATATTCTCGCAGATGACTTCGGCGTTGATCAGCGGATTGCTGCTGAAGCGGTGCCGCGCGAAAAGCTTGCCGCGCTCCACATGGTAGGGCGTCAGGAAGGCGTCGGTCGCCCCCGGCGGCAGCTTGACGGTGCCGCCCTTGTTGTCGATCACGCAGACGTTATCTTGGTCGCCGGGACAGATGCCGCGGACATAGCCGATATCATGACAAAGTAAAGACAAGACAAAATGCAGCCATTCTCGCGGCTCGATCCCACCATCCAGCAGATGCTTGCCGCGCAGGATGTCTTGTCCTACCAATGTGACCAGCATGCTGTGTTCCATGTCATGGTACAGCGCGTCGGAATTGGCAATGATTTCCATCGACATGCGACCGGTCCACCGAATGACGCCAGGATAATCCGGCATCAATTGGTTGTATATCTGCTGGTAACCCAGCACGAGTTCGCCGACAAATCGGTCGACGACCAAAGCCCGACCGCTTGGCAATCTAGCCTCCCTTTCGTGGGCGCGCCCATAGACCGCCGCATCTTGCCCTGTGCGCCGGCACGGCTCAATGCGCGTCCGTCATGCCGGCGACATCCGGGCCTGCGAGGCAGCCTCGTTTACGCTACCCTGGATTATTCGTGGCGCGGGCCGTATCGGTGCGGCGGGTGTAGCATAACTCACTGATTTCGTTCAGGATTTGGTTATCTTAGCCGGTCCTTCACGAGAGCAGGGAGGCGCCACGCCCGCCATGGCCGACGATAGAGAACGCTCCTGCGATTTGCCAAGCGTCGGGCGCAAG
>VGEV01000202.1 GCA_016869175.1 Alphaproteobacteria bacterium
CTGCATCGACACGCCACCGCAGACCAAATAGACCCCGCCACAGCACCCAATCCGCAGGCTGGGCCGCAGGCCATGCCCTCATCGGCGATGCTTCGTCGTCAATGATGGGGTTCTTCGAGGTGTCCAATGGTCCTCGCACATCCCTGGTTAACGTGGACCTGCCGGCGAAGCGCCGGCGTCGAACCGCCAGTCTGTTGACGCAGCAGACCGATCGCCCAACCGGGTGGGTTCAATCCGCTTGCGCCGGGACACGAACAATCCAATGAGTCTAGTGTGGCTTTGGATTTGAAGTTCCTCACCGCGAAGGCCGCCAAGATCGGAGGAACTTCAAGTCCGCCACACTAGCGGCCTTGGTAACGCGGCGTGCGGTTCTCGCGTAAGGCGGCCACCCCCTCGCCGAAATCCTCGCTCGACAGCAGCATCGACTGCACATAGACGTTGTGCTCCCACTCCCCGGCAATCGTCGTCTCCAGCGCCCGCCGCAGGCTTTCCTTCATCGCGCGCAACGCCAGCGGCGGCCCGGCCGCCAGGCGGCGGGCCAGCGCCAAGGCCGCCGCCGGCAAATCGGCCGGCGCCACCAGTTCGTTCAGCAGGCCGATGCGCAGCGCTTCCTCCGCCTGCACCTTGCTGCCCAGCAGCATCATCTCGCTGGCCTTGGCCAGGCCGACCAGGCGCGGCAGCAGGAACAGCCCGCCCAGGGGCGAGATGCAGCCGATGTTGATCCAGGACTGCTGGAACATCGCGCGCGTGCTGCCGACGCGGAAATCGGCCGCCAGCGCCAATTCGCAGCCGGCGCCGACCGCGGCCCCGTTGACCGCCGCCACCACCGGCTTCTGCGCCAGTTTCACAGCTTTCACGCCGGCGGCGAACGAGGCATAGAGGGTGCTCTTGATGTCGAAGGGCGGCTTGCGGTTCAGCTCGGCCAGGAAGGCCATGTCGCCGCCGGCCGAGAAGGCGTTGCCGCTGGCATCGAGCAGCAGGACGCGCACGCCGGCATCGCGGTCGAGCTGCGCCGCGGCCTCTGCCACCTCGGCCATCATGGCCGGCGTCAGCGCGTTCAGCGGCGGCCGATGCAGGGTCAGCCGGCCGACCCCGTCGGCGACGGCGACTTCCAGGCAGGCATACTGGGTCATCGTGGTTCCCCCCGTTAGACTGGGCGGGACAATCGCTTCCGAGGCTTGCCCATGACAAGCAGCACGCATGCCTTCACCCCCGATCCGCGCAACGCCGTGGTGCTGGTTTCGATCAACGGCGAGTTGGTGCCGCGCGCGGCGGCGCGGGTTTCGTTGTTCGATGCCGGCTACGTGCTGGGCGACGGGGTATGGGAGGGCCTCAGGCTGGTCAACGGCCGGATCGCCCTGCTCGATCGGCATCTCAAGCGCCTCTATGAGGGCGCCAAGACCATCGACCTCGACATCGGTCTCAGCCCCGCGCAAATGAGCGAGCGGCTCCAAGCGCTGGTCGCGGCCAACCGCATGACCGACGGCGTGCACATCCGCCTGATGGTGACGCGCGGGGTGAAGGCGACGCCGCACCAGGACCCGCGCTTCACCATCTCACCCGCCACCATCGCCATCGTGGCCGAATGGAAGAACCCGGCCGAGACGGTGAAGCGGCGGGGCATACGGCTGGCCAGCGTCGCGGTCAGGCGCGGCGCCCCGGACGTGCAGGATCCCGGCCTCAACAGCCACAGCAAGCTCAACTGCATCGCCGCCTGCATTCAGGCCAGCAAGGCCGGCGCCGACGAGGCGCTGATGCTGGACCCGCACGGTTTCGTCGCTACCTGCAATTCGACGCATTTCTTCGTCGTGCGCGGCGCTGCCTTGTGGACCTCGACCGGGCGCTATTGTCTCAAAGGCATCACCCGCGGCCTCGTCCTGGAACTGGCCCGGCGGTTTGGCATGACGGCGGAGGAGCGCGATTTCACGCTGGCCGAGGCCTACGGCGCCGACGAGGCCTTCGTCACCGGCACCTTCGGCGGGCTGACGCCGGTCATCGAGATCGACGGCCGGCGCATCGGCGAGGGCCGGCCGGGTCCGATCACCGCCCGCTTGGCGGAATGGCACGCGCGCGCCATCGCCGAGGATTGCGGTCAGGCCGCATGACGCAGACGCTGCGCATCGCCATGTGGTCGGGGCCGCGCAACATCTCGACCGCCATGCTGCGCGCCTTCGGGAACCGCGCCGACACGGCGGTGATGGACGAGCCGTTCTATGCCCATTACCTGAAGGCGACCGGCCTGCCGCATCCCGGCGCCGGCGAGGTGATCGCCCACCACGACAGCGATTGGCAAAGCGTGCTGCGCAGCATGCTGGGGCCGGTGCCGGGCGGCCGGCGCGTTTCTTACCAGAAGCACATGACGCACCACCTGCTGCCCGGCATGGCGCGCGACTGGTTCCCGGCCATGCGGCACGCCTTCCTCATCCGCCGGCCGCAGGACGTGGTGCGCTCCTATGCGCGCGAGCGGCCGGACGTGAACTTCGCCGACCTGGGCTTCGCCGAGCAGGCGGCGCTCTATGAGGAAGTGGCGGCGATAACCGGCAGGCGGCCGCCGGTGCTGGATGCCGACGATGTGCTGGCCGAGCCGGCGCGCCTGCTGGCGGCGCTCTGTGCCGCGCTCGAGCTGCCGTTCGATCCGGCCATGTTGGCCTGGCCGGCCGGACCGCGCAAGAGCGACGGCGTGTGGGGCAAGCACTGGTATGCGGGGGTCTGGCGCTCAACCGGCTTCCAGCCGCCGGCGCTGGCCGGCGAACCGTTGCCGCCGCCGCTCGCCGCGCTGGCGGAACAGGCGATGCCCCATTACCGTCGGCTCTACGACAAACGCCTGCGGGGTTAGACGACATGCGCAGAAGCGACGGCCGCATCCTCACCACCCATGTCGGCAGCCTGCCGCGGCCGCCGGCGCTGACCCAGCTCTATGCCCGCCGGCAGCAGGGCGAGAAGGTGGACGAGGCAGCGTTGGCCGAAGCCGCGCGCGCGGCAACGCGCTGGTCGATCGGCCAGCAGGTGGCGGCCGGCATCGATGTCGGCAACAACGGCGAGCAGACCCGCGAGGCCTTCTTCCTTTATGTCCGCGACCGCCTGACCGGCTTCGGCGGGCAATGGCAGCGGCCGCCGCATGCCGACCTGCCGAAATACCCGCTCTACCAGAAGATGCGGGCGGCCTATGTGGCGGGGCGGGTGGCGGTGACCAACCTCAACCCGCCAACCGCCATCGGCCCCATCCGCTATATCGACCCGCGCGCCATCGAGGCGGAATGCGACGATTTCGCCGCCGCGCTGAGGGAGCGGCAAACGGGCTTCGTCGAGCCGTTCCTGACCGCGCCCTCGCCCGGCATCGTCGCCGCCGCCATGCGCAACGACCATTACGACAGCATGCGCGCCTATCTGACGGCGCTGGCCGACGCGCTGAGGGTGGAATACGAGGCGGCCGTGCGGCACGGCTTCGTGCTGCAGCTCGATTGCCCCGATCTCGCCATGGAACGGCACATGCTGTTCGCCGACCGGCCGTTGTCCGAATTCATCGGTTTCGTCGAGGACGTGATCGAAGCGATCAACCGCGGGCTGGCCAACGTGCCCCGCGAAATGGTGCGCCTGCATGTCTGCTGGGGCAATTACGAGGGGCCGCACGATTGCGACGTGCCGCTCTCCGACATCCTGAAGCCGATCCTCAAGGCCAAGGTCGGCGGCTTCAGCCTGCCCTTCGCCAATCCCCGCCACCAGCACGAGACCGGCTGCTTCAACGGCAAGATATTGGCCGACGACCAGCTGCTGATCGCCGGCGTGATCGACACCACCACCAACTATATCGAGCATCCCGAGGTGGTGGCTGAGCGGCTGGAACGCTGCGCCCGGGCGTTGGGTGATCCCGCCCGCGTGATCGCCTCGACCGATTGCGGCTTCGACACCTCGGCCGGCATGGGCCGGGTGGCGGAGGACGTGGTGTGGGCCAAGCTCCGCGCCATGGCCGACGGCGCCGCGCTTGCCAGCAAGCAGCTGTTTTGAGGGTCGGATGGCGGCGCGTCGGTCCCGGCCAAGGGACCGCACCGAATTGCATTCGTGTATACAATTGCGTAGCATAATTCATGCGTGAGGCGATCGCTGGCTTCCTGTGAGATGCCGGTAATCGGGAGAAATGCCACAAGCATGGCGTTTCCGTCGCGGAGATCGAAGCGCTGTTGCGCCGGCCGCTGGTGGTCCGGCAGGATAAAGCGCATTCGCAAGTCGAGCGGCGCTTGCCTGCCGGCGGCAGGAACCGGGCCGGCCGGCCCATCTTTCTCGCGTTCACGCTGCGCAAGCGCGACGGCAAGACCTACATCCGCCCAATCAGCGCGCGCTACATGCACAAGAAGGAAATCGCTCGCTATGAAAAAGAGAATCCCGAGCTTTAAGACGGACAAGGCCGCGGAACGTTTCGTCGATAAGGCCGATTTGAGCGAATACGACCTGTCCGGTTTCAAGATGACCCGGTTCGAGTTTGAGAAGAAGAAGGGGCAGCTCAACATGCGGCTGCCGCTCTCGCTGCTCGAAGCGGTCAAGCGGCGGGCCAGGGCGCGCGGCATCCCCTATACCCGCTTCGTGCGCGAAGCCATGGAACGGGCGCTCGCCCGGCCCGCCGATCGCAACGCCAAGTGATTGCGGGACCGGCTCTAGAAATCGCGGACACCAAGCCATGCGACTTGTATCCGTCAACGATGACTTCCCGCCGGGGGTTTGCCCGGTTTATTCACGAGAGGCCATGATGTGATGGGCAGGGAGGCAAGGCGATCACGCGGCATGCGTGGTCGTTGCGTCTTTTTCATCGCGGGTTGGTTTGTCGGGTGTCGGGTTATTGGTTTGGGATTGCGGGAACGGGTGTTTTCGGGGCATCGGCCCCGTCGGTCATGGAGCGGCGGGTCGAAGCGCGCCGGCGAGCAAGCGGATGAGAGCGGCATCCGGGCAAACGGCGGCGAAGGCGATGCGCACGCGATGGGCGGTCTCGACGATGCGGGCGCCGAGCTTCAACAAGCGCAGGC
>VGEV01000203.1 GCA_016869175.1 Alphaproteobacteria bacterium
CCTTCAGCGCCTTCCTCTACCGCTACCGCAACCTGGTCGAGCGCTTCTTCAACAGGGTCAAACACTTCCGAGCCATCGCCACGCGCTACGACAAGCACGACGCCAACTACCTCGCCCTCATCAAGCTCGCCGCATCACGAATCTGGATGCGTGCTTATGAGTCCGTGTCCTAGCGTTCGCGCAGGCCCAGGGTCAGCGACGCGTAGATCGGCTTCAGCAGATATTGCTGGACGCTGCGGTCGCCGGTGTGGATGTCGGCCTCCACCGTCATGCCCGGCAGCACGCGGTTCTTTTCCGGATCGTCGCCCAGATACAGCTGGCTCAAGCGGACCAGGCCCTTGTAGTAGGGCTTGCCCGCCTCGTCCTCGAAGGTCGAGGCGCTGATATGCTCGAGCGCGCCGTCGATGCCGCCGTAGCGCACGAAGTCGAAGGCGCTGACCCGCACTTAGGCCGGCTGGCCGAGCCGCAGATTGCCGATGTCGCGCGGATCGATGCGCGCCTCGACCAACAGGCGGCCGTCCAGCGGGACGACTTCGAACAAGGTTTGCCCGGGCGCCAGGACCGCGCCCGGCCCGGCCACGGCGATCGATTTGATCAACCCATCGACCGGCGCGGTGACGGTCAGGCGCCGCACCCGGTCCCGTTGCTTCAGCAGGGATTCACGGACCTGGGCCAATTCCGATTCGACCTGGCCCATCTCGGTCAGCGCTTCGCTGGCCAGCCGAGAATCGAGTTCGCTCAAGCGTTGGTGCAAGATCGCCACCTGGTCGCGCGCCCGCGCCAGACCGCCCAGCGTTTCGGCAAGCTGGGCCTGCGCGCGCGCCAGCTCAAGCTGCGCGTCAAGCACCGAGACACGCGAGGTCAGGCCCTTCTCGTGCAAGGTGGAACGCAGCTCCATGGTCTCCTGCAGGCTCGCCACCTGCTGGCGCTGGAAAGTGATCTGGCTTTCCAGCGCGCGCTTCGTTGCGCTTCTCGTTGAGCTGGGCTTGCTGCACCGCGCGTTGGTTCATGCGCGATTCGTTTTGCTGCTTCAGGATCAGCTCTTGGTCCAGCACCAGGTTGGGCTGCTCCTTGCTCAGCTCGGCGAACTCGGGCATCCGACCCTCGGCGAAGGCCCGCAGGCGTTCGCTGCGCAGGGCCAGGGTCGCTTCGCGCACCTTGAGCTGCTCCAGGTCGGCGGCGTTGGCGGTGGCGGCCAATTGCGCCAGCGGCATGCCGGCCTTCACCACATCGCCTTCGCGCGCCAGAAGTTCGGCGACAATGCCGCCCTCCAGATGCTGCACCATGCGCACCGAGCCGGACGGCACCATGCGGCCGCGCGCCGTCGCCCGCTCGCTCACGATCGTGCTGCCCATCCACACCAGCGCGGCCAACAGCGAGAGACAGCTCAGCAGGATGGCGTTGCGCGCCAGCCGGGGCGGCGTGCGCTCCTCGAGCTGCTCGGCCAGGCAGAGGTAACGCACATGCGCCTCATCGCGCAGCGGCCGCCAAGATTTCACTTCAAACCCTCCAAGATCCGGCGCACCACCTCGCTGGGCGGGCCGTCCAGCACCAGCCGGCCGCCATCCAACGCCAGCACCCGATCGCAAAGCCGCATGTGGCTCGGTCGATGCGTCACCAGGATGACGGTGCGCTGGCCCTTCAACGCCGCCAACATGCGCATGAAGGCGGCATCGCCTTCGTCGTCCAGCCCCTGCGCCGGCTCGTCCAGCAGCAATATCGCGCTGTCCTTGACCAGCACCGTCGCCAGGGCCAGCCGGCGGCCGAAACCGACCGAGAGCTTGCGCAGGCTGCTGTCGTTGAGCCGCGTCTCGAAGCCCTCCGGCATGGCCAGGATATCGTCCAGCACGCCCACTTGCTCGGCTGCTTGGCGCAGCCGTTCCTCGCTCGCCCCGGGATCGGCCAGGCGCAGGTTCTGCGCGATGGTGCCGTGGAACAGGCTCGGCATCTGCGGCAGATAGGCGATCCCCTGGCGCAATTCGCGCGGCGCGATCTGTCGGGTGTCGAGGCCGTCGACGGTGATGCTGCCGACCTGCGGCTGCACCAGGCCGACGATCGCCTTGAGGACCGTGGTCTTGCCGGAGCCGTTGGCGCCGGCCAGCGCGACCATCTGTCCGGCCGGCACTTCGAAGTCCAGGCCAAGCAGGGTCGGCTCCACGTCGGGCCGATAGCGGAAGCTGAGCCGGCCAACCGACAGCGTTCCGGCCAACCGCCGGCGCGCCAGTTGCTGGTCGCGCTCGCCGGCTTCCTCGTGCGGCATGCGCAGCAGGCTTTCCATCTGGCGCAGGGTTTCGCGTGCGTGGCCGACGCGCGGGGCCGCCAACAGCAGCACCTGGATCGGCCCCAAGGCGCGCCAGATCAGCAGCATGCACGGCACCAACGCACCGGCGCTCACGCTGCCGGCGATGACCCCGCTTGCGCCCCACCACAAGCTGATGCCGGCGGCGGCGTAGATCAGGTCTTGCGAGACCGATTGCAGCAGTGCAACTCGGTTCTGCGCGGTCAGCGCCGCGCCGACCGAGGCGGCGCTGAGATGGCGGTGACGTTCGTGCCACAGCGCCTCCGCGCCCAGTTCCTTGACGGTGCCGAGATGGCCGGTCAGTTCGACCAGGAAGTTCTGCCGTTGGGTGCGTGCCCGTCCGGCGTCCTGGATGGCGCTGTTGACCGAGGGCAGCGCCGCCGCCCCGAACAGCAGCAGCGCCACGGCGAGGCAGAGCGGCAACAGCGCGAGATTGCCGGCCAGGAAGGCGACCGCCACCAAGGCGATCGGCACGAAAGGCAGTTCCAGGGCCGCCAGTGCCAGGCGTCCGGCGAACAGTTCGCGCACCACCTCGAACTCGCGCAGCTTGGCGAGCTGCGCGCCGACCGACGCGCCTTCCAGCATGGCCGGCGGCAGGGCGATCAGGCGCGCGAAGATCAGCGAACCGAACAATCGTTCCAGGCGCGCGCCCAGATGCGCCATCAGCCGGCCGCGCAGTTCGCGGAATCCCAGATCGGCGGCCAAGGCCAGCGCGATCCCGGTGGCCAGCGCCGGCAGCAGGTTGAGGTCGTGGCCCAGGATCACGCGGTCGTAGATCAGGACGATGGCCAGCGGCACCGCCAGCGCCAGCAGATTGATGGTGAGGGTCAGCATGGCCAGATGGCCGAGCTGATGGCGGAAGCGCCAGCCGAGGCTGCGCAGGCGAACGGTACTGGCCACGCCTTCGCCCGCCTCGTGGCGCGGCAGGATCGGGTAGGCGGTGCCCGGCCGGCTTCGATCGAGCTGTTCCTCTTGCCCGGTCCGGCCGTTGAAGCTGAGGATCCGGCCGTCGGCCGCGCGCGCCAGCAGGACATAGGGGGTGCCGTTCCGCGCCAGGAAGAGGCAGGGCAGAAGGCGGGCCTCCAAGCGGCCGACGCGGAGCCGAATGCGCCGGGTCTCGATGCCCAGGCTGGCCAGCACGTTGCGCGCATCGATGATGTCGAGCTCGGCGGCGAAATGCGGCAGCGCCTCCATCAGTTGGCGCGGGCTGCCGGACCAGCCGCGGACCGCCAGCAGGCGCGCCAGGCAGGCGGTGACGGGCGAAGCCTGGGCGAACCCGTCCAGCCGGCCTTCGCGCAAGGCATCGGCAAACGGCTCGACCCGCTCGAGGGCGAGGGCGGCGAGCGTGTTCATGCGACGGCCCGGCCGACAATGGCCTCAGGCGCCGGGCCAACAACGGGCTGCGGCGTCAGCGCGGCAACACGGGCCTCGGTTTCCGGCGGCGCTGTCGTCTCCGGCGCCGGCGGTTCGGCGTGCAGCTGCCGGTCGTAGAGATGGAGCGTGCGGTCAGCCAGTTTCAGCAAGGTCGGCCGGAAGCTGACCAGGAAGATCGTGGTACGGCCCTTCATCTCCAGCAGCAATTGCCGCAGCCGCTCGTCGCTGGGCCCGTCGAGCGCGGTGTTCGCTTCGTCGAAAATGACGATCGCCGGCCGTTGGGCGAGCGCCCGGACGATGGCGATGCGCTGCCGCACGTCGGCCGGAATCGCACCCAGGTTGGCGCCGATCTGGGTCTCGTAGCCCTGCGGCATTCGCGCGATGACGCGGTCGAGGCCCAGCTTGCTGGCCAGGGCGATGGTCTCTGCCACCACTTCCGGCTCGCGGCGGAACTGCGTCAGGTTGTCCAAAATGGAACCCTGAAAGACCTAACCCTGTTGCGCCAGAAGGGCGACCCGCGGCCGCACGGCGGCAAGGTCGAGTTGGCCAAGGTCGTGGCCATCCAGCAGCACATTGCCGGCTTGCGGCACCACCAGGCCGTTCAGCACGCGCAACAGGGTCGACTTGCCGGTCCCGTTCGGCCCGCACACCGCCAGGCATTCGCCGGCCGGCACGTCCAGGTCGAGATCCTCGAACAGCAGCCGGCCGGTCGGCGTCTGGTAGCGGATGCCCCGCAGCGTGACGGCGCCGCTCAGCGCCGGCATCCCGACCAGACTGTTGGACGACGATTCGGCCGGCAGGGCGAGGATCGCCTTCAGCCGCTTGCTCGCCGATTGCACGGCCTGTATCTGGGTCCAGATGCCGAAAGTCCGGGTCAGCGGCTGCAAGGCTCGCCCGCCCAGCATGGTGCAAGCCGCCACCGCACCCATCGTGAGTTCGCCCTGAACCGCCAGAAACGCGCCCAGCAGCGGCAGCGCGGCAAAGGCAATCTGGTTGAACAGCGTGCTGGCCGCTTGCGCCGGCCCGGAGAGGCGCAAGCTGCGATAGGTGATCTCCGCGGCGCCATCCAGCAGCCGGTCGTAGCGGCGCGCCATCATCGGTTCGGCCGCCAGCGCCTTCACCTGGATTATTCGTGACGCGGGCCGTATCGGTGCGGCGGGTGTAGCATAATTCACTGATTTCGTTCAGGATTTGGTGGTCTAAGCCGGTCCTTCACGAGAGCAGGGAGGCGCCACGCCCGCCATGGCCGACGATAGAGAACGCTCCTGCGATTTGCCAAGCGTCGGGCGCAAGAAGATGAGCGCGTCGTTCGACGGCGGGCGCATCAGC
>VGEV01000204.1 GCA_016869175.1 Alphaproteobacteria bacterium
CCATCCCGCCCGCACATCCGTTGGCCAAGGCCGAGTTCGCAACCATCCGCCTGCGCTTGTTGAAGCTCGGCGCCCGCATCGTCGAGACCACCCATCGCGTGCGCATCGCCTTCGCCGCCGTTTGCCCGGATGCCGCTCTCATCCGCTTGCTCGCCGGCGCGCTTCGACCCGCCGCTCCATGACCGACGGGGCCGATGCCCCGAAAACACCCGTTCCCGCAATCCCAAACCAATAACCCGACACCCGACAAACCAACCCGCGATGAAAAAGACGCAACGACCACGCATGCCGCGTGATCGCCTTGCCTCCCTGCCCATCACATCATGGCCTCTCGTGAATAAACCGGGCTAGGCTCGGCGCAACCAACGAAGTCCCCTCCATGTTGACATCGCAGCGGCTCGGCGCGAACGGCAGCATCGAGCAACCCTATAGCTGGCTCGTCGCCATCGCCTCGCTGATGCTCATGGCGACCGCATTCGGCAGCACCTATCTCGTGGTGGTGGGCCTGAAGCCGATCGCCGCCGAGTTCGGCTGGCCGCGCAGCGTGCCTTCGCTGGCCTATGCCTTCGCCAGTTTCGGCGCGGGCTTGGGCGGCATCATTCTTGGCTTTGCCGAGGGCCGCACCGGCACGTTCCGCCCTGTTCTGTTGGGCTCCTTCGCGGTCGGCGCCGGCGCCTTCGCCAGCGGCCTGGTGCAGGGCGAGATCGGGCTTTACCTGGCTCAGGGCCTGCTGCTTGGCCTGCTCGGCAGCGGCGCCACCTTCGTGCCGCTGATGACCAACGTCACGCGCTGGTTCGACCGCAATCGCGGCTTGGCGATCGCCATCGTCTCGGCCGGGCAAAGCCTGGGTGGCGCGCTGTGGCCGCCGATCTACCGCTGGGGCGTCGAAAACTACGGCTGGCGCGAAACCATGATCGCCTACGGTTTCGTGGCGCTGGTCATCATGCTGCCCCTGGCCTTGGTGTTTCGCCGCCGGCCCCCCATTCCAGCGGTCGCGCCGGACGACGGCGAGCGGGCCGACGCGGGGCCGGCCCCGGCGATCGCCCTGGGCCTGCCGTCCGGCCTGGTGCTGGCACTGCTGTCGATCGCCATCGTCGGCTGCTGCGTCGCCATGGCAATGCCGATGTCGCATGTGGTGGCGCATTGCACCGACCTTGGCTATGCCGCCGCGCGCGGCGCCGAGATGCTGTCGCTGCTGCTGGCGATTTCGCTGGCCAGCCGCCTGTTCGCCGGCTGGATGGCCGACCGGGTGGGCGGTCTCGTCACCATCGTGCTCGGCTGCACGCTGCAACTGGTGGCCCTGTCGGCCTATATCTTCGTCGACAGCTTGTGGGGCCTTTATCTGGTTTCGGCCGCTTTCGGCGTCGGCTTCGGTGGGATCATTCCCGCCTATGCGATGAGCGTGCGCGAGTTGTTCTCGTTGCACGAGGTCGGCTGGCGCAGCGGCGTCGTGTTCTTTTTTGGCATGCTGGGCATGTCGGTGGGTGGCTATCTTGGCGGCGCGGTGTTCGACTGGACCGGCGGCTACCAGATGGCCTTCGTGCTGGGCGTTGGGTTCAACGTGCTGAATCTGATGGCGCTGATGCCGCTGGCCGCGCGCCAGGCGCCGCGGCTGGCGCCCGCCGTCGTGGCGGCCTGAGCGCCATGCTCGGCGGCCGGCGACGCGACGAGGGGCGGCGCGGCTGGCGCGAGATGGCGCCGCTGCTGCTGGCGCTGGGCGGCCTGTGCCTGTTCGTGCTGCCGATCTACAAGCTGCTGTTCGCCATCGATACCCTGCCCGATCCGGCCCAACTGGCGGCGATCAGCGGCGACGTGCTGGCCGTGGAGACCGGCGCGCCGTTCGGCCACCGCGGCAAGTCGGCGGCCTTCGGCCGGACGGAGTCGGTCCTGACGGTGCGACTGACCGGCCAGGCGAAAACGTTCTACTACCTCAACGACTGGCCGGGCGCGGAGCGGCTGCGCAACGCGTTGCACGGGCGGGTCACCGTTCTGGTCTGGCCCACACCGGTCCCGCCGCTCGATGCCGAGCAGCTCTGGCAGGTGGAAAAGGACGGCGCGGTCGTGGTCGCCGCCAAGGATCTGATCGCGCATCTCGACGCCGGCGAGAACTGGAAGCGGGTCGCGGCCTATGGCGTGACTTTCCTGGGCTTCGGTCTGCTGCTGGCCAGCTTCGCCATCAGGCTCGCGCCCTAGCTGGGTCGGCGATCCTCGGCCAATAGGGATGCCGGCGCTTGGTGAAGGGTATGCTGGCATAGTCGGAGGTCAGCGCCCCAGGCCCGGCGACATACAGCACCTCTCTGGCCAGCGACGCGAAGCCGGCATGGAAATGCTGCGTCGACTTGACGACGACGAGCTTCTTGGCCGCGAGGTCGAGGCCAAGCGGGGTGAAGGCGTCGGGGTGGAACACCTGGGTGCGCACGCTGTTCAACACCAGATCGACCGCGTTGGCGGCCCGCACCCAAACCGTGTCGCCCATGCGCGCCTTTGCGGGGCCGAAGCTTTGCACCTGGTCCTCCAGGATGCGCATCACGTCGACCGTCAGATCCAGCGGCTGGCCCGAGGCCGTGCCGCACTTTCCGCCGAGCCTGAGCGCGAGCCGGCCGCCTTCGCCCGCTTCCTTGCAGAAGCGCACGGCGAGCGGATCCCAGTAGAGCCCGTTCAGCACGTTGCCGATCCCGCGCTCAAGGATGCGCGCCAGCACGAAGGTGGCGTCCGATGGCGCGCCGCCTCCCGCATTGTCCGCCACGTCGGCCAACACGACCGGCCCGCCGGCGAGTTGCAGCGCCCGGTCGGGCGCTGCGTCGATGCCGAGCCGCGGGGCGGCGATCGCTTCGCGCATGGCCCAAAGCTCGTGCCCCAGCCGTTCGGCCAAGCTCGCCGCCTTGTCAACGTCGCCGTCCGCCACCACCAGCACCTTGCCGCCCACATCGGCGACATCGCCATAGGGGAAGCCATGCGCGAACGACACCGACAGGATGCCGTTCTTGCCCTCCAGCGTCTTCATGCGCTCAACGAAGCCCTTCAGCGGCTCGACCGGCGTGCGGTAGGATCCGATCATGTCGAGTGGGAAGACCGCCATCGCAGGCCGTGCGCGCCCGGCCGCCGCATCGCGGCAGATGGCGAACAGCTCCTCCGCGCGCTCCATCGGATCGACATGCGGATACTCCTTGAACGTCACCAGCACGTCGGCGGCACGCAGCATGCGCTCGCTGATATGGCAGTGCAGGTCGAGTTCGCCGCCGATCACCGTCTTCGTGCCGACCAGGGCGCGCACGCGCTCCAGCAGATCGCCCTCGCAATCGTCGTAACCCTCGGCCACCATCGCGCCATGCATGTTGAGCAGCACGATGTCGAGCGGCAGCGAGCGGCGTATGCCGTCGAGGGTCTCGTCGCGAAAGCCTTCATAGACCTTGCGCAAGGTCGGGCCGGCCGGCTGGGCGAAGGCGGACAGCCCCTCGACGACCTCGCCCTACAATTCCTCGGCACGCCTCCGCCAGACATGCAGCGGCCCGGAAAACAGCGTCGGCGGGTGGCGGGTCGCATCGCCGCGATGCAGCATGGTTTCGGCAAAGGTCGCATGGCCGGTCGGAATGGGCGAGAAGGTGTTAGTCTCGGTACCAAGGCAGGCGATGAACACGCGCATCGTCCGGCCTACGCCTTGGCCGCTGCCAGGCGGACCGGCGACAGCATGGCCTGGCTGACGCCCAGTCGGGCCAGGTCCGCAGGAATGGTTCGGCCCAGCACCAGGGCCGCCGCGATGCGGCCCATCGCTGGCGAGGTCTGGATGCCGTAGCCGCCCTGCCCGGCCAGCCAGAACAAGCCGGCCACTTCGCGATCGAAGCCGGCCACCAGCGTCTTGTCGGCGACAAACGAACGCAGGCCCGCCCAGCGGTGGGTGATGCGGGCGATCGGCAGGTCGGCCGCCTGCTGGATGCGCTCGACCGCCAGGGCGACATCGAGTTCCTCGGGCTGCACATCGCACGGCGCGATCGGCGTCTCGTCAGCGGGCGAACCGAGCAGCTTGCCGGCATCCGGCTTGAAGTAGAAGCTCTCGGCCACGTCCACCACCAGCGGCCAGCCCGCGCTGTCGGACCCGGCGGGCGGATCGAACAGGATAGCGGTACGCCGCTTCGGGCTAAGACCGATGCCGGCCGCGCCGGCCCTTCGCCCCAGCTCGTCCGCCCAGGCGCCCGCGGCGTTGATCAGGATGGGCGCGGCGAACGTTCCCGCGCTGGTCACCGCCCGCCACGACCCGCCGGACCGCGCCAATTCCCGCACCTCGGCATCCAAACGCAATTCGCCGCCGGCCGCCCGCATGCCCTTGAGATACCCCTGGTGCAGGGCGTGCACGTCGATGTCCATCGCGTCGGGTTCCAGCACGGCCCCCGCCAGATAGCCCGCCCGCAACACCGGCACGATGGCCCGCGCGGCCGCGCCATCGATGCGGCGTATGCCTGGCACCAGCCGGCTGGCCTCGGCGGCGGTGCGGTCGAGCAACGCCGTCTGGTCCGCCCGGCCGACGAACATGGCGCCACGCGGGCTCAGCACCGGCCGCTCGACGAAGCCGGCCGGCGGGTTCTGGAAGAAAGGCTTGCCGCCCGTGGTCAGCGCGCGGATCGCCGCGTTGCCATAGGCCTCGGAAAACAGCGCCGCAGACCGGCCGGTGGAGTGATAGCCCGGCTGGCTCTCGCGCTCCAACACGAGGACGCGGCGCTCGGGCGCCAGGAAATAGGCCGCCGAGGCGCCGGCGATCCCGGCGCCGACGATGATCGCATCATAGGCAGTCGCGCTGGCATCCGGCATGGCGATCAGCTTAGGACACGGACTCATAAGCACGCATCCAGATTCGTGATGCGGCGAGCTTGATGAGGGCGAGGTAGTTGGCGTCGTGCTTGTCGTAGCGCGTGGCGATGGCTCGGAAGTGTTTGACCCTGTTGAAGAAGCGCTCGACCAGGTTGCGGTAGCGGTAGAGGAAGGCGCTGAAGG
>VGEV01000205.1 GCA_016869175.1 Alphaproteobacteria bacterium
GATACTGCGCCTACATCTACAGGATTCTCTCTTGGTACAAGCAGTCTAGCTAACGCAAACGGGGGTTCCTACGTCGCCTACCTCTTCGCCCACGACACCGGCACGGATGGGATTATTCAGTGTGGGAGTTTTACGGCTACTGGCACGGTTGATATATCTCTAGGCTGGGAACCTCAGTTTGTCGTATTGAAAAAATCTACTGCTACTGATGGGTGGCGAATGTTTGATTCTATGCGCGGATTACCTGTGGCTGGCGGAACCCCGAAAGGGTTGTTGGCTAATGTTAACGATGCAGAAACAAACTCGTCGTCCGATTATGCTTCGCCTACTGCTACTGGATTTAAGAACGCAGTCAATGATTCAGCAACCTACATCTACCTCGCCATCCGTCGCGGCCCGATGAAGACGCCGACGACGGGGACGCAGGTTTATAACGCGGTTGCGTATAGCGGCAATGGATCAGCTAGGTCTATAACAGGTGCTGGGTTCGCTCCTGATACCGTGCTAACTATGATGAGAACATCGTTACTAGGACCGTCAGATTACAGCAAATGGTTTTTTGATAGAATTCGTGGGTATGGTACATACCTAAATACTGCATCAACAAATGCTGAATCAGCAGTTGGGAGCACAACATTAACTTCGTTTGATATGGATGGCGCGTCTCTTGGTACGTTTATACCTAACAGAACATATGAGACGTATGTTGGCCAATTCTTCCGTCGCGCCCCCGGTGTGTTTGATGTGGTTTGTTATACGGGGAATGGTCCTGGTACTCAAGTTATCAATCACAACCTTGGCGTAACCCCTGAGTTAAGCATTTTCAAATCCAGAAGTGGGACTGGCGGTTGGACTGTTTATAACGGTGCAACTCAATTCTTGCGTTTGAACGAGACTACTGCTGGCGCAACCGATGGAAGCATTAGTCCAACAACCACATCTGTCACGGTGAGTAGTTCTCTTGGGTTCGGGTTTAATGCCGCTGGTGTCACCTACGTCGCCTACCTATTCGCCACCCTCCCAGGCATCAGCAAAGTCGGCAGCTACACCGGCACGGGCACTACGCAAGTAATCGACTGCGGGTTCACTACGGGCGCGAGGTTTGTGCTGATTAAGCGCACGAACAGCACAGGCGATTGGTTCGTCTACGACACGGTACGCGGGATCGTGAGCGGCAATGATCCGTACCTGCTCTTGAACAGTACCTCCGCCGAAGTCACCAACACCGACTACATCGACCCGGCCAATAGCGGCTTTGAAATCAGCAGCACCGCACCGGCAGGCATCAACGCCAACGGTGGGACATTTATATTTCTTGCGGTCAGCTAGGAACAGAACCATGCTCATCCGAATCAGAGAAACAGGCGCGGTGGTGACAGAAGGCGAGTTCCGCGCCCTGCATCCGGCGACTTCATTCCCGCGGCAGATCACCGCGCAGATGCTTGGCGACTTCGACGCCGACCCGGTGCTCAACGGCCCGCAGCCGACCACCACGCGCTACCAAGTGGCCGCGCAGGATGGCGTCGAGCAGATCGACGGGCAATGGTTCACGCGCTGGATCGCGGTGGACATAAACGAGGACGCCATCGCAGCCAAGGGCGCGCAGCAGGCAGACGGCGTGCGGGCTGATCGGAACAAGCGGCTGGCTGAGTGCGACTGGACGCAGCTTGCCGATGCGCCGGTTGACCGCGAGGCGTGGGCCACCTACCGGCAGGCGCTGCGCGATGTGCCCGCGCAGGCGGGGTTTCCGTGGGCGGTTGAGTGGCCTGAGAAGCCGGAGTAGCGAATGGAAGCGCAGGACCCCTTCAACGGCGACCTTCGCTGCGATCATCGCAGCCGCGAGCGGCTGACGTGATCGCTCTTAATCAGACGCTGCACGAGGACGTCGACGAGGCTGCCGACGCGGCGGCCGTGGCGGCGATCAACATCAACGAAGGCTGGCCGGAGTAACGCCATGAGACTACAGACTGGCGCCCGCGGTTTCGGACGGCACCCGGCCGTGGCTTCCCTGGCCGCCAAGGGCCGCCGCGGCGACACCGCGATCGCGCATGTCACGCCGGGCGAGATGGTGGTTCCGCCATCCGTCCAGGCCCAGCCCGGCGTCGGCCGGGCGCTCGCCCGCGGCTTCGCTGCCAGGGGCATGTCGCCCGAGCGCTACCGGGTCGGGCCCGATGCCGGCGTCAACCCCGCGACCGGCGCTCCGGAGTTCGCGCCGGTCGACGACTATCTGGCGGCAAACCCGGACGTGGCGAAGGCGCTCAAAGAGGATCCGTGGTGGGCCGGCAAGACCGCCGAGGATCACTACAAGATGTACGGCTTCGACGAGGGCCGGGCATGGCCTGCCGCGGCCCCGAAGCCGCCGCCGCCGCCGCCGGCGCCGGCGCCCGAGCCATACTCTCCGGGCGTGACCTCGCCCGGCGTCCCCAGCCTGCCCGAGGCGGTCAAGCCGAGCCCCGGCCCGTTGCCGCTGGCGCCGGCGAACCTGCCGGCCCCGCCTACCCCGCCGCGGCCGACCGAGTTCAAGGCCCCGGCCGCGCCCAACGTGAACTTCGACGAGAGCGCCGAGAGCCGGCTTACCTCGATGCTGGATTCCGGCTCGCCCTACCTGGAGCGGGCCCGGGCGCGCGCCGTCGGCTTCGCCGGCCGCAGGGGCCTTCAGAACTCCTCCCTGGCGGCGACGGCGGGAGAGGCGGCAGCGATCGACGCGGCAGCCCCGATCGCGCTCAACGACTCCCAGATCGCCGCGACCCGGAACCTCTCCGACCAATCCTTCCGCCAGGCCCAGGCGCTGGCCGGCCAGCAGTTCGATTACGACGAATACATGCGGGCGATCGACACGACGGCGCGCGCCTTTCTCTCTGACCTGCAATACCGCCAGGCTCAAGGTCTGGCCCAGCAGGGCCTTGACTTCGATGCCTATCTGCAGGCCGTCAAGGCCGCCGCGGAGTCGAACCTGTCCGACCAGGCGTTCCGCCAGAACGCCGCCCTGCAGAGCGCCGACCTCGCCAGCCGCGAGAAGCTCACCGGGCTCGAGCTCGGCTCGCGCGAGAAGATTGCAGGCCAGGAGGGCACGCTCAGGCGGTTCCTCGGCTCGCTCGACGCGACGACGCGGACCTCGCTCGCCGGCGTCGAGGATGCGCGCCTGCGGGAGATCGCGAACCTGCAGCTCTCCGGCCAGGACCGGAACGCCGCGATGACGACGGTGCTCAACATCGAGCGCACCTTCGCCGAGCAGTTCGCGGTGATCGCCAACAACCCGAACATCCCGGCCGACGTGCGAGACCGCTACCTGCGCGACTTCGGCCTGCAGCGCGACGCGCAGATGCGGCTGATCGAGCAGATCTACAACGTCGACCTGACCTGGCCCGTGACGCAGGCGGCTTAGTGATCCGCAAGGCCAAGGCGACAGACACCCCGCGCATCGCCGAGCTGATCGAGGAGGCTTATGCGAGGTCGCCGGCCTATGCCGGGCTGGGATCGGTCGACACGGTGCGGGCCAAGAAGATCGTCGTGCAGGCGATCCAGCGTCACGGGCAGATGGGCGAGGGCGGCTGGTGCGTCTTCGTCGCCGACACGCTGGGACAGGTCGAGGGCTTCGCCGCCGCCTATCTGACGCGCGTCTACGACATCGGCCCGGCCGACCTGCTGCTGGCGCTCGATTGGATGATCTATAAGTCGGCCCGCTGCCCGGCCACGGACGGCGCGCAGCTGCTGCTGGCGGTCGAGCGCTGGGCCGAGAAGAACCCGAAGGTGCTCGAGCACCAGCCGACCGCGGTCGACACGGTGGCCGAGGACTGGAAGCGGCTGGCCGGGTTCTACGAGCGGCGCGGCTATCAGCTGATGGGCGCGGTTTTCAGAAGGAGATTCGCCCGATGAGCGGAGCGATCAAGTCGGTCAGCAAGGTCTTCGCCAAGGTGGCGAAGCCCGTCGTCAAGATCCTGCCCATCGCGCTCGCGGCAGGGGCGGTGTTCTTCACCGTTGGCTCGGCCCTCGGCAAAGCGCCGACCTTCGGCGAGGCCGTGGCCGGCACGCTGGGCAAGATCGGCATCGACGGCACCGTCGGCAACGCGCTGGGAGGTGCCATCACACAAGCCGGCATCGGCTCGGCGCTGGGCGCAGGCGGCGCGCTCGTGACCGGCGCCGACCCGCTCAAGGGCGCGCAGTACGGTGCGATGACCGGCGCGGTGACGGGCGGCGTCAGCGGGGCGCTGGCGCCCGGTTTCGGCACCGATCCCCTGAAGGGCCTCGCCGCCAAGGACCGGCCGGACTGGTTCGGCAGCGGAGGCGGCGTTTCATCGGTCGCGCCGACGATTGTTCCGGTGGAGCAGCGCCCGCTGCTGGGCCCGCACGCGGCGGAGAACCTCGCGGCCGAGACCTCGTCCCTGTACAGGCCACTGACGGAGTACGTGCTCGGCAATGCCGTCGGCGTCGGCCGGCCCGTTACGCTGGCCGGCTCCATGTCGAACATGCCAATGGCGCCCGGCTTTGGGATTGCCCCAGCCTACCAGGGCGAGGGCGCCAGGGACGGCGGCGGCTGGTCGAAGTTCTTCAACAGCTCGGCCGGTGCCGGGCTCATCAGCGGCTTCGGCTCCGGCCTCGCCACCGCCGCGCTCTCCGGCGACAAGGCCAAGTCCGAAGAGAGGCTGCTCGAGCGGCGCGGCCAGAACTACCGCGGCACGTCTAGGCTGCTGACCCCGGAGCAGGCCGCCGCGCTCGACGATCCGACGCCGCGGCCGTCGCCGGTGCAGCGCTGGCAGCTGGGGATGCGCTACCGCTTCAACCCGGACACCAATCGCGTCGAGCTGTTTTCGGTCTAACGATGAGGGAGGCTGAGATGGATGCTGCCGGGATGGATGCCGAGATCTCCGCCGAGCCGCGCGCTCGCGGCTTCGGTGCGCCGTCTGCCGAGGCGCCCGATGACCAG
>VGEV01000206.1 GCA_016869175.1 Alphaproteobacteria bacterium
CCTCCAGCGCCGGCGTAAACAGGCCGGCCGCATGAGTTCCAGCGAAAACCACAGCAGAGGTGCGTCTTGGCGAGAACAATATCGTAGCTTCCGCGACCCGACGCGCCGATTTTACCCGCATCCGGGCCATCTGGCCGCCCGCGGCGGGGCTCGGGCTTGCCAATGCGCACTCTAGGCGTCAATCTTGCCCCCAAAAGCCGGTCATCCGGTGGATGCCGGTTTGGGTTTTTCGTGGTGTCCAAAGGCTTGGTGGAACACGGCGCGAACGCCAGCCCGCAGGAGATACAAGCAGCGCCGACAACACGACCCACCCTCTTGCAAAGACACCACATCTAGAGTTACTTGCGCTACATACGCCCAAATATAGTGAAAATGATCCGTCTTTCAAGTGAGCGCGTCCGCCGCCTCAGGTATCGAGGAAGCTGCGCAGTTTGCGGCTGCGGGAAGGGTGCTTCAGCTTGCGCAGGGCTTTCGCCTCGATCTGGCGGATGCGCTCGCGTGTCACCGAGAACTGCTGGCCGACCTCCTCCAGCGTGTGGTCGGTGTTCATGCCGATGCCGAAGCGCATGCGCAACACGCGCTCCTCGCGCGGGGTCAGCGAGGACAAGACGCGGGTCGTGGTCTCGCGCAGGTTCGCCTGGATCGCCGCGTCGATCGGCAGCACGGCGTTCTTGTCCTCGATGAAGTCGCCGAGATGGCTGTCTTCCTCGTCGCCGATCGGGGTTTCCAGGCTGATCGGCTCCTTGGCGATCTTCAGCACCTTGCGCACCTTTTCCAGCGGCATGGCCAGCTTGATCGCCAGTTCCTCCGGCGTCGGCTCGCGGCCGATCTCGTGCAGCATCTGGCGGGAGGTGCGCACCAGCTTGTTGATCGTCTCGATCATGTGCACAGGGATGCGGATGGTGCGCGCCTGGTCGGCGATCGAGCGGGTGATCGCCTGGCGGATCCACCAGGTGGCGTAGGTCGAGAACTTGTAGCCGCGGCGATACTCGAACTTGTCGACCGCCTTCATCAGGCCAATGTTGCCTTCCTGGATCAGGTCGAGAAACTGCAGGCCGCGGTTGGTATATTTCTTGGCGATGGAAATGACCAGGCGGAGGTTGGCCTCCACCATCTCCTTCTTGGCCTGGCGGGCTTCGCGCTCGCCGCGCTGCACGGTGTGCACGATGCGCCGGAACTCGGCGATCGGCAGGCCGACCGAGCTCGCGATATGCGCGATCTCGGCGCGGATCTGCTTGCCCTCGTCGCGGCCCTTCTCGGCGAAGGCCTGCCAGCCGCGGCCCTTCAGCCGCTTGACCTTGGACATCCAGCGCGGATCGAGCTCGTTGCCCTGGTAATAGCGCAGGAACTCCTCGCGCGTGACGTTGTGGCTCTCGGCCAGCCGCAACAGGCGGCCTTCCAGCGCCATCAGCCGCCGGTTGATGCCATAGAGCTGATCGACCAGCGCCTCGATGCGGTTGTTGTTGATATGCACGCTCTTGACCAGCCGCACGAGTTCCTCGCGCGCCTTGGCGTAGCGCTTCTCCTGGCTGTCCTCGTATTTCTGATGTTTCAGCGCCGCCGCCACGCGGTCCTGCTGCGCCTTGGCGAAGCGCTTGTAGCTCTTGGAAATCTGCTCGAAGGTCTCGAGCACCTGCGGCTTCAGCGCGATTTCCATGGCCGAGAGCGAGATGGCGTTTTCCTCGTCGTCCTGGTCGTCGCCGAAGGCCTCGGGCGGGGTCTGGCCGTCCAGCGCCGGCGGGGCGCGGCGCGGCTCGTCCAGCTTGATCGGCGCCGGCTTGACCGCGCCGTTGCCCGAACCGTTGACCGCCGGCGCCGCCGCCGCGCCCGGGCCGCCGCCATAGGTGGCGTCCAGGTCGATCACGTCGCGCAGCAGCACCTGGCTGCCCATCAGCATGTCGCGCCACTCCACGATGGCACGGCTGGTCAACGGGCTTTCGCAAATGCCGGCGATCATCGTCTCGCGGCCGGCCTCGATGCGTTTGGCGATGGCGATCTCGCCCTCGCGCGAGAGCAACTCGACACTGCCCATCTCGCGCAAGTACATCCGCACGGGATCGTCGGTGCGGTCGTATTCCTCTTCCGGCGCTTCGCGCTCGGGTTGGGTGACGTCGAACCGCTTGACCGGCTCGGCCACCTCTTCCTGCTCCTCGTTTTCCACCAGATTGATGCCCAGCTCCGAGAGCATGGTCATCACGTCCTCGATCTGCTCGGAGGACACCTGGTCGTGCGGCATCGCCGCGTTCAACTCGTCATAGGTGACGTAGCCGCGCTCCTTGCCGCGCGCGATCAACTTCTTCAGCAGCGCGTTGGCGGCGTCCAGCAGCGGCCGATCCGGGGTTTCCTCGCGCTCCTCGCGCTCCGCGGTCTGCACGACTTTCGACATCGAACCTTCCCCAAACCCGCTGATGTTCCCCTGGATCTCCTGGCGCTTGTCAGCGCGGGCCCGCCGGGCCGAGCACCCCCTGCCGGCCGCCCGCTAGCCGCCGCCCGCGCAAACCCGGCCGCCCTGGCCCCCCGACCAAGGCCGCCGGCGCGGCCGGAACGGCCCGCCCCTAACCCTTGATGCTGCGCTCGACCGCCGCTTCCACGGCATGGCGTTCCGCACGCTGGTCAGCCAACTGCTGCTGATAATTCCGTGCATCCCACCAGCCTTGCCGCGCCTCATCCAGGCTTGCCCCCGGCCGTGCGCAAGGCACGAGGGCGAAGAAACCTGGCGCCACCAACTTGTCAATGGCGCGCATGACGGCGTGGTCTGATAAATTGCCTTTTAGGCTGGCAACGTCAAGGGGCTGGCCAGCGAAGTGGCGATCCAGCATCAGTCGGCCCAGCCGGGCCAGCGGCGGGGTCACGAATTCCACCCTGGCCAACTCCTCGGCCAGTTCGTCCAGCAATGCCAGGTGGTTGAGCGGCACCGCCAGCAGCGCCTCCTCGCGTCGGCTGGCGATGGCCTCCCTGCCCTGCCCCAGGCCATGGCGCGCGGCCAGCCGGCGGCGCCCGCCCGGGGCCGCCTCGCGGCGGTCGCGCAACACCGCCGGCGAGGTCGGGCGCAATGTCTGGAATTCCTCCAGCCTTTCTCGGAAATAGCTGTGATAATACTCTCTTACCTGAGTGTCTTGGATCTCGTCGGCGAGCTTGCGGCAGCGTTGCGCCAGACCGGCGCGGCGTTCCGGCGTAGGCTGTGGCTCGTCCCCGCCGGCCAGCCGCCAGAGCATCGCCGACAGCGGCTCGGCCGCTTCCAGCAGGCTCGTCAGGCTCGCCGCGCCGCGGCCCCGCAGCAGGCTGTCCGGGTCTTCGCCGGCCGGCAGATGGGCGAAACGCAGCGAATGGCCGGGCTTCAATAGCGGCAGCACCCGTTCGGCCGCGCGCTGGGCGGCCCGCTGGCCGGCGGCATCACCGTCCAGGCACAGGATCGGCTCCGGCGCCAGGCGCCAGAGTTCGGCGATCTGCTCCTCGGTCAACGCGGTGCCGAGCGGTGCCACCGCATGGGCGAGGCCCGCTTCGTGCAGGGCGATGACGTCCATATAGCCTTCCGCCACGATTGCCGTGCCGGCGGCCTGCGCTGCCTCGCGGGCGCGCGCCAGGTTGTAGAGCAGGCGGCCCTTATGAAAGAGCGGGGTTTCCGGCGAGTTCAGATACTTGGGCTGGCCCTCGCCCAATATGCGGCCGCCGAAGCCCACGATCCGGCCGCGCCGATCGGCTATGGGGAACATCAGCCGACCGCGGAACTTGTCATGGCTGGCCGCGCCGTCTTCCGGCTTGACCAGCAGGCCCGCCTCCAGCAGCAACGCCTCGGGCAGGCCGCGGGCCTGCAAGGCCTCCTTCAGGGCGGTGCGCGCGGCCGGCGCATAGCCCAACCCGAACGTCCCGACCGCCGCCGGCGCGATGCCTCGCGATTTCAGGTATTCGCGGGCTGGCTTTCCCGCGGCAAGGCCCAGCTGATTGCGAAACCACTCGGCCGCCCTGGCCAGCGCCTCGGCAAGCCCGGCAAGGCGGCCGGCGGCGGCGGCTTGCGCGGGCGATTGCCGGGGCAGCGGCAGCCCAGCCTCTAGCGCCAGACGCTCGACCGCCTCCGGGAATGCGAGACCTTCCGCCCGCATCACGAAATCGATGGCGCCGCCATGCGCCGCGCAACCGAAGCAGTGGAAGAAGCCCTTGGCCTCGTTGACCGAGAAGGACGGCGTCTTCTCGTTGTGGAACGGGCAGAGCCCGGTCCATTCGCGTCCGCGCTTGGCCAGCCGCACCCGGCGGCCAATCAGATCGACGAGCGAGACGCGCGCCTTGAGCTCTTCGAGGAACGCGGCGGGGAAAGCCATGCGCCGAGGCTTAGCGCGGCCCCGGCCCGGCCATCAACTGCTGTCGGTCAGCACGCGCCGCACCACGGCCCCCGCCTGCGCCAAATCCATGCGCCCAGCATGGCGTTCCTTCAGCAAGGCCATGATCCGGCCCATGTCCTTCGGGCCGCTCGCGCCGAGTTCGGCGATGGCCCGGCCGGCGGCATCGGCGATCTCCGATTCGCTCATCGGCCGGGGCAGGAACTCATGGATGATCTCGATCTCCTGCTGCTCCTGCTCTGCCAGTTCCAGCCTGCCGCGCGCCAGGTCGCGCCGGCGCGCCTCCACATAGCTCTGCTCGTTGAAGCCGTTTTCCCGCAGCACCGCCTCGAAGGTGAGGCGGTCGAAGCGGCCGAGCGGCCCGCGGAAGGCGGGGTCGTTG
>VGEV01000207.1 GCA_016869175.1 Alphaproteobacteria bacterium
ACCAGCCTGTCCCGCCATCCCCGCCTCCGGCCATCGCCAGAGGTCAGAGAATCAACCCGCGACCCTCAACGCCAGAGGTTTTCGAGGTGTCCTGGCGGCCGCGATTGACTTGGTCGCGGCCGGCACCTATACAGCCGAGGCGCGTCTGGCGGCGGGATTTTCGCGCGCATTCTGGGAGAGCGAACGGTGAAGCGACCCTATCAGCCGAGCAAGCTGGTGCGGAAGCGGCGACACGGTTTCCGCGCGCGCTCGGCCACCAAGAACGGTCGCCAGGTGCTGGCGCGGCGGCGTGCCGTCGGTCGCAAGCGCTTGTCCGCCTAGGGAAGTGACCACACAATCGGAGCGATTGCGGCGCAGGGCCGATTTTCTGCGCACCGCGCGGGTCGGCCGTAAGTGCGCGATGCCGGGATTGGTCTTACAGGCCGCCGGCCGGCTCGACACGGCGGCGACGACGCGCGTCGGTTTCACCGCCAGTCGGCGCGTCGGCGGCGCGGTCGCGCGCAACCGGGCGCGCCGGCGGCTAAAGGCGGCCGCCGCCGCGGTGCTGCGGCAATCCGCGGCAGGCGCCGTCGACCTGGTGCTGATCGCCCGACCGGAAACCGTGACCCGTCCGTTCCCGGCGCTGTTGGCCGATCTCGAAACCGCGCTGCGGCGCACCGGCGTCGTTCGCCAGGACGCGAGCCGAAGGCGCCCGACTTGAGCCTGTCCACCCGTCTTTGCTGGCTTGTCGTGCAGGCGTGGCGCTATCTGCTGGCACCGGTCATGGGCAACAACTGCCGCTTTCACCCAAGCTGTTCGGCCTATGCGCTGGAGGCGCTGGCCCGGCACGGCGCGGCACGCGGCGGCTGGCTGGCGCTGGCGCGGATCATGCGCTGCCATCCCTGGCACCCGGGGGGCTACGATCCTGTCGCGCCGGCGGGCAAGGTCCCGTCCGGACCCTCGACGGGCTGAGCATGGGCGACCAGCGCAATCTTCTGATCGCCATCGCGCTCTCGGTTGCGATCATGCTGGGCTTCCAGTTCTTCTATGACCAGCCGCGGCAGAAGGCGCAGCGGGAAGCGCAGCCGGCAACGCCGCAAGCGGAAAGCCTTCCCGGGGTGCCGCCGGCGCCCCCGGTGCCCGGGCAGGCAGCGCCGGTCGGCGGCCTCCCGCCGGTCGCGGCTCCGGCCCCCGCGCAGCAGGCGGTCGGGCCGCGCATCGCCATCCAGTCGGCACGCCTCTCCGGGTCCATCGATCTGCGCGGCGCCCGCTTCGATACCGTCATCTTGAACGACTACAAGGATACGGTCGGCGCCGACAGCCCGCCCATTCGCCTGCTGCTGCCGGCCGGGGGCGCGACGCCCTACTATGCCGAGTTCGGCTGGTCGGCCGCCGATCCGCGGCTCAAGCTGCCGGACGGCAACACGCTCTGGCAAGCCGATCGCCAAACGCTGTCGCCTGGCCAGCCCGTCACCTTGAACTGGGACAATGGCGCCGGCCTGCGTTTCGAATTGCAGGTGCAGCTCGACGACAACTACCTCTTCACTGTCACCCGCCGGGTGCGCAACGCGGGCGATGCCACGGTGACGCTCTACTCCTATGGCCGCATCGTGCGCACCGGCACCCCCGTCACCGCGAATTTCTACATCCTGCACGAGGGGCCGCTTGGTGTGTTCGACGGCGTGCTGGACGAGGTGGACTACGACGACCTGAAGAGCGAGCGCAGATTGGAGCGGCGGAGCACCGGCGGCTGGATCGGCATCACCGACAAATACTGGCTGGCGGCCCTGGTGCCCGACCAGAAAGCGAAACTGACCGCCGGCTATCGCTACGACTCGCCCGGCAATGTCGATCGCTACCAGGTGGACATGCTGCGCGAAGGCTTGGCCGTGCCGGCCGACGGCAGCGCCGAGGCCAGCGATCATCTGTTCGCCGGGGCAAAGGAAGTGCACTTGCTCGACCGTTACATGGAGCGGTACGGCATCGCCCACTTCGACAAGGCGGTGGATTTCGGGTGGTTCTATTTCTTGACCAAACCGTTGTTCCTGATGCTGGACTATTTCTACAAGCTGCTTGGCAACTTTGGCCTGGCGATCTTGTTGTTGACCGTGATGGTGAAGCTGGTGTTCTTCCCGCTGGCCAACAAATCCTATCGAGCCATGAGCAAGATGAAGGCGCTGCAGCCAGAGATGATGCGGCTGCGCGATCGCCATGCGGACGATCGTCAAAATATGAACCAAGCATTAATGGAACTGTATAAGAAGGAGAAGGTCAACCCGGCCGCAGGCTGTCTGCCGATCGTCATTCAGATTCCGGTGTTCTTTGCCCTTTACAAGGTATTGTTCGTCACCATCGAGATGCGCCATGCCCCGTTCTATGGCTGGATTCGAGACCTTTCGGCGCCCGATCCGACCACGATCTTCAATCTGTTCGGGCTGATTCAGTGGACACCGCCGGAATTCCTGTTGATCGGCATCTGGCCGCTGCTGATGGGCGGCTCCATGTATTTGCAGCAATTGATGAATCCGCAGCCGGCGGACCCTGTGCAGGCGAAGATCTTCCTGTTCATGCCGGTCTTGTTCACCTTCATGCTGGGAACCTTTCCGGCCGGATTGGTGATCTACTGGACCTGGAACAACGTGCTGTCGATCGCGCAGCAGTGGGTCATCATGAAGCGGATGGGTGTGCCGATCGGTGTCAAAGCCTGACGGCGGGCGGGACGGCGCGGGCGAACTGGAACGGGGTCGACGGATCTTCGCGCAGCCTTGCCGGTTCTTGCTCGGTGCCAGCGACGTCCATGCCCTGCCGCCGGTGGCGGCGAACGAAATCGCCTTCGCCGGCCGGTCCAACGTTGGCAAGTCGAGCCTGATCAACGCCTTGACCGGCCAGCGGGCGCTGGCGCGCGCCTCGAATACCCCTGGGCGCACGCGCCAACTCAACTTTTTCGCCCTGGGCGACCGGCTGGTCCTTGTCGACTTGCCGGGCTACGGCTATGCCAAGGCGCCCAAGGGCGAAGTCCGGCGCTGGAACCAGCTGATCTACGACTATTTGCGCGGCCGCCCCGGCTTGCGCCGCGTGTTGCTGCTGCTCGACGCGCGGCACGGCGTCAAGCCGGCGGACGAACAGGTCATGGCGCTGCTGGATGGCCTGGCGGTCTCCTATCAGGCGGTGCTCACCAAGTGCGACAAGCTGACGCCGGCCGAATTGATCGCGGCGCGCGCTGCCGTGGCCGAGCGGTTGGCGCGCCAGCCGGCGGCGCACCCGATGGTGCAGGCCACCGCCGCGACGACCGGGCAGGGCATCGCCGAGTTGCGCGCCGAACTGGCGGCGCTGGCGGTGGAAAAGCCAGACGCGCTATAAGGCGGCCGCCATGCCAAGCAAGCCCGACACGGCCGCCGAGGGCCACAAGTTGATTGCCCGCACCCTGGTGGAAGCGCTGCCCTATATGCGGCGCTTTGCCGGCAAGACCTTCGTCATCAAGTATGGCGGTCATGCCATGGGCGAGGAGGCCGCGGGCGAGAGCTTCGCGCGCGACGTGGTGCTGTTGAAGCAAGTCGGCATCAATCCAGTGGTGGTGCATGGCGGCGGACCGCAGATCGGCCAGATGCTGGAGCGGCTGAAGATCAAGAGCGCCTTCATCGACGGCCTGCGGGTGACCGACCGCGAGACGGTCGAGATCGTCGAAATGGTGCTGGCCGGGTCGATCAACAAGCAGGTCGTGAGCCAGATCAACGCCGCCGGGGGCACCGCCATCGGTCTCAGCGGCAAGGATGGTCGGTTGATCCGCGCGCGCAAGCTCACGCGCACGACGCGCGACCCGGGCAGCCACATCGAGCAGGTGCTCGATCTGGGCTTCGTCGGCGAACCGGAGCATGTGGCCGCCGGCTTGTTGCACACCCTGGCGCGGTCCGACCTGATTCCGGTGATTGCGCCGATCGGCGTGGGAGCGGCCGGAGAGACCTACAACATCAATGCCGACACCGTGGCGGGCGCGGTGGCGGGGGCGCTCGGCGCCGACAAGCTGCTCATGCTGACCGACGTCGCCGGCGTGCTCGACAAGTCGGGCCGACTGATTTCGGAACTGGCGCCGGAAACGGTGCGCCGGCTGTTCCAGGACGGCACGATCAAGGGAGGCATGATCCCCAAACTCGAAACCTGCCTGGCGGCGGTTGAGGCCGGGGTAGCGGCGGCCCATATCCTGGACGGCCGGGTGCCACAGGTGTTGCTGCTCGAAATCTTCACCGAGACCGGCGTCGGCACCAAGGTGCACCGTCAAACCGGCGCCGGCTGATCGGCCGCCGCCCGGTCACGCAAGCGCAATCTGTCGATCCGGCAACCTATTGATAGGTATGGGCGGGGTTCGAGCCCAAGTCCTCGATCTCCGGAAAGCTCGACGGCGACTTCAGGGGCGCTACCTCGCGCAGGAGCGGCGACGGGCGGATCTGGTCGCCCAAGAACAGCATGTCGGTACCGCCGTTCGAGGTATGTGCCGGTGTCAACGCCAGCGCCGCCAAAGCAAACAGCCAGACTACCGTCTACGCCGCGATGGCACGCGTGCTTCGCCGCATTGTCAAACTCCCGAACTTTCGGCCGGAGCCAAGCCGGCCGCCGGCGCACATTTGGACACCTCGAGAACCTCTGGCGTTGAGGGTCGCGGGTTGATTCTCTGACCTCTGGCGATGGCCGGAGGCGGGGATGGCGGGACAGGCTGGTTTCTT
>VGEV01000208.1 GCA_016869175.1 Alphaproteobacteria bacterium
CCTTCAGCGCCTTCCTCTACCGCTACCGCAACCTGGTCGAGCGCTTCTTCAACAGGGTCAAACACTTCCGAGCCATCGCCACGCGCTACGACAAGCACGACGCCAACTACCTCGCCCTCATCAAGCTCGCCGCATCACGAATCTGGATGCGTGCTTATGAGTCCGTGTCCTAGCGTTCCTTCAGCGTCTTCAACTTGGTCTCGGCGAACTGTTTCAGGTCTTCGGCGCGCAACGCGCCGGGTGTGCCCGGCCGCAACAGGCGCAGCGCGCGATTGGCCTGCAGCAGGCAGTCGCGATACTGCCCGACCAGAGCATAGCGTTCGGCGGTGGCCAGCGCCGCCGGCCCTTCCTGGCCATCCCGGCCATAGGCCTGGGCCAGCCAACGCCACACCGTCGCATCGCTGGGATCGCGCCGGGCGGCGGCCTCCAGGTTGTCGATCGCGGCTCTGAGCAGGCCCGGATCGTCGGTCGAGACCTGCGCCTGACCGAGCGCCAGCAGGAGCAGCGTTGCGTCGGGCCGCAGCTGCGCCGCGGCCTGGTAGGGCGCAACCGCGTCGGCCACGCGGCCGGCCTCCAGCAGGAACTGACCCTTGGCCTCGAGGTAGTAGGGATCGCGCGGATGTTCCGCGATCAGGCCATCGATCTCAGCCAGGGCGGCCGTCAGGTCGTTGGCCTTGTGCCGGGCGATTGCCCGCGCATAACGCGCCGCCTCGCTGGCGTCGGACAGGGGATAGCGCTGCAAGGTTTGCGCGGGACTCTCAAGGAAACCCGCCAGCTTGGCCCGCATGCGTGCATGCATGCGCTGGAATTGCGGCGGATCGCTGGCGCGGGCATGTGGCGAACGTTCGCTATGCGCGCGCACGGTGTCGATGCGCTGGCGGGCCAGCGGGTGGGTGCGCACGTAGGGGTCCTGGTTTGCCGCCGCCAGCGCCTCCTGGTCGCCCAACTTCTGCAGAAACTGCAGCAGGCCGAGCGAGGATTGCCCGGTTTGATCCAGAAAGGTCAGCGCCGCCTGATCGGCGGCGGCTTCTTGCGTGCGGCTATACTGCAGCAGCGTCCGCTGCGTAACCTGCGAGCCGCCGGCGATCACGCCGGCCGCCGCGCCGCCGCCGCCGGCCACCGCCGCCGCCGCGCCCAGCAACATGGTCAGGATCGCTTGCGTGCTCGCTTCGCGCAGCGCCTCTTGCCCGCGCGCCAGATGGCCGCCGGAAATGTGGCCGGTTTCGTGCGCCAGGACGCCGATCACCTGGTTGGCGTCGTCGGTCGCCAGCAGCAGTCCGGTATGCAGGAAGATGCGCTGGCCGCCGGCGACGAAGGCGTTCAAGGTCTTGTCGTTGATGAGGTGGACCTGCACCGCGGCGGCGTCAAGTCCGGCGACGGCAAACAGTGGTGCGCCGAAAGCGCGAATGGTATCCTCGATCTCCGCGTCGCGAATGAGGGAAATCTTGCGCTGCGCTTCCGCCGCCGGCGTTGCCAGCGCCAGGGCCAGTATCAAGCCGATCGCCAATCGTCGCATGGCATTCCCGAACTGGTGCAATACGGCCCCCACGGCAGAACGTAGGGTTGCACCGGGTAGGCGTCAACGGATCGGCGCCATCGCGCTTGCGCTTGCCACTTGCATGGCGGCGGCGGCATGCGAGGAGCGGAATGTGCCGCTGCCACTGCTGGGCAATGCCAGCACGTTCGCCGGCGGCGCCGTGGCCAGCGAGCCCAGAACAGCCAGCGTCGCCCGCGAGACTTTGGCGGCCGGCGGCAGCGCGGCGGACGCCATGACCGTGGCGTTTTTCACCGCGGCGGTCACCTATCCGGCCGGGATCGGGCTGGGCGGCGGCGGCATCTGCCTCTACTACGATGCCGCTTCCAATTCCGAACACGAACTCGACTTCCCGCTGGCGCCCGGTTCCGGCGGCGTGGCGGTTCCGGCGGCCGTGCGCGCCATGGCGGCCCTGCATTCCCGATTCGGCAAGCTGCCCTGGGCACAGATGATAAGTCCGGCCGAGCAATTGGCCCGTTTCGGCCATCCGATCAGCCGGGCGCTGGCCGCGCGCTTGGCGGGCGAGGGCGACCGGCTACGCGCCAGCGCCACCCTGGCGACGCGGTTCCTGCGTCCCGACGGCAGCCCCAAGCGCGAGGCGGACCTGCTGCAGCAGGTGGAACTCGCCGCCAGTTTGGCGCAGCTACGCACTCGCGGCGCCGGCGATTTGCATGGCGGCGGGCTTGGCAGGCTGCTGGCCGAGAGCGCCCAGGCGCAGGGCCTGCCGTTGACGCTCGAGCAGCTGCGCGGTCAACGCGTCGAGTGGCGGAAGCCGCGCGAACTCAAGTTTGGCAACACGTTGGTGGCGGTGCCGGCGGCGGAGGAGACCGGTGGCGGCGTGCTGGCGGCCATGCTGGACGCCCTGCGCAAGACCGAACGCACCGGGCCGCCCGCGGCCGTCGCCCAGGCGATGGGCGCGGTCTATCGCGGCCAGGGGCCGACCGGACTGGGCGGCGACGGCGCGATCATCACCGCCGATCCTTCCGGTTCCGTCGCGGCCTGCGCCTTCAGCATGGGAACCGCATTCGGCATCGCTGAAGAGGGCAGTGGCACCGGCATCCTGCTGGCCGCCGGCACGGCCACCGGCAGCCAGGGTTTGGCACCGATGCTCGGCTATAACAAGTTCACTAAACAGGCCTTCTACGCCTCCGTCGGATCGGGTGGCGGCGTGGCCCCGGCGGCCAATGCGCTGGTGGCCATCGAGGTGCTGGAACGCGGTCGTCCGCTGGCCGAGGCGATCGACCGCCCGCGGCTGTGGTGGCTGGGCGAGGGCGACGAGTTGTGGTTCGAGGCCGGGCTGGCGAATGCCGATCTGGCAGCGTTCCCGCGCCGGCGGCAGGTGCCGTTCCTGGGCGAGGTCCAGGCGCTGTGGTGCTCGGACGGGCTGCGCCGGGCGGCCGATAGCTGCCGGTTGGTCAGCGACCGCCGCGGCTTCGGCTTGGCCTTGGGGGACGAGTTCTAGCGATGGCGCTGAAAGTGGCCAGGCGGGGCGGCGTTCCGCCGTTCATCGTGATGGAGGTGATGCAGGCCGCCGCCGACCGCGTCGCGGCCGGCAAGGACGTCTTGCACATGGAGGTGGGCCAACCCTCTACCGGCGCGCCCCAGGGCGTGATCGCCGCCGCCAAGGCGGCGCTCGACGGCAACGTGCTGGGCTATACGGTCGCGCTTGGCGTGCCGGAGTTGCGGCAGCGCATCGCGCGCCACTACTGCGAGCGGCATGGCCTGACGGTGGCGCCGGAGCGGATCGTTGTCACCACAGGCTCGTCCGGCGCCTTCCTGTTGGCCTTCCTGGCAGGCTTCGATCCAGGCGATCGCGTGGCGATCCTGCGGCCCGGCTACCCCTGCTACCGCAACATTCTGACGGCACTGGACATCGAACCCCTGGAGGTGCCGGTCGGTCCGGCGACGCGCTATCAACCGACACCGGACCTGCTGGACCGGGCCGGCGCGCGCGGGGCCGCGGGACTGCTGCTGGCCAGCCCCGCCAACCCGACCGGCTCGATGCTGCGGCCGCAGGAGATGGCGGCCATCGTCGATTATTGCCGCAACCATGGCATCCGCTTCATTTCCGACGAGATTTATCACGGGATCTGCTATGGCGCGGCCGCGCCCAGCGCGCTGGCCTTCGATCAAGATGCCGTGGTCATCAACAGCTTCTCGAAATACTTCTCGATGACGGGCTGGCGGCTCGGCTGGGCGGTGCTGCCGGAAGAATTGCTGCGCCCGGTCGAGCGGCTGGCGCAGAACCTGTTCATCTCGCCACCCACCTTGCCGCAGCTTGCCGCCGTGGCGGCGTTCGACTGCACGGCCGAACTGGAGGCCAATGTCGCCCGCTATGCGCACAATCGCGCCCTGTTGATGCGCGAATTGCCGGCTGCTGGTTTCGACCGGCTGGCACCGGCCGACGGTGCCTTCTACCTCTACGCCGACATCTCGAAACTGACCAACGACAGCCAGGCGTTCTGTCGGCGGATGCTGAGCGAAACCGGCGTCGCCGCCACGCCGGGTGTCGATTTCGATCCGGTCGACGGCCACAAGACCATGCGGTTCTGCTACGCCGGGTCGACCGCGGACATGGCCGAAGCCGCCCGCCGCCTGCGCGCCTGGCAGCGCTGAACGGCGTCCGGGAACGGTTCAGCGCAACTAGAAGCGACGCTGCCACCAGCCACGGCGGCGTTCGGACGGCGGCAGTTCCGGCTCCGGCTCTGGGATGGGCCCAGCGGCGACGCTCGGCTGCGGTTCGGCCTCGGCCATCGCCGGCTCGGGCGGCGGGCTCGCAACGGGCTCGGCCGCCGGCGCCAGGGCCGACGACGCGACGGGCGTCGGTGCCGGCGGCGAATCAGCGATCAGCAGGGTCATCGGATCCGCAACCCCCGGCTCTTGCGGCATCGCAGGTTCCGCGGTGACGACGGGCAGGCCGCCACCTTGCGTTTCCGCCCAAGCGGGCGTCGGCGCAGGCTGCCAGGCATCCGCGTGAGGCAGTGGCTCGACGAATGGCTGCTCGGTGCCGGGCAGCGGCGCCTCGCTCGGAAACTCGTGGCGCCGCCGGCCGCCGCGGCGGCTCCGCCGCCGCCGCCGGCTTTCGCCAGTCTCGGCCTCGCCCGCGGCTCTGGTTTCCGGGGCCGTGTCCGATGCGATCGGCTCGGCGCTTGCCTCGGCC
>VGEV01000209.1 GCA_016869175.1 Alphaproteobacteria bacterium
TCGCGCGTGAGCCGGGGGCGGCGCGCCTCGACGACAGTGGCATCGACGATCTGCCCACCCATCGCCAGATAGCCCTTCTCCCGTAGCGCCGCATCGAACCGGGCGAACAGCCGGTCGAAGGCACCAGTCCGAACGAGTTGCTCGCGGTAGAGCCAAATCGTCTTGGCATCCGGCACGGCATCGTGCAGCGCCAGCCCGACAAAGCGCATGAACGACAGCCGATCCCGGATCTGATACTCGGCCTGATCGTCGGACAGCGTGTACAGCGTCTGCACAACCAGCACCTTGAACATCAACACCGCGTCGTATGGCGGCCTCCCGCCCTTGGAGCGGTCCGTGCGCGGCACCGCCGCCTCGAGATCAGGGCGGAACAGCTCGAAGTCCACCACCTTCGCCAGCCGCTCCAGCGGGTCCCCCGCCGCCGACAGCCACGCCAGCCGCTCGTCCGTGTCGAAGAAACCAGCCTGTCCCGCCATCCCCGCCTCCGGCCATCGCCAGAGGTCAGAGAATCAACCCGCGACCCTCAACGCCAGAGGTTCTCGAGGTGTCCAATTGAGCCTGCCGGTCGGAGAACGCTCGATGCCGGCCGCGCCGATGCTCGTGGACGAGGCGAAAAAGCTGCTCGAAGCCTTCACCCAGCGCCCGGTCTAGGCGCCTGCCGCCGCCGGCTCTCGCGGCGCGCGATATAGAGGCCGGCGGCGACGATTACCGCGGCGCCGATCCAGGTCCAGCGGTCGGGCACGTCGGCGAACAGCAGATAGCCGGTGGCGGCGGCGCCCAACAGGTGGAGATAGTTGAACGGCGAGAGCAAGGAGGCCGGCGCCCGCTCGAACGCCTTGGTCAAAAGGTAGTGCGCGCTGCCGCCGAACAGGCCGAGCGAAACGAACAACGCCCAGTTGCCGGCCTCGCCCGGCGTCTGCCAGACGAACGGCACCATGAGGCAGATCGCGGTCGAGCCGACCAGGCCCGACCAGATGTTGGTGGTCTCGGCGTGATCCTGCCCCGCCAGTTTGCGGGTGATGATCTGATACATGGCGCTGCAACCCGCGCTGACGACCAGCAACAAGGCCGCCCCTTGCACCGTGCCGCCGAAGCCGGGGCGAATGATGATGAGAGCGCCGGCGAAGCCGGCGGCGACCGCCGCCCAGCGGTGCAAGCCGACCCGCTCGCCCAAGAGCGGCGCCGACAAGGCTGTCACCGCCAGCGGCGCGGTGAAGCTGATCGCCGCGGCCGTGGCCAGCGAAACCGAGGCCAGAGCGATGAAATAAAGCACCGAGGAGGCGATGCCGAACAGCCCGCGCACGATCTGCAAGCCGGGCCGCTTCGGCACCAGGATGCGCCAGCCATGGCGCGGCAGGAATAGCGCGACCATCAGCAGGAAAGCCACGCCCTGGCGGAAAAGCACGATCTGAAACGCGTGATAACTCTCGGTCAGCACCTTGCCGCCGGCATTGACGACAACGATGAGCGCGACATAGAGACACATCAAGCCGATGGCTTGCAGGATGCGGTCGTCGACGGCGGCGACCGGACCGAGCGGTTTCACGCGCCCAGCAGCCAGACCAGCCAAAGGAAGGAGCCCGGTAGGTAGGAAACGATGCCGAGCACCAGCAGCAAGGCCGGCAGCAGCAGCATGATGTTGGCGAAGATGCGCTCGACCGGGATGCGGCCGATGGCGGAGACGATGAAAGCCGACTGGCCGAATGGCGGGGTCAGCGTGCCGATCATGATGTTCACCACCATCACCAGCCCGAAATGCACTGGGTCGATGCCAAGCTTGATGGCGATCGGCACCAGGATGGGCGCGGTCAGCAGCAGCAAGGCGGTCGCTTCCATCAGCATGCCGGCGAACAGCAGGGCGACGTTGACGAGCAGCAGGAACATTGTCGGGCCGCCGCTCTGGGCAATGATCTGCTGCGCTACCTGCTGCGGGATGCCGAGCAAGGTGATGAGGAAGGTGAAGGTCGCCGCCACCGCCACGATCAGCATGACGACGGCGGTGTCGACGGCCGCGTTCACCAACAGCCGCGGGTAATCGGTGAGGCGGATCGTGCGATAGGCGAAGCTGCCGACCAGCGCCGAATATGCGGCGGCAATCGCGCCCGCCTCGGTCGGCGTGATGACGCCGAAGCCGATGCCGAGCACCGCGATCAGCGGCAGCAGCAGCGCCCAGCCGGCTTGGCCGGCGCGCCGCAGCACTTCCAGCATGGGCGCCCGCGCGTGCTCGCCGCGATAACCGCGCATGATCGAGATCAGCCACACCGTCAACCCAAGCGCGAAGGCGACCATGCAGCCCGGAACGATGCCGGCGATGAACAATTTGCCGATGGAAACATTGGCGACCGAACCGTAGAGGATCATGGCGATGCTGGGCGGGATGATCGGCCCCAGCATGGCGGCGGTAGCTGTCAGGGCACCGGAGAACCCCGTGCCATAGCCACGTTTGACCATCATCGGCACCAGCACCTTGGTGGTCAGCGCGGCGTCGGCCGACGACGAGCCGGAAATGCCGCCAAGAAACAGATTGGCGACGACATTCACCTGGGCCAGACCGCCGCGCAGATGGCCAACCAGCGCGGAAGCCAGGTCGAACAGCCTGAGCGAGATGCCGCTGGCATTCATCAGTTCGCCGGTCAGGATGAATAGCGGCACCGACAGCAGCACGAACTTGTCGATGCCGAACACCGCGTTCTGCGTCAGCGCCACCGCCGGCAACCCGCCCAGCAGGAAGAACGCGACGACCGAACTTGCCGCCAAGGCGGCGACGACCGGCACGCCCGCCAACATCAGCAGCAGGAAGACACCGAACAGCAGGGTTGCGTCCATGTGGCTAGCGCTCCCCGCCGGGGTCGGCGATGAGTAGCCGGAGATGGCGAAGCGCGTACCAGCACATTAACACCCCGCCGAACGGGATGGCCGCGTTGACGGCGGTCAGCGGCAGGCCGAGCGCGTTGGTGAACTGCCCGGCGCTGTTGGCGAGCAAGGGGAGGCCCGTGACGATTAGGCCGAGGCCCAACAACACCATGGCGGCTTGCGCCAGGATTCGCATAAGCCTCTGGCCGGACGGCGGCAGCAGCTTTTCCACGACATCGAGCCGGAAATGCCCCCCGCGCTCGATCGCCGCCGCCGCCCCCAGCAGCACCATCCAGAGGAACATCGCGCGCGACGCTTCCTCGGCCCAAACGATCGTGTAGAGCCCGGAATAGCGGCCGATCACCGACGCCAACAGCAGCAGCGTGATTGCCCCGATCAGTCCGCCCGCGAGCAGGCCCGGAACCGTCGCCAGCACGGTTGCGATCTCGTGGCCGCCATTCGCCCAGCGCCGCTCGGGCGCGGACTGCGCCACCGTCCGACCCGCTTCAGGGCTGCTTGGTCAGGGCGATGATGCCATCGACCAAGGCGCGGCCTTCCGGGCCCGCCTTCTGGTAGTAGTCCTCGTAGACCGAGGCGATGGCCTTGCGGAAATTCTCCGGGTCCGGGCGTGTGATCTTCAACCCTGCCGCGGTCACCCGCTGCAGGGCCTTCTCGAAGCCGTCGTTGGCGGCCTTGCGCTCGGCAACCGCCGACTCCTTCGCGGCCTTCACCACCGCCCGCTGCTGCGCCGGTGTCAGCGAGTTGAAGAAAGCCAAGGAGACGCTGAAGCAAATCGGGTCGTTCATGTAGTTGACCTGCGCAAAACTCTTCTGCACCTCGTAAAACTTCGCGGAATCGATCACCTGCACCGGTAGCTCGGTGCCCTCGACCACGCCAGTCTGCAAGGCGGTGTAGAGTTCGGTGAAGGCCATCGGCGTCGGCACCGCGCCCAGCGCCTTCCAGGTGCTGATATAGACGGCGCCATCGGGCGTGCGCAGCTTCAGGCCGCGCACGTCCTCGACCGCGTTGACCGGCCGGTTGGAGCTGAGCTGGCGAAAGCCGGCGTCCCAGCGCTCCAGGCATTTGAAGCCATGCTTCTCATAGGCGCTGTAGCTCTTGTGCGCCAGATCGGAATCCCAGGCGCGATAGGCCGCGGCGGCACTGGGGTAGAGGAACGGCAACGACCAGCCTTGCAGCACCACTTCCTTGGAGGCGGAACTGGAGAGCGAGGAACTGTGCTCGGCGAATTGCAGGCCGCCCGAGCGGATGAGCTGCAAGCTCGCGGCCTCGTCGCCGGCCTGGGCACTGGGGAAGATCTGCACCAGCATGCCGCCGGCGGTTTCCGCCTCCAGCACTTCCTTGAAGCGGACGGCGCCTGGATAGAACGGATGCGCTTCGTTGGTGGCGATGGACAGACGCGTACGGATGGGATCCGCCGCCGCCGCAGGCTGGCCCAGCGCAGAAAGCGCGCCGCCCAGCAAAATGCTCAGCGCCACGGCGTGCGAGGCGCGCATCTTCATCCGACGTTCTGGCATTACCCCCCCTCACCGCCGTTCCGCAAGGCGGGCGGTGCCCTTGCCACAAAAACTACCAGACGACCAGCCTGCCGGTCGATGCCACGGGCCGCATGGCTGGGATGACAGCGCGTTCGCGTGCCGGACTACCGCCGCTGGCCGGCCTGGCGCTCCATGGCCTGCACCTCGTCCCAGGTCTTGGGCCGCCACTCGCGGGCCAGCCGCTGCGCCTCGGCGATCTGTGCCGGTGTCATCCTCGCGGCGACCAAATCGCGGTTGCGCGCCGCCCTTTCCCGCTCCTCCGGCTCCTTCTGCGTCGAG
>VGEV01000210.1 GCA_016869175.1 Alphaproteobacteria bacterium
GAGGCAGCAGCGACCTCCGCGGCGGCAGCCGAGGCGCCGGTGACAGCGAGCCCGGCGCCTGTTCCGGCGCCAACCCGGCGCATCGCCCGCGTGGTGCCGCCGCCCAAGCGGCCGGCGGTCGGGCTGTGGATTGCCTGGGCGGTGCTGCTGGCGGTGATCATGGCCGGCACGGCTGGCCTGATCATGTTGCGGGAGACCGCGATCGCGCTGTTTCCCCCGGTTGAGCGGCTCTATGCCTTCTTCGAGACCGCGGCGGAACCGCCGGGCGCGGGCCTGGAAATCCGCAACGTGCAGTTCAAGCAGGAAAGCGACGGCGGCCAGTCTTTGCTGAAGGTGACGGGAGAGGTCGCCAACACCACCGCCAAGCCGCGCAACGTGCCGCGCCTCAGGGTGGCGCTGGCCGACGACAAGGGCCGCGAGATCCGGCATTGGTATGTCGCGGCGCCCAAGCCCGTGCTGGCACCCGACGAAGTCGCCGACTTCGCCACCGGCCTCAGCAACCCGCCCGAAGGCGCGCGCAGCCTGAGAGTGACCTTGCTGGCCGAGCCCTAGGAACCCGGCATGGCGCGGATTCTACTGGCCGAGGACGAACCGGCGGTACGCAGTTTCGTGCAGCGCGCGCTGGAAACCGCCGGGCATCGCGTGCAAGCGGTCGGCGACGGCGCCGCCGCGCTCGAAGCGCTGGGCGGCGGCTCGTTCGACCTGCTGCTGACCGACATCGTGATGCCGGTGATGGACGGCATCGCGCTGGCGTTGAAGGCCTCGCGCGACTTTCCCGGGATGCCGATCCTGATGATGACGGGCTATGCGGAGCAGCGCCGGCGCGCGCATAATTTGGAGGCGCTGATCGACGACGTGCTGGCCAAGCCGTTCAGCCTGGCCGCATTGCTTGCCGCGGTGGACCGGGCGCTGCAAAAAGTCGGCTAGCGCGGTGTCCGATCGGATGGCATCGCGATCAGCGATCTATTCGATCGGAGCCCACCCGCGCTGCGGTCATGGTTGCAGGGCAATGGCTTTCGTGCAAACCGAACATTCCGGTTCGATCTGAACGGAAACTGCCCTAGCCGATCCGGGCCAGATAGCCCAGCACGGCGGCGCCCAGCACCGGCAGCGATTTGTAGCGCTGCAGCTCGGGCGGCAGCGTTTCCAGCGTGGCCTTGAGCCGCGCCGCGGCTTCCGGGAAGGCGCGCAACCGGCGCAATGGCCAGCGGTGCACGCGGATGGTGAAGAGCACGGCACCGCTTTGCCGCAGGCGGCTCAGCGTCTGCCGCTCGACCCTGAGAAAGACCTTGTCGCCGGCATTCTCGGCCGTGATGGCGGGGTCGGCCTCGGTGCGGCCATGCCCGCTCGGCAGGAACAACTCCTCGCTGTCCAGCAGGCTCCAGTTGAGCCGTTGCACCGGCCGATCGCTCGACAAGTGATCGAAGAAGCGCTGGGTCGCGCTCGCCAGGCGGTCGGCGAAGCCGGGCACCGGGGCGTGGATGGCCTCCAGCGGCAGCCCCATCTTGCTCGGCAGATCCCAGCGGGTGGGAAAACAGACCGCGGCGGCGGTCAGGCGCCAGGCCTGCGCATCGCGCTGCAGCAGGCAGAGATCCTCTTGCACCAGCAGCGCGGCGCGCTCGAGCGGCGGCCGCGCGTCGGCGCCCAGCGGCAGGCTTTCCCGCAGCGGCAGGATGCGGATCGTGTCATCCGTGAGCGCGAAATGCCGGCTGTGATGGCGGGCGAGATGCGGCGCCAGCAGCGTCAGCAATTCCGCCTCCGCCGCCTCGCTGCCGGGCAGGCGGCGCAGCACCTGGTCGCGCCGCTCGGCCAGCAACC
Organism: Alphaproteobacteria bacterium; assembly: GCA_016869175.1. GTDB lineage: Bacteria > Pseudomonadota > Alphaproteobacteria > VGEV01. The sequence goes on from VGEV01000210.1 coordinate 1,819, forward strand.
GACGCTTCAGCGCGACCTCGGCCGCGAACCCGCCGTCGATCTCCAGCCAGTCCGCCGGCGCGAAGCCGCTGAGGCCCATGGTCATGCGGTAGGGCGCCTCGAACGGCGCATAGAGCCTGGCGGCCTCGGGCGCCGGCTCGGCCATCGCTCAATCGCGCTCGGGCGGCGACGCCGTCGCGGCGTCGGGCAGCCGATGGCGCTGCAGGATCGGCAGTTGCAGCAGGGAGAACGCAAGGGTCAGCGGGAAAATGCCGAACACCTTGAAGCTGACCCACTGATCGGTCGTGAAGTTGCGCCAGACATACTCGTTCAGCACCGCCAGCAGCACGAAGAACCACGCCCAGCGGTAGGTCAGGAGCCGCCAGCCGAAATCGGTCAGCGGCAGCATGTCGGCCAGCAGCAGCTTCAAGAGCGAATGGCCGAACGCCAGCCCGCCGAACAGGATCAGGGCGAACAGCCCATTGACCAGGGTCGGCTTGAGCTTGATGAACAATTCATCCTGCAGCACAAGGGTCAAGGCGCCGAACAGCAGCACGAAGATGGCGGTGACCAGCGGCAACACCGGCCAGCGGCGTTCGAAATGCCGGCTGGCCAGCACCGCCGCCGGCGCCAGGATCATGAACACGGCCGTCGCCCAGAAGATGTCGGCACGCGCGTTGACCAGGAAAAACACCAACAGCGGCCCAATCTCCAAGGCCAGCCGCAGCAGCGCTCCGCTTGGGCGTGACATCGCGCGCGAACGACCCAACCTTCCAGGGCGACCAGACAAGCTTAGCGTCGATGGAAGGGGTCCGCCAGCATGGCCGGCGCGCCCGGAAGCAACATTAGGAAACGAGCCTTTGACGAGGCCACCGCTGGGCCAGCGCCGCGCCCTTGGCCCGGGGCGCCTGCCGGGAGCCTCCGCCCAGATCGCGCCCCGCAGCGCGACCTGGGCGGAAAATGCCCTAGGCCTGCTTGGTCTTGCGGACCGGCTTCGCCTTCGCGCGGCTCGCCGTCTTGGTGGCGGTCTTGCGCTTGGCGACTGCCTTCACGGTCTTCTTCGCCGCCGGCTTGCGAGCGGGAGTCTTGCGAGCCGGGGTCTTCCTAGTTGTGGTCTTGCGGGTCGCCGCTTTCGTCGTCTTGCGAGTGCCGGCAGCCTTGCGGGTACCGGTGGACTTGCGAGCGCCCTTGCTCTTCGTCATTGCCATCAGTCAGTTCTCCTGCCGGAGCACCGGACCTTCCTTAAGTCGGACTTGACAAGTCGCACGACCTGATCGAGCCCACCAAGCGACCGCGCCGGTGTCGTTAACAGCTTTTGCGGCCTAGGATTCTGGTGTCAAGGATAATGTTCAAGATTTTGTAAACGGCGAAGGGATTCCCACTGCATGTTGCTAATGGCACAATATATTGCGGGTCGGAGAAATGGGCACCCCATATCTTGTGGTCCCAGATCAGCCGATTCGCCGGCCTTGGCGCACCGCGGAATCGGCTGGCGGGCCGGCGGTGCGCAAAAGTTGCGCTTGATTCACTTGATTCGCGGTCTTGGAACGGTTTCCGCAGGGGCTGAGGGTTCAAATGCTTGATTCGCAGGACAGCGCCAAGCGGGCGGCCGCGGGGGCGGCGGTGGAGTTGGTGGAACCTGGCATGCGTCTGGGTCTTGGCACCGGATCGACCGCGGAACATTTCATCCGGCTGCTGGCGGAGCGGGTGGCTGGCGGCCTCGAGGTCCGGGCGGTCGCCACGTCCGAGCGCAGCGCCGGCCTGGCCGCGCGCCTGCTCATTCCACTCGCCGACTTGCACGAACTGCCGGCGCTCGATCTGGCGGTGGACGGGGCGGATGAGATCGACCCGGCGCTCAACCTGATCAAGGGCGGCGGTGGTGCCTTGCTGCGCGAGAAGATCGTGGCCGCCGCGGCGCGCCGGTTCGTGGTCGTCGCCGACCGCAGCAAGTGCGTGTCCGTGCTGGGTTCTTTTGCCCTGCCGGTGGAGGTGGTGGGGTTCGCCGTCGGGCCGCTGCTGGGCCGGCTTGGCGCGCTGGCGGGGCCGGCGCGGTTGCGCCGGCTGGCGGACGGGCGCCCGTTCGTCACCGACGAGGGCCATCAATTGCTGGATTGCGCCTGCGGCGCGATTGCCAACCCGGCCCGCCTGGCGTGCGAGCTCGCCGCCCTGCCAGGCGTGGTCGAGCATGGGCTGTTCGTCGGCATGGCGGCGGAAGCGCTGATCGGCGATGCCGATGGTCGGGTGGAGCGCCGGCTGCCTCGCTGAGGGCGCGTTTTCTCCAGCAACCACCCCAAATGGGGGAAGCTGGGGCGACATCAGCATGCTCTGATGCGTGCCAACTACGGGTAAAAGTACCCAGCGGCGGGAGAACACGATGGCGGTCATCATTGGCACGAACGACGTCGATTTTGTAGCACCCCCAGGGTTTCCGGACGTTCCGGGCTTCAAGAAGTCGACCAACTCGGCCGACGAGATCATCACCTTCGGCGGCACCGACAACATCTGCGCGGCCGACGGCAACGACAAGGTGATCGCCGGCGGCGGCTCGGACATCGTCGATGGCGGGCTCGGCAACGACACGATTTTCGGCGACGACCTGGTGGAAGGGCCGGATGACGGCGACGACCAGATCCAGGGCGGCGGCGGCAACGACACCATCTTCGCCGGCGGCGGCAACGACC
>VGEV01000211.1 GCA_016869175.1 Alphaproteobacteria bacterium
CGGGAAACCCGGCGCGGTTCAGTGCCTCCGGGAAACCCGGCGCGGTTCAGTGCCTCCGGGAAACCCGGCGCGGTTCAGTGCCTCCGGGAAACCCGGCGCGGTTCATCAACGAGTATCTCTCCCTCACCCGACAGCAGAACCCAACGTCTCATATCTACTGAACCCGGACAACGCTTGGCAAATCGAAGGAGAGTTCTCTATCGTCGGCCATGGCGGGCGTGGCGCCTCCCTGCTCTCGTGAAGGACCGGCTTAGACAACCAAATCCTAACGCAATCAGTGAGTTATGCTACACCCGCCGCACCGATACGGCCCGCGTCACGAATAATCCAGGCTAGATATCTTGCCGCCACCGTCCCGATGGGAGCCAGCCCAACCGATGCCCGAGCTTCAGCACGCCCCGGTTCTGATCTTGGGCTCCGGCCCAGCCGGCTGCACGGCCGCGATCTACGCGGCCCGCGCCGGTCGGCGGCCCATCATGGTGCATGGCTTGCAGCCGGGCGGGCAGATGACCATCACCACCGACGTCGAGAACTATCCGGGCTTCGCCGACGTCATCCAGGGCCCCTGGCTCATGGAACAGATGGCCAAGCAGGCCGAGCATGTCGGCACGCGGCTCATCGCCGACATCGTGGTTGAGGTCGACCTGACGCGCCGACCATTCCTGGCCAAGGGCGACAGCGGCGACAGTTATTCGGGCGATGCGCTGATCATCTGCACCGGCGCGCAGGCCAAGTGGCTGGGCCTGCCCAGCGAGAAGAAGTGGCAAGGCTTCGGGGTCTCGGCCTGTGCCACGTGCGATGGCTTCTTCTTCCGCGGCCGGCGGGTGGCGGTGGTGGGCGGCGGCAACACCGCGGTCGAGGAAGCGCTCTATCTCACCAATTTTGCCGAGAAGGTCACGTTGGTTCACCGCCGTGACCAGTTGCGGGCCGAGCGCATCATGCAGCAGCGGCTGTTCAAGCACCCCAAGGTCGAGGTGATCTGGGACCACGTGGTGGACGAGGTCTTGGGCGAGGCAGCGCCGCCAGCGGTCAAGGGCCTGCGTTTGCGGCATGTCCGCACGGGCGCGCCGCGCGAGCTTGGGGTCGAGGGCGTGTTCGTCGCCATCGGTCATGCGCCGGCGACCGAGCTGTTCCGCGGCAAGCTCGCGCTCGATGCCGAGGGCTATCTCGTCACCAAGCCCGATTCGACCCAGACCGACGTCGCCGGCGTTTTCGCCGCCGGCGACGTGCAGGACAAGGTGTTCCGTCAGGCGGTCACCGCGGCGGGTACTGGCTGCATGGCGGCGCTGGAGGCGGAGCGTTACCTGGCCCACCTCGAGGCCGGCGCGGCGCAGGCCGCCGAATAGCCAGGCTACGGCTTGGGCCAGCCGCCCTCGGCGGCGACGAACCAGTCACAGATCTCGGCCCCGGTCATGAACACGGTATCGGAGCGCCGCTGCAGCAGGTCCAGCATCTTGTGCACGAAGCCGATGCGATGCAGGACGCCGTTGAGATGGTGATGCAGCGATAGAGTGATGACACGTGGCCCTTCGGCCAGTTCCGGCTCCAGCGCTTCCAGCGAATAGCGCAGACGATCATACTGCTCGGGCGAGGCATGTTTCTCGACCGCGTAGATCACGCTGTCGTTCAGTTCCAGGGTATAGGGCACCACGACCAAGGGGCCGTGCCGGGTCCGCATCCACAGCGGGCAGTCGTCGATCACCCAGTCGCAGAGATAGTCGATGCCGGCGGCGCGCAGGTAGTCCGGCGTATCGAAGCTCTCCTTCAGGCCGGGTCCGATCCAGCCGCGCGGCGGCTTGCCGGTGAACTGCTTGATCTTCTCGCAGCTCTGCTGGATCAGCTCCGCCTCGCCCGCCTGGCTCATGGCGCGCTGGTGGATGCCATGACCTTGGAACTCCCAGCCGGCCTTCAGCATCGCCTCGGCCACCTCCGGATACACGTCGATCACCGAGGCGTTAAGGCAGGCATCGCAGCGAATGCCGCGCGAGGTCATGGCCTTCAGCAGCCGCGGCATGCCGCAGCGCATGCCATATTCGGCCCAGCTCCAGTTCGGGATGTCCGGCACGTGCTCCTGGCCGTGCGGCGGGGTCAACAGCTTGCGCGGCATCGGATCCTCGAAGCGCCAGTTCTCGACCGGCACGACGATATGCACGATCAGCCGCTTGCCGCCCGGCCCCGGCAGCGGCTTGCGTTTGTCGGACATCTGGAAGGGCACGCGCGGATTGGACATCGAGCTTTCTCCGAAAAGCGGGACGATCGCCAGAGGCTAGCACGCGGGCATGCGCCGCAAGGCGGCGAAGCGCTCGCGGAAGGCCGGCGGCAACGTCCGGCGCGCCCCGGGAGGGCCGAAGGCCAGATCGACCACCAGCGCGCAGAGGCAGCGGCCTGACAGGAACAGCCCTTGGCCCAGGCGAAATTCGGCATCGGTCACGGCCAGCACGCGAGTGCCGGTGGCGAGGCTGCCGGGAAAGCGGGCCTCCGCCAGATAGTCGAGCGCGATGTCCTGCGCGCGCAGGTCCTCGAGCGGCCAGGGCAATGGGCCTGTCCGCTCCGCCAGGAAATGCATGCGCGCGGTCTCGGCATGGCGGGCATAGGCGACGTTATTGACGTGCCGGGCGCTGTCCTGATCGGCGTAACGGATGGGCTGCAGCAGCCAGTGGTCGTAGCCGAACGCCTGGCGCAACTCGGTCGGTACGGCGAGGGCGTGGCGGACAGGGTGCATCGTTTGTGCGCCTTGCAAATCCAGGTGGCGCCGCGAATCTTCGTGCCGGCGCGCGACCTGTCAATCGGCGCCGGGAGAAACGCCATGAGGCAACGGTTTTGGCGCTATGCGATCGTCTGGCTGCTGCTGCTGGCCTCGGTGTTTCTGGCCGATCGTTTGGTACGCGGACTGTTGCTGACGGGGAACGAGCCGCGCGCCATCACTCCGCGCGGTGAACTGGCCGAACTCGAACGCAGCACCGTTGCGCTGTTCGAAGCGGTCTCGCCGTCGGTTGTGTACATTTTCACCGAGGGCCAACGCGGCCGTGGCGAAACGGAACGGCGGGGCGGTGCCGGTTCCGGCTTTCTGTGGGATGCGGCGGGGCATGTCGTGACCAACCATCATGTGGTCGAAGGCGCCGGCCGGATCGGCGTCCGGCTGGACGGCGGCACCGTGATCGAGGCGAGCCTGGTGGGGCTGGCGCCCGACCACGATCTCGCCGTGCTGCGCCTGGCGGACAACCGGGCCAACCTGAGGCCGATCCCGATCGGGCGTTCGGCCGAACTCAAGATCGGCCAGCAGGTCTTCGCCATCGGCAATCCGTTCGGACTGAGCCGCAGCCTGACCACCGGCATCATATCGGCGCTCGACCGGCGACTGCCGACCGCCAGCGGGCGCGAGATCGCGGGCGTGGTGCAGACCGACGCGGCGATCAACCCGGGCAATTCCGGCGGCCCGTTGCTGGACTCGGCGGGTCGGCTGATCGGCGTCAACACCGCGATCCTGTCGGCCAGCGGACAGTTCGCCGGCATCGGCTTCGCCGTGCCGGTGGATGCGGTCAACCGCGTGGTGCCCCGGCTGATCCGCGACGGCCGGGTGCCGCGGCCGGGGATCGGCATCAGCGTCGCGCCCGACGAGGTGGCCGGACGACTGGGTGTCGCCGGCCTGGTCGTGGTCGAGGTGCTGCCGGGCTCCGCCGCCGCGGCCGCCGGCCTGCGTGGGGTCTCGCGCCGCGACAACGGCTTGGGCGACGTCATCCTGGCGGTCAACGGCAGCCCGGTGCGCAGCCTGGGCCAATTCGCCGGCGAGCTCGAACGCGCCGGAGTGGGTGCCCGGGTGAAGCTGTCCGTGCTGCGCGAGGGGCGCGAACTGATCGTCGTGGTGGAGGTGCGCGACATCGGCAACTGATCGCCGCGCGGCGCGGCAAGAGAAAGCGTTAAACCTACTTTACACTTGCTCCGAACTTGTGCCGACCGCCATTCTTCCATAGTAAGCATATGATAAATAAGGATTATTATGCTATTTCTGGAGCCTGGACGCCGCCTGGGGCCGGCTCGGGCTGGGTTCGCGGCCGGAAATGTTGTCAAGTGGCTTTACACTTGCCTGGCGTTCGCCACCGCCAGGGACATGCAAGCGGTTGAATTCGCACAGGTCTAGCATCTGGCATGGTTTTCGCTGTTGGTGAACACCAGACGCTCGTATCGAGCCTAAACAGATCGGGGGAAAGCGGAAGCAGTCGAGTAGAGGGGAATTACCGACGCCATAATCGATCGCCGTTTGCAGCGATGCTCGGCGGAACGACAGAAAAATGGCTTGGGCGCACGAGGCGGCGGCATTGTAACCTGGATTATTCGTGGCGCGGGCCGTATCGGTGCGGCGGGTGTAGCATAGCTCACTGATTTCGTTCAGGATTTGGTTGTCTAAGCCGGTCCTTCACGAGAGCAGGGAGGCGCCACGCCCGC
>VGEV01000212.1 GCA_016869175.1 Alphaproteobacteria bacterium
TCGCGCGTGAGCCGGGGGCGGCGCGCCTCGACGACAGTGGCATCGACGATCTGCCCACCCATCGCCAGATAGCCCTTCTCCCGTAGCGCCGCATCGAACCGGGCGAACAGCCGGTCGAAGGCACCAGTCCGAACGAGTTGCTCGCGGTAGAGCCAAATCGTCTTGGCATCCGGCACGGCATCGTGCAGCGCCAGCCCGACAAAGCGCATGAACGACAGCCGATCCCGGATCTGATACTCGGCCTGATCGTCGGACAGCGTGTACAGCGTCTGCACAACCAGCACCTTGAACATCAACACCGCGTCGTATGGCGGCCTCCCGCCCTTGGAGCGGTCCGTGCGCGGCACCGCCGCCTCGAGATCAGGGCGGAACAGCTCGAAGTCCACCACCTTCGCCAGCCGCTCCAGCGGGTCCCCCGCCGCCGACAGCCACGCCAGCCGCTCGTCCGTGTCGAAGAAACCAGCCTGTCCCGCCATCCCCGCCTCCGGCCATCGCCAGAGGTCAGAGAATCAACCCGCGACCCTCAACGCCAGAGGTTCTCGAGGTGTCCAAGCGTCTATTGAGTAGTTCGGCCTTGGTCGCCGCCAGCCTGCTGACGGCCGGCGAGGCGGGCGCGGTCGAACGGATAAAGCTGGGTCTGGGCGGCTTCTTCTCCGCCTTCGTCGTGGCCGGCCAAGAGGATGACGGGGTCGGCGAGCCCGGGTTCGCCCGGCGCGGCCACAAGGTCTCGCGCGAGGCGGAGATCTATTTCAGGGGCGAGACGACGCTCGATAACGGCGTGCAGGTCGGCGCCATTGTCGAGCTTGAAGCGGAAAGCTGCGTCGATCAGATCGACGAGAGCTATATCTACGTCGAGGGCTGGTTCGGCCGGGTGCAAATCGGGCAGAAGGACCCGGCGACCGACGCCATGTTCTATGGCGCGCCAACGCCGATCACCCGCCACGGCGTGACCACGCCCACCTTCACCTATCACCAGTTCGGCACCAACGCGGTGGCCACGCCCGTGGTGATCGCCAACCTGTCGGGCGATGCCGAGAAGGTGACGTACTTCATGCCGCGCTTCGCGGGTTTCCAGCTCGGCGTGTCCTACACGCCCGACAATTGCGAAGAGGCGTTCGGCGCCGGCGGTGCCGGGGCGTTCGGCTGCGGCGGCAGCTATTCCGGCTTCCAGTTCGAGAACAGCGCCGGCCAGCAGGCGGAGATCTTCGAGGCGGCGATCAATTTCGTCGAGAAGTTCGGCGAGGTCGACGTGGCGCTCTATGCCGCCTACATAAGGGGCAACCTGGAATCCGACGTTCCCGTCGGCACCTTCAAGGACCAGGAACAATATGGCTTCGGCGCGCAGTTCGGTTATGCCGGCTTCGTGCTGGGTGGCTCGTACAAGCACGACAACCGCGGCCTCGCGGGCCCCGACCTCGATCGGCGCGAATGGGGCCTGGGCCTGACCTATGCCTTCCAGGCATGGACGCTCGGCGTGCAGTATTACGACGGCGAGGTGGAGATCGGCGCCGGGCTCGGCGAGGACAGCATCGAGGCGGTCGAGCTGGGCGGCAGCTACGAACTTGGTCCCGGCATCGTGCTGACCGGCGGCGTGCAATTCTGGAAGCTGGACAGCGACAGCGCCGGCATCGCGGCGCGCAACGACGCCACCATCTTCATCGTCGGCGCGCATATCGGCTTCTGAGGGCCGGCCGGCCGGCTTGCGATGACGGACGCGATCGGGGTGTCACGCGGCGCTGCGGCCAGGCGGCCCCCCTGCCAGGCCCGCCGGCCTACGGCTTGGCGACGAGCGTTGCCATCAGCGCGCTGGTTTCCTTGGACGGCAGCACCGGGCAGATCTCGAACTCGATGAGGTCGCCCCAGTAGGCCACCCATTGCTGCAGGGCGCGCGCGTCCTCGCATTCCATGAGTTGGAAGCAGCGGTCGAAATTGACCTCGATCCAGCTGCCGACATAGCGGACGCCGTCCGGCAGGCCGCGGCCTTCGCCCAGAAACCGGCGATAGACCGCCTTGGCATCGCGGTTCTTGAAGCGCTCGATAACCATGAACAGCATCGTCGACATCCGCTCAGACCTGCTGGGCTTCCCAGCTCTGCATGTAGTCGCGCGTCACAGGCACCGCCTCCAGCGCACGCGACAGCTGCAACTGGAACACCATGCCGCCGCAATGCCGGAAAAATATCTCCGAGCCCGTCAGGTAGAACTCCCACATGCGGCAGAAGCGCTCGTCATAGAGACGCGCGGCCCGCTCGCGCTCGGCCAGGAAGCGCCGGCGCCATTCCTTCAGCGTGCAGGCATAGTGCAGGCGCAGGATTTCCAGGTCGGTCGGCAGCAGGCCGCAGCGCTCGACCGCCGGCATCACTTCCGACAGGGCCGGGATGTAGCCGCCCGGGAAGATGTACTTGTCGATCCAGGGGCTGGTGCGGCCCGGCCCCTGCAACCGGCCGATCGAGTGCAGCAGCGCCACGCCTTGTGGATCCAGCAGCTCGCGCACCTTGTCGAAGAACTGCCGGAAATGCGGCAGCCCGACATGCTCGAACATGCCGACCGAGACGATGCGGTCGTACTGCCCGGCTTCCTCGCGGTAGTCGCGCAAGTGGAACCGCACGCGATCCGACAGGCCGAGCGCGGCGGCCCTGGCCGTGGCGTAGCCGTGCTGCTCGGTCGACAGCGTCAGGCCGGTGACATCGACCGCGCACGTGCGCGCGAGATAGAGCGCAAGGCCGCCCCAGCCGCAGCCGATATCCAGCACCCGCTGGCCCGGCCGCAACAGCAGCTTGGCCGCGATGTGCCGCATCTTGTTGCGCTGGGCGATCTCCAGGCTGTCGTTCTCGCTGGCGAAATAGGCGCAGGAATACTGCCGTTCGGAGTCGAGGAAGATGTCGTAGAGCTCGGCCGACAGGTCGTAATGATGCGCGACGTTGCGCCGGGCGCGGCCGATCGGGTTATAGGACCGCACGCGTTGCAGGATGGGCGCGATCCAGCGGTCGAGGAAGCAGGTGAACGGCAGGGCGCCGTCGGCGCGCAGGTTGCGCAACAGCAGTTCGAACAGTTCCTCCAGCGTGCCCTCGACCAGCGTCAGCCGGCCGTCCATGTAGGCTTCGCCGAAATACAGGTCGGGGTTGAGCAGCAGCTTGCGCTGGATCGCGCGATCGTGCAGGCGCACGGTCACCGCCGGGCCGCCATCCTGCCGCCCGATCCTGTAATGCCTGCCGTCGGCGTCGACCATTCCCAGACAGCCGACCCTCAGGACCTGCTTCAGTCCCCAAACCAGCAGCATGGTCCACCACCGTCCTTAGAAGAAAACATTAACGTCTGCCCGGACGGCTTGAAAAGCCTGAGCCGTGGTTAACGGCCCGGCGTTGACGGTGGCGGCCGGCCGGGCTATGCGGCGGCCAGCGCAGGCGGGACGGGCACGATGGGCGGGATCATCTGGCTGGCCTCCTATCCCAAGTCGGGCAACACCTGGCTCAGGGCCTTCCTGCACAACCTGCTGTTGAACCCGGCCGAGCCCGCCGACATCAACCAGCTCGACCAGTTCTGTTTCGGCGATTCCCAGGCGACCTGGTACGAACGCCTGGCCGGACGCAAGGTGAGCGCGCTCTTGCCGCAGGACATCGCCCGGCTGCGGCCCGAAGTGCACCAGGCCTATACCCGAGCCCGCCCGGATTCGGTGTTCGTCAAGACGCACAACATGCTGGGCGAGACCTTCGGCGTGCCGCTCATCACCATGGCGGCGACGGCAGGCGCCCTCTATGTGGTGCGCAATCCCCTCGATCTCGTGCTCTCGCTCGCCGACCATTTCGGCCTCACCCTCGACCAGGCGATCGACATGCTGGGCGATCCGCAATCGGCCACCCAGACCGACGAGCGCAACGTGTTCGAGTTCTATGGCACCTGGTCGCAACACGTGCGGAGCTGGGCCGGCCAGCAGGGCAAGCAACTATTGGTTGTGCGCTACGAGGACATGGCGACGAAGCCCGAGCAGAGCTTCGGCCGGGTGGCCGGCTTTCTCGGCCTGAAGCCGCCCCGGGCGCGGCTGGACAAGGCGATCCGCTTCGCTTCCTTCGAGGTGTTGCGCCGGCAGGAGGAGGCCCGTGGCTTTCGCGAGCGCAGCCTGCACCAGGCGCGCTTCTTCCGGGTGGGGCGGGCCGGGCAATGGCGGGCGAGGCTCAGCCCGGCGCAGGTCGAACGCGTGATCAGCGAGCACGCCGCCGAGATGGGCCGCTTCGGCTACGTGCCGGCGGAGTTCGCCGCCGTCGCCGCGTCGGCGGCTTGCAAATCGTAAGCTGTCACCGATTTATCCAGGATGTAAGCGCCGGGGCAAAAATCCCTCACTGAAGCGGCCGGATTGTCCGGTTGCGCCGGAGTAAAAATCCAGCAGCAGATAGCTCTTTGCGGTTTTGGCAGAGGGCGGGGGGATGAAGGGCGTGGAAC
>VGEV01000213.1 GCA_016869175.1 Alphaproteobacteria bacterium
TCCCCCGCCGCCGACAGCCACGCCAGCCGCTCGTCCGTGTCGAAGAAACCAGCCTGTCCCGCCATCCCCGCCTCCGGCCATCGCCAGAGGTCAGAGAATCAACCCGCGACCCTCAACGCCAGAGGTTTTCGAGGTGTCCAATCGATCAATTCGTGCCCGAGGGAGCCGCGCTCGCTTGGATTTACCTGCTGTTGCTCTGGCGCAATCCGGGTGGCTGGCAGGAATATCGCTTGCACTGGCCCGGCCGCCTGCTGGTCGGCGTCTCGCTTCTCGTGGGCTTCGGCGCCGTGGTGCTTGCGCCAATGATCGAGGAGGTGCTGTTCCGCGGCCTTCTCTATCGCTGGCTACGTCAGCGCCTGCCGGTCGGGGCCGCCGCGTTGCTCTCTGCCCTGCTGCACGCCGGGCTGCATTTCGACCCCGCCGCGATCCCCAGGTTTACCGTCACGTTCGTCTTATTCGCCTTGCTCTACGAGAAGACCCGCAGCCTTTGGTGCCCGATCCTGGCGCACGGCGGACACAACCTTGTCGCAGTGGCCTCAGCCTTTCTCTTGCCCGAGGGCGAAGCGGCCTGAGCCGGTTGGCCGGGGCTCACCCCGCTCCGGACAGCACCGCCCCGCCCGCCGCGCCGTGCAGGGCCTGCGCACGCTGTTCGAAGGCGCGCACCATGCGGCGGAACGCCTCGTGGAACACGCCGGTCGCCACGCGCTGCAGCAGCCGCGAGCGGAACTCGAACTCGATGAAGAAATCGATGTCCGTGGCATTGCCGTCCTCGGCCGCCTGGAAGCGCCAGTGATTGACCAGGTGCCGGAAGGGGCCGTCGACATACTCGACGTCGATGCCGCTCGGCGGCAACAGCGTCACCTTGGACGTGAAGGTCTCACGGAACAGCTTGAAGCCAACCATCAGGTCGCCCCAGACCACATTGCCCTCGCGCTGGGTGATGCGGCAGGCCACGCACCAGGGCAGGAACTCCGGGTAACGTTCGATATCGGCCACCAGATCGAACAATTGCTGCGGCGCGAACGGCAGCCGGCGGCGTTCCGAATGCGTCGGCACGACTAGCCCGTCGCGGTATCCGCCAGTCGGCGGCGGCGCAGTTCCGCGAAATCGCGATCGGCATGGTAGGACGAGCGGGTCAGCGGGCTGGCCGAGACCAGCAGGAAGCCCTTCCCGCGCGCCAGGCTGGCATAGGCCTCGAACTCGGCCGGGGTGACGAAACGCGCGATGGCGTGGTGCTTGGGCGTCGGCTGCAGGTACTGGCCGACGGTCAGGAAATCGACCGCCGCCTCGCGCAGGTCGTCCATCACCTGGCCCACCTCGGCGCGCTCCTCGCCCAGGCCGACCATCAGGCCCGATTTCGTGAACAAACCAGGTACTGCCTGCTTCATCGCCGCCAGCAATTGCAGCGACGCGAAATAGCGCGCACCCGGCCGCACCTGCGGATAAAGCCGTGGCACGGTCTCCAGGTTGTGGTTGAACACGTCGGGCGGCTCGGCCGCCAGCACCTCGACCGCCCCGGGCTTGCCGAGGAAATCCGGGGTCAGCACCTCCACGGTGGTGGCCGGCGCCGCGCTTCGGATGGCGGCGATGGTGGCGGCGAAATGCCGCGCGCCGCCATCGGGCAGGTCGTCGCGCCCGACCGAGGTGATGACCACGTGGCGCAAACCCAGCCTGGCAACGGCCTGCGCGACGCGGCCGGGTTCCGCGCCGTCAAGTCGGCCCGGCCGTCCGGTCTTGACATTGCAGAAGGTGCAGGCCCGCGTGCAGGTATCGCCCATGATCAGCATGGTGGCGTGCTGCTTGGCCCAGCACTCCCCGACATTCGGGCAGGCCGCCTCCTCGCACACCGTGTGCAGGCCATGCTCGCGCACGATGCGCCGGGTCTCGCCATATTCGGGCGAGGTGGGCGCCTTGACGCGGATCCATTCGGGCTTGCGCGGAATCGGATTGTCGGCCCGGTTGCGCTTTTCGGGATGGCGCAGGGTCTGGGGGGCCGTCCTGTCGCTCACCTCGGCCATAGCATCCCTTCTCCCCCCGGCAGCCTAGATGTGGAGGGTACGGCCATACGCGTCAAGCACCGCCTCATGCATCGCTTCCGAGATCGTCGGGTGCGGGAAGATGGTGTGCAGCAAGTCGGCCTCGGTGGTTTCCAAGGTCTTGGCGATGCCGAAGCCTTGAATCAGTTCGGTTACTTCCGCGCCGATCATGTGCGCGCCCAGCAGTTCGCCGGTCTGCGCATCGAACACGGTCTTGATCAGGCCCTCCGGCTCGCCCATGGCGATCGCCTTGCCGTTGCCGATGAACGGGAAGCGCCCCACCCGCACGGCACGCCCGGCCGCCTTGGCGGCGGCTTCGGTCAAGCCGACGCTCGCCACCTGTGGCCAGCAATAGGTGCAGCCCGGCACGCGCGAGGTATCGAGCGGATGCACATCGTTCAGCCCGGCGATGCGCTCGACACAGATGACCCCTTCGTGCATCGCCTTGTGCGCCAGCCAGGGTGAGCCGGCCAGGTCACCAATGGCATAGACATTGGGCTCGCCCGTGCGCAACCACTCGTCCACCACGACGTGGCTCTTTTCCACCTTGACCCTGGTGCCCTCGAGACCCAGGCCCTCGACGTTGCCGACGATCCCGACTGCCAGGATGGCGCGATGGAAGGTCTGGCGTTCGCTGCGGCCGCCGGCGAATTCCAGCGTGGCAGCGACGCCCTCGCCAACCGGCTCCAACCTGGCCACCTGCGCGCCGACATGGATCTTCATGCCTTGTTTCTCGAACGCCTTCCTGGCGAAAGCCGAGATCTCGGCGTCCTCGACCGGCAGGATGCGGTCCAGCACCTCCACCACCGTCACCTCGGCGCCGAGCGTGCGGTAGAAGCTGGCGAACTCGATGCCGATGGCGCCCGAGCCGATCACCAGCAGCGATTTCGGCATGACATCGGGCGCCAGCGCCTCGCGATAGGTCCATACCAGCTTGCCGTCGGCCTTCAGGCCCGGCAGCTCGCGGGCCCGCGCGCCGGTCGCCAGGACGATGTGCTTGGCGCTGACCGTATCGCCGCCATCGGCCCGCGTCACCGCCAGCCGGCCGGGACCGGCCAGCTTGGCGCTGCCGGCCACCACCGTCACCTTGTGCTTGCGCAGCAGATGTTTGACACCGTTGGACAGCTGCCCGGCCACGGCGCGGCTGCGCTTGACGATGCGGGCGAGGTCGAAGGACACGCCGGAGACTTGCAGCCCGAATGCCTCGGCGTGGCGGATCTGGTGCAACAGGTCGGAACTGCGCAGCAGCGCCTTGGTCGGAATGCAGCCCCAGTTGAGACAGATGCCGCCCAGTTCCGCCCGCTCGATCACCGCGGCGTTCAGCCCCAATTGCGCGGCGCGGATGGCGGCCACGTAGCCGCCGGGGCCGCTGCCGACGACCGCCAGATCGAAGCTCAGGTTGGCCATGACCCGCTACCCTAGAGCAGCATCGCCAGCGGGCTATCCACCAGCTTCTTGAAGGCGGCAAGATACTGCGCGCCGATCGCGCCGTCGGCCGAGCGATGGTCGACCGAGAGCGTGCAACTCATGATGGTGGCGATGGCCAGCGCGTCGTTCTTCACCACCGGCCGCTTCTCGCCGGCACCGATCGCCAGGATGCAGGCCTGCGGCGGGTTCAGCACCGCTTCGAACTGCTTGATGCCGAACATGCCCAGGTTGGAAATCGTGAAGGTGCCGCCTTGGTAGTCCTCCGGCAGCAGCTTGCCGTCGCGCGCCTTGGCCGCCAGTGCCGCCATTTCCCGGCTGATGGTGGCAAGCCCCTTCTGTTCGGCCCGGCGCACCACCGGGGTGACGAGGCCACGCTCGGTCGCCACCGCGACGGAAATGTCGGCTGACTTGTAGAGCTTGATGCCGCCTTCCGCCCAGGCAGCGTTGGCGGCCGGCACCTTCATCAGCGCCAACGCCGCCAGCTTGATCAGCAGGTCGTTGACGGTGAGCTTGCCGCCGCCCTCGTCGTTCAGCTCCCTGCGCAGTTTCAAGAGCGCGTCGATCTCGCAATCGACCGTCATGTAGAAATGCGGCGCCTGCTGCTTCGATTCCTGCATGCGCCGGGCGATCGTCTTGCGCATCGCGCTGAGCGGCAGCAGTTCAAATTCCGGCTCCAGTCCTGCCGGCAGGGGTGCCGCGGGCCTGGCGGCCGGGGCCGGTGCTGCGGCCGTGGGCGCCGGCGCCATGGCTGGCGGCTTGCCGGCGGCCAGGGCCTGGTCGATATCGGCCTTGACGATGCGGCCATGCGGGCCGCTGCCCTTGATGGCGCCAAGATCCAGGCCGGCCTGTGCCGCCATGCGCTTGGCCAGCGGGCTGACAAGAAGCCGCTCGCCCTCGGCCGCCTGGCCACTGCCGTTGCTGCCGGGGCGCGGGGCGGCGGGCGCCG
>VGEV01000214.1 GCA_016869175.1 Alphaproteobacteria bacterium
GCCTCCCTGCTCTCGTGAAGGACCGGCTTAGACCACCAAATCCTGAACGAAATCAGTGAATTATTCTACACCCGCCGCACCGATACGGCCCGCGTCACGAATAATCCAGGCTAGGGCGCGGATGCTAACAGCGCCTCAACCGCCAAGGTAAATCTTGCGACAGGCTTAACGGCCCTTGAAGGCGGGCGGCCGCTTCTCGGCGAAGGCGCGGGCGCCTTCCGTGTGGTCCTCGGTCGCGGCGGTGCGGGTGTGATGCCAGGCTTCCAGGTCAAGGCACTCCTTGAGCGAGAGATGTTCGGCCGCGTTCATGTTGCGCTTGATGTAACGCAGCGCGACGCGGGGGCCGGCGGCAAGCTGGCGTGCGAGCCCCAGCGCCGCCGCTTCCAGCTCGCCGTCCGCCACCACCCGGTTGACCAGGCCCAGACGCAGCGCCTCGGCCGCGTCGATCAGCTCGGCGGTGAAATAGAGTTCGCGCGCCTTGGCCGTGCCGACCAGCTTGGTCAGGAAATAGCTGCCGCCGAAATCGCCGGAAAAGCCGACCTTGGCGAAGGCGGTGGTGAAGCGGGCGTTGTCGCTGGCGATCCTGAGGTCGCAGGCCAGCGCCATCGACAGGCCGGCGCCCGCGGCCGGCCCGCGCAGCATGGCGATGGTCGGCTTGGAAAGTTCGTGCAAGAGGCGCGAGACCTCCATGCGCGAACGCAAGCGGTCCGCCTTCTGCTCCATCGTGGCACCGGCCAGCGAGGTGCCTTCCGCCATGGCCTTGACATCGCCGCCGGCCGAGAATGCCGGCCCCGCGCCCGTCAAGACGATGCAACCGACGGCGTCGTCGCCGGCCAAGCGCGGCAACGCCTCCAGCAATCCTTCGACCATGGCGTTCGACAACGCGTTGCGGCGTTCCGGCCGGTTCATGGTCAGCACGGCAACGCCGTCGGCGACGCGCTCCTCGAGATCGGCCACGAGCCTCCCCCTTGCGGCAGGTCGCGACTATGCCGGGGCGCTTGCCGGGCGGCAAGTTCGGTTGCCGCGGCCGGCCGCGTCTGCCACCCTTGGCTGGCGGAAGGGAGCGGCCAATGTTGATGAAGACCGAACGCTTGCGCTGCGAACTGGCCGAGCATGTCGCCGTCGTCACCATGGAGCACCCGCCGGTCAACGCCCAGGACCGCCAGTTCCACGAAGACATGATCGCCTGCTTCGACCGGCTGTCCGACACGGCGGAAGCGCGCGTCGCGGTCTTGACGGGTGCGGGGAAGTGTTTCTCTGCGGGCGCCGACATCAAGGCCCGTGCCAAGGAACGCCCGCCGGGCGAGACCTGGGCGCATAACCGCCGCGCCCGCGAGTGCTTCCAGTCGATCGTCGATTGCAAACTGCCGGTGATTGCCGCGCTGAACGGCCCGGCCTTGGGCGCGGGCCTGGCGGTGGCGGCGTCCTGCGACATCCTGATCGCCGCCGACACCTGCCTGATGGGCCTGCCGGAGATCGACGTTGGCATGATGGGCGGCGGCCGGCACGCGATGCGCCTCTTTGGTCATTCGACGACCCGCCGCCTGATGCTGACCGGCCAGCGCCTGAGCGGCAGCGAACTCCACCGGCTGGGCGTGGTCGAAGCCTGCGTTCCGCTCTCGGAGCTGCTCGACACCGCCACGGCCATGGCGCGCGCGATCGCGGCCAAGAGCCCGATCGCCAGCCGCATGGCCAAGCATGCGCTCAACAGCATCGAGGAGATGAGCCTGCGCGACGGCTATCGGTTCGAGCAGAACATGACGGCGGAGCTGGCACGATACGCGGATTCCGGCGAGGCGATGCGCGCCTTTCTGGAAAAGCGCAAGCCGGTCTTCAGCGGCCGCTGAGGGAGAGGTGCGGCATGTATGTGAAGGTGGATCGCGAATTCCGGGCGACGTTGGCCGACCCGACCGACTTCAAGAAGTTCCATGTCGAGGCGGCCTGCGCCGCCGCCGAGATCGAGCGGTTGCGGCAGGCTTTGCGCGGCATCGCCCGCGTCGACAGCGCCGAGGCGGCCTGGGTTTCGCAAGCCTGGCTGCGCGGGCTGCCGGAATTGCAGCATGACCGCGCCTTTCAGGACGGCCTGACGGCGATGATCGAGAAGGCCCGCCCGCATGGCTGGATCGATGCCGCGACGGGCGCGATCAAGGCGCACGTCAAGTTCCTGGCTTGATTGGCGATGCCGCTCACCGAAGCGCAACGGTTGGTGCGCGAGACCGCGCGCCGCTTCGCGCAGGAGGAAATCCTGCCGCACGCGCAGGCGTGGGAGGCGGCAGGGCGCACGCCGGCGGAACTGTTCCGCAAGGCGGGCCAAGTGGGTCTGACCGCGGTCTGCGTGCCCCCGCAATGGGGTGGCGCGGGCGCCGATCTCGTATCCTACGTGCTGGCGATCGAGGAGGTGGCGGCGGCCGATGGCGGTATTTCCAACATGCTGGCCGGCAGCAACTCGCCGGTCGCGGCGGCGCTGACACAGTATGGCAGCGACGAGCAGAAACGGCGCTACCTCGTGCCGCTGGCCAGCGGCGAATGCCTCGGGGCTATCCTCTTGACCGAGCCGCAGGCGGGCTCGGATGCCAGCAACCTCAGGACCCGCGCACGACGCCACGGCGGCGGCTGGCGGCTCAGCGGCACCAAGGCGTTCATCACCATGGGTGAGAGCGCCGCCTTCGGCCTGGTCATCGCCGTGACCGACCCCGCCGCCGGCAAGCGCGGCATCGGCTGCTTCATCGTGCCGACCGACGCGCCCGGCTATCGCGTGCTGCGAGTGGAGGACAAGCTCGGCCACCGCACCTGCGATACCTGCCTGATCGCGCTCGACGACATCGAACTGCCGGCGGAAGCGCTGCTCGGCCGGGCGGACGAGGGCTACCGCATCGCGCTCGCCAACCTCTCGGTCGGCCGCATTGGCGTCGCCGCGCAGTCGGTCGGCATGGCCCGCGCCGCCTTCGAACGGGCGCTTGGCTATGCCAAGGAGCGCGAGGCCTTCGGCCAGGCGATCGTTCAGCATCAGGCGGTGGCCTTCCGCCTGGCCGAGATGTCGGCCAAGATCGCCGCCGCCCGCGCCATGTATCTGCACGCGGCGGCGCTGGAAACGGCCGGGCGCCAGTCGCGCACGGCCGCCAGCCAGGCCAAGCTCTATGCCTCCGAGATGGCGGAATGGGTTTGTTCGCAGGCCATCCAAATCCACGGCGGCTACGGCTATCTGGCGGACTACTGGGTGGAGAAGATCTATCGCGATGTGCGGGTGACGCAGATCTACGAGGGCACCAGCGAGGTGCAGAAGATCGTCATCGCGCGCGAGCTCGACCGGCAGTGACGGCACAAGGAGGCGGGTCATGATCAAGCGCATCTCGCTGCTGACGCGCAAGCCCGGCATGAGCGAGGCGGAGTTCGGCCACTATTGGCGCGAAGTGCACGGGCCGATGGTCAAACGGCTGCCGGGCGTACGCGGCTATTTTCAGAACCACATCCTGGACCGCGGCCATCGCCACGACCTGCCCACGGGCGGCCAGCAGGTCGACGGCATCGTCGAGTTCTGGTTCGACAGCGTGGCCGCCATGGACGCCGCCTTCGCGACGCCGGAGGCCAAGGAATTGTGGGCCGACGGCGGCAAGTTCATCGCTTCGGTCACCACCTTCGTCGTCGAGGAGCATGTCGTTATCCCGCGCGCCGGCTGAGCCGATCGGCCGGGACGGCGCGGCTGGCCGTTGGCGTGGCCGGGTCGGCTTGATCGCGAGCAAGGCAGGGCGCTGGCCGGCCATGCGATGCGCAGCGGCATGACACGCATCGTACTCCTGCAAGGTCACCCGGACCCGGCCGGCGGCCATTTGTTGCATGCCATGGCCGACGCTTATGCCGAGGGCGCGGCGGCGGCGGCGTACGAATTGCGGCGCGTGGCTGTGGCGGGGCTCGCGTTCCCGCTGCTGCGCACGGCCGGCGAGTTCAATGACGGACAGCCGCCGCCTGCCATCGCCGAGGCGCAGTCGGCGATCGGCTGGGCCGAACATCTCGTCATCTTCTATCCGCTCTGGCTGGGCGGCATGCCGGCGCTGCTGAAGGGCTTCCTGGAGCAGGTGATGCGGCCGGGCTTCGCCTTCGATCCGGCGCGCAAGGCGTTCGGCGGCAAGCTGCTCGGCGGCCGCTCGGTCCGCATCGTGCTGACCATGGGCATGCCGGCGCTGGTCTATCGCTGTTTCTTCGGCGCGTACAGCCTGAAGAGCCTCGAGCGCAACAGAAGTGGACCCCGGTTTTGGGACCAGGGGCTTGAGTGGAGCCGCGTTCTGATCCGTCATTGTGACGGAGGGAGCGATGGCGAAGACAAGACGGAAGTTTGATGCGGCATTCAAGGCGAAGATCGCC
>VGEV01000215.1 GCA_016869175.1 Alphaproteobacteria bacterium
GCGCCGCTCACTGCATCGACGCGCCACCGCAGACCAAATAGACCCCGCCACAGCACCCAATCCGCAGGCTGGGCCGCAGGCCATGCCCTCATCGGCGATGCTTCGTCGTCAATGATTGGGTTCCTCGAGGTGTCCAAGCGCCTCGAAATGCCAATGAGGCGCCCGCACCTGGATAAGCGTGCTGTCGAGCGGTTCCAGCACGGTCTCGTCCGGCTTGGCGGCGGTGAGCGTGATGGGCGCGCTCTCCGTGCCGGGGCGGGTGATGGCCAGAAGCGGCAATCGATAGCGGCCGGGAGCGAGCTGGATGCGGTCACCCGGCCCTGCGCCGACGATCGCGGCCTTCAATTCCTCGACGCTGCCGACCTCACGCAGGGCGGCTAGCGCGGTCGGACCGGTCGCCAGCATGGCCAGCGCGGCGATGGCCGCCCGCCAAGGGGGCCGCCCCATGTTCCTCATCGCAACGGTCCTCATGCCAGCCGTTCGGCCCCGGAACGCGATCGGCCCGCATCGCCGGCCGGCCGGGGCGGGAGTATAGTTGACCTGTGAAGCGGAGGTTGGCGTTGGACGGGCGGGCAAGGCAACGAGTCAGGGCGCCGTGGCGCGCGGTGCCTTGCGCGCTCGCGCTGGGCGGGCTGGTGCTCGGCGCCGGCCTCGGCCAGCCCGCATTGGCACAGAGCGGACCGGCGGTCGAACCACCCAGTACGGGCCGCGTCGGCGCGGTGCGGCGGGGCCCCGACGGCAAGTTGCAGGCGGTCAAGCCCGGCGAGAACGAAGCGCTGCCGGCAGCCGGGGCCGATGCGCTGGTTCGGCTCAGGCCCTATCAGGAGGACGAGCGGCGCAAGCATCAGGCGGATGCCGAGGCGCTGCAGCGCGAGCTCGACCGCAGGTTCGCCGAGTTGCGGCGGCTGCGCCGGCAGGGCGGCGATGCCGCCCGCCTGACGGACGAGGAGGACCGGCTGATGCGCGAGCTGCAGCAGCGCGACCGGCGGGTGCGCGAGCACGAGGAGCGCCATTTCTACGTCGGGCAGCCGCATACCCGTCCGCCCGAATATTGGACGGTGCTGGCCCCCGACGGCCGGCGCTACGCGGTCATGGGTCTGGTGCCGATGGATGTCGCCCCGGTTCCGGGCGATCCGGCGGAGACGCGGCGCAAGTGGGAGACCCTGCTGCGCGCGGCGTTGGCGCCAGCCGACCCCTCGGAACGCGATCAGTCCCTGGCGCGCGAACCGCAACTGCTGTTGTTCGGCTTGCAGACGACGGAGCGTGAGAAGCTGCATGTTACGCCGGCCGAGCGCGCCGCGGCACAGCGTGGCCAGGACTTGACGCCGTTGCCGGACGTGTCCAAGGCGCCCGCCCTGCCGCCGGCGCCGCCCGCCCGCGTCCCGCCGCCGCGCAAAGCTCCCTAACGGTTCGATGCCGACGCTTGGCTCCCAAGCGTCGGTTGAATCGAACCACTAACCCACTGATGCAGTGGATCGACCGCTCAAACGGATGGATAGCATCCGTTTGAGCCGATCCACTAGCCGGCGACCGCCCGGCGGTCGGCCCGTGCCGCTTCCAAATGGCGGCGCAGGCTCGCCGACAAACGCTCGGCGGTGCGGCCATCCCACAGGTCCGGCTTTCGGCCGCGCGGACCGGCGGCCTGCGCCGCGGCCACCGCCTCGCGCAGTTCATGCAGCTTGATCAGCCGGTTGCTGCCTTCGCTGACGGTGACCGGCCGTTCGGTGGTGTCGCGCAAGGTCAGGCAGGGGATGCCCAGATAGGTCGTTTCTTCCTGCACGCCGCCGCTATCGGTCAACACCATCCCGGCTTCGCGCACCAGGCCCATGAAGTCGACATAGCCGAGCGGCTCGCAGAGATGGATCGTGGGGGTAGCCGCGAGGATGCCCTCCAGGCCGAATTCCTTGATGCGGGACCGGGTACGCGGATGCATCGGGAAAACCAAGGGCAGGCAGCTGGCGACCGTGGCCAGCGCGTGCAGCAGCGGCTTCAGCGTGCCCGGCTGATCGACATTGGCCGGCCGATGCAGGGTGACGACGGCATAGCCCCTGGCGGCGAGCGCGAACCGTTCGCGGGTCCGCGTCGCCTCGATGCGCGGCCGCATCAGCTTGTAGGAATCGATCATGATGTTGCCGATGCGCTCGATCCGGGCGGCCGGCACGCCTTCGGCCAGCAGGTTGGCATCGCCATCGGGCGAGGGGGTCCACAGGAGATCGCTGATGGCGTCTGTGACGATGCCGTTGATCTCTTCCGGCATGGTGCGGTCGCGGCTGCGCAGGCCCGCCTCCAGATGCGCAACTGGCAGACACAGCTTCTTGGCGGCCAGCGTGCAGGCCATGGTCGAGTTCACATCGCCCACCACGATCACCCAGGTCGGCGGCCGCTCCAGGCACACTTTCTCGTAGGCAACCATCACCTTGGCCGTCTGTTCGGCGTGGCTGCCGCTGCCGACGCCCAAGTGGATGTCAGGCTGGGGCAGTTCGAGGTCGCGCAGGAAGGCAGCCGACATCTGCTCGTCATAGTGCTGGCCGGTATGCACCAGCACGGGTCGGCACCAGGATTGGCGGCGCAAGGCATGGTAGGCCGGCGCCACCTTCATGAAATTGGGCCGGGCCGCGGCGATCAGATGGACTTCCGCTGGACGCATGGCCACGCTACTCCCTTCACTGGCACTGGCACTGGCACTGGCACTGGCATGACCGCAACCTTGCTGGCGCCCGGTAAAGATCCGGTTCCCGGCGCATCACGCCGCCGGCGGTTCGGCGCCCGCCTCGGCGGGCGTCCGCAGCATGCCGGCCAAGAACCGCTCCAACTGCCGGAACTGATCCTCGCGCGTGAAGCGTTGGCGCACCGTGGCCGGCAGCCGCGGCAATTCGCCCTGTTGGCGCTTTTGCGCCACCCACTCTAGCAGTTGGCGGCTGATCCGCCCGGGATCGTTGGAGAACAGCCCGGCGTCATTCTCGGCGATCAGGCGGGCCGGCACGCCGCTTTCCAGGCCCAGGCCCAGGATCGGCCGGCGAACGGCGAAATACTCGAACAGCTTGGCCGGCACGTTGCCCTGTTCCAGCGGGTCGTTCGACTGCATCAGCAGCAGCACGTCGGCCCGCCGCTGCAAGGCGACCGAGCGCGCATAGGGCACCGAGGGGTAGGTGCTGACGAAGTCGGCGACACCCGCCTCGCCGGCGAGTTGCCGTGCGATGCCACTGTCGCCGCCGTAAAACTCGACGGCGATATCGGCGGGCGTCAGGCCGCTCGCCTTGATCGTCCGAAACAGCGGCGCGGATCGCGCCGGCCGCCATAGAGCGAGCCGGCATGCAGGATGCGCAAGGCTCCGGGCGCCGGCCGGGCGGTGTCGTCGTCGGGGAAATCGCGTGGATCGAAGCCATTGTAAATGGCGACCACGGGCAGGCTGTATTTCTGCCGATACTGCGTTGCCCACGGCTCGGAAACGGTCACCAGGCCGGCGGCGCTGGTCATGACGCGCCGTTGCAGCCAGCGGTCGAACCGCATCCGCCAGCCCGGCAGTTCGAGATAGGGATCGTCAACCCAGCGGTCGCGGTATTCGGCCATCCAGGGCACGCCCAGACGGCGGCTGATCCGGTGCGCGGCCAGCAGCGTGGTGTAGGGCGGCGCGCTGGCATAGATCAGTTCCGGGCGTCAATTGTTGGCCAGGCGACCGGCCGCTGCCAGTACGTAGGGCAGCCAGCCGATATGCCGGTCGGGCACGCGGAACAGCCCATTGTAATGCGGCGCGAGGCGTCGGCGCAGCGGCTGCAGCCAGCGCGCCCGATCTGCTGGGTGCCCGTCGACGGCGGTTGGCAGCGCGCCGCGGTCCCTGTCCCGGCGGCCCAGCGGATGCGCCAGGCGGTCGATGTCGAACCAGGCGGTCCGCAGCACCTTTTCCGGCGGAATCTCCAATGGCAGCGATTGGTCGCCTTCCGCGCTGCCGGTCAGCACGCGGATGTCATGCCCTTGTTCATGCAGATAGCGCGCTAGCTTCCCAACGCGGATCGCGCCGATTAGGTTGGCGGGGGAAAGTACCGGGACACCACTAGGTCATGAACTCATAAATGGGATTCCCAAAGTTGGCGAAGGGTGATTCAAGGGTCCTCGAGGAGGGTCGAGGATGCCTGCACGCCGCTACGAGATCACGGACTTCGAATGGTCGAT
>VGEV01000216.1 GCA_016869175.1 Alphaproteobacteria bacterium
GGCACCGCCTTGCTGAGCGCGCCCAGGGCGGTCTCGTAGATGCGGTGCGAGACGACATTGCGCCCGCCGCAGGGCGCCGGCCGGCGAGGGTTGAGGAAGCAGCCGGGCGGGGCCTTGACGTTGATCGTGCGGATCACGCCCTGGTTCTGCGGCGCGCGCGGCAAGGTGACGCTCTTCACCGCCGCGATCGAATACGCGTAGGTGTAGTGCAGCGTGCTGTTCATGCCGGCTTCCACTTGCGGGCCGGTGCCTTCCCAATCGAGCGTGATCTGGCCGTCCTTAATGATCACGGCGACCTGGAACTTGATCGGCGGCGTATCCGGACCAGCGTCGTCGAAGTAGTCCTCGCACGTATAGGTGCCTTCCGGCAGCCGCGCGATCTCCGCATTCATCTCCGCCTCGCTGCGCTCGATGATCTCGCGCATGCAATGCTTCAGCACGCCCGACCCGTAGTGGCGAGCGAGATCCTGGATGCGTGCGGCGCCGGTCATGTTGGCGGCAAACTGCGCGCGCAGGTCGCCCAGAACCTCCGGCACCCGGACATTGGCCTCGATGATGCGGAATACCTCCACCACCGGCTTGCCGTCGCGGAAGCACAGGGTGGGCGGGATGCGCAGACCTTCCTGGTAGTTGTCTATCATGCCCTGGATAACCGTCGACCCGGCGCCGGCGCCGCCCATGTCGATCTGGTGGCCGATGCAGACCGAAAAGCCGATCAATTCCTGCTCGTGGAAGACCGGCGATACCATGTAGACGTCCGGCAGATGACCAGAGCCGATCCACGGATCGTTGCAGATGATGGCGTCGCCCGGCCGCAAGCCCTCGCGCGGGAAGTCCCGCAGCATGAGGTTGACGGCGAAGGCCATGGAACCGAGATGGCCGGGGCTGTAGTCGCCTTGCGCCACCATGTTGCCTTCGGCGTCGAACACACCGGTGGAGAAGTCCGAACCCTCGCGCACCGCCATGGAATAGGCGGTGCGGGCCAAGGTCACGCCCATTTCCGCCGCGGCGGAGATGAGGCCGCCCCAGACCACCGAGAACGTGACCGGATCGACGTTGCGCATGCTGCCCCCGTTGGCCCGCTCAGAAACCGACGACGATGTTGCCATGCCGATCGACGCTGGCATGGCACCCGGAAATCAGCACCACGGTCGATTCCCGCTCCTCGACCACCGCCGGCCCCGCCAGCCGGTCGCCGTCGCGCAGCGCATAACGGTCGTAGACTGGGCAATCGACGAAGCCACCGGCCTCGGGGAAATAGACGGGCCGCGTGCCCTTGCGCGCACCGCTCGTCTGGCCTGTCCCGGCGCCGACCTCGCTGAAACGGAAGTCCAACCGCTCGATCAACGCCGTCAGACGCCAATGCACGCCGTCGACCGCCATCTGCGGGTCGAACGCCCGTTCGCCATAGGTGGCGGCGTAGGCGGCAAGAAAAGCCTCGCGCAGCCTGGCAACCGCATCCGCGCCCCGGTAGGGTCCGAGCGGCAGGGGCACCGGGATCTCGTAACCCTGGCCGACGAACCGCATGTCGGCGCCGCGCAGCATGCGGATGCTGCCCTCGATGCCGCTGGCGCGGAGCTGCTGTTCGGCCTGCCCCTCCAATTCCGCGAAAATCGCGTTGACAGCATCCAGCGTTTCGGGCGCCAGGCGCAGCACGCTGGTGCGCGCCAGGTCAAAGGCCGGATCGGCCATCAACAGCCCGAGCGCCGAGGCCACGCCCGCGGCGGCGGGAAAGACGATGCGCCGGCAACCCAGCATCTGCGCCAGCCGCAAGGCGTGCACCGGCCCGGCCCCGCCGAACGGCAACAAGGCGAAATCGCGCGGATCCTTGCCCTTGCCGACGGACACCACGCGGGCCGCCTGCGCCATCTGGGCCGTGACCACCTCGTGGATGCCCCAGGCCGCCGCCTCGTCGCCCAGGCCAAGCGGCCCGCCGATGGCGCGCCGGATGCCCTGCTGCGCGGCTTGGCGGTCCAGCCGCATGCGGCCGCCCAGGAAATAGTCGGCATCGAGATAGCCGAGCACCAGGTCGGCGTCGGTCACCGTCGGCTCGGTTCCGCCGAGGCCGTAGCAGATCGGCCCCGGCGCCGAGCCGGCACTTTCGGGTCCGACCGCGATCGCGCCCATCTCCACCTTGGCAATGCTGCCGCCGCCGGCGCCGATCTCCACCAGATCGATGGCCGGGATGCTGATCGGCAGACCGCTATTCTTCTTCAAGTTGATCGTGTTGAACTCGAACTGCCCGCTCACCATCGGCCGGCCGTTCTCGATCAGGCAGACCTTGGCCGTCGTGCCGCCCATGTCGAACGACAGCAGGTTTTGCGTGCCAGCCGCCTCGGTATAGTGGGTGGCGGCCAGCACACCGGCCGCCGGCCCCGATTCCAGGATGCGGATGGGAAACCGCTTCGTCACCTCCGGCGTGGCCAACCCGCCATTCGACTGCATGATATACAGCCGACGCTGGTAGTCGCGCCGACGCAAGCCCTGGTCGATCCGCCCGACATACTCGGCAACGGCCGGCATGACATAGGCATTCAACACCGCCGTGCTGGCGCGTTCATACTCTCGGTAGACCGGCGAAACCTCGCTCGACAGCGTGACGAACAGTCCCGGCGCCGCCGCCCGCAGGATTTCGCCAGCCCGCCGCTCGTGCGCCGGATTGACATAGGAATGCAGGAAACAGATCGCCACCGCCCGGATGCCGGCGGCCAGCAGCTCCGCCGCGATCTCGCGCAATCGGACCTCGTCCAGCGGCAGATGGACGCTGCCGTCGAACAGCAGGCGTTCCGGCACCTCCCAGATGTGCCGTCGGCGCACCACATGGACCGGCTTGTCGATGGCGTTGTCGTAGAGTTCCCAGCGCTTCTGGCGGCCGACGATCAGCACGTCGCGAAAGCCCTGGGTGATCAACAGCGCCGTCGGCGCGCCTTTGCGCTGGATCACCGTGTTGGTGGCGATCGTCGTGGCGTGGCTGGCCTCGCTCAGCTCGCGCGCGCCGACCCCGGCCGCGGCAAGCAGCTGGTCGACGCCTTCAAGCACGGCGATCGAAGGATCGGCCGCCGAGGTCAGCACCTTGCCGATATGCAGCCGGGCCGCGGCGTCGTCATACAGCGCCACGTCGGTGAACGTGCCGCCAACGTCAATACCAATTCGAAAGGCCATGCCACTCCGCGCCTTTCAGGATCCGGGGCCGGCTGCCCAAGGCCGCCGGAATCGCGCCGCCGCTTGTCCTTGCCAGCCTTGCGGCTAGGTCCAGCGCCGACCTGCCGCGTCCGGCGGGCGGCCGGGCGGCCGGTTCCCCTTCCGCCCGGCCGCCGCCCGAACGTCCGTTACGGCTTCCACTTGCCCGACAGATAGTCCGCTGCCAGCTCACGGTAGCGCGCCGCGATCTTGCTGCCCGGCAATCCCTTGCCGTCCAGTTCCTTCGCGGCGTCTTCGAACAAGTTCATCCGCTTCTTCAGCTCGGCCACGTCGGCACCGGTCAGCGCGCTGATCTTGACGCCCTTGGCCTCCAGTTCCGTGAAGGCGGCATCGGTCGTCTCATCCATGGTCTTGGCGATGTAATCCTTCATTCCGCCAATGACTTTCATGATGCTGGCCCGGTCGGCCTGGGAGATCGACTGCCAGCTCTCCTCGTTGCAGGCATACACGACGGAAGCCCCGGCCAGCGAGGTGCCGCGCCCGGGACCGGTGCGGATCACGTATTTGGCGACTTCATACAGCTTGCTGTTGACCATGATCGGCGGATCGGTCATCGCGCCGTCGATGATGCCTGTCTGCATACCGGAATACATCTCGGTGTTGGCGATCGCCACCGGCACCGCGCCCATCGCGGATTCAAACTTCGGCACCGTCAAGCCGAAGCCACGCAGCTTCTGCCCCTGCAGGTCGGCCATGGTCAGCGTCTGCTTGCGCGAAATGATGGCATAGGGCGCCGTCGGCACCCAGACCAGGCCGCGCACGCCCAGTTTCAGATACTCGCCACTGAACTCCTCGAACTCCTCGAACAGCTTGTTGTTGATTGCCGTGGTTCCCCTGATGTCGAGCTTGTTGCCGAGATCGATGTCGATTGACGCCAAAAGGGTCGCGGAAATCGGCAGCTGCCCGGGGAAGAACGCCGTGACGACCGGGCCGC
>VGEV01000217.1 GCA_016869175.1 Alphaproteobacteria bacterium
CGATGCCTTCGCCCATCTCTACAACCACCACAGACCGCACGGCGCCCTTGGCGGACGAACCCCCAACGAGTATCTCTCCCTCACCCGACAGCAGAACCCAACGTCTCATATCTACTGAACCCGGACAGCAGCTTGCGCATGACGAAGTTGAAACCGAAACTGGCCGCCGCCGCCAGCGCCTTGGCGATTTCGAGCGGCTGGCCGTTGCCGCTGGCCGCGGTCCACAACACCGTCTCGTTAACCAGCAGGCCGGCAAGGCCGATCGCGATGAACACCGGCACCTCCAGCGCGCCCTGCCCGAAACGGCGGTGGCGGAACACCCAGGCGACCGAGCCTAGATAGGCAGCCAGACTGCCGGCCAGGAAGGCGTTGGCATTAGCCGCCAGGAAGTGCAGATCGCCGACCGACGTCAGCAGCAGCAGCAAGGAAGCGTCGATGGCGAGCGCGGTAAGGCTAACCAGGAAGTAACGCTGGAACTCGCCGTCCAGGATGGCGATCGGCTGCTGCAGCGCGGTCGGCTTGGCAATAAGGTTCATGTCATCCCAGGGATGTGGGCCATTGGATGGGCCGGCAATGCGGTCCGAAGACTGGCATGCAGCCACTTAATCTCTCGTTGCCGGCCGGTGAGTGACCGCCCTCACCCTGGGCGCGGGCGGCCGATTGCCCGCAAGCAACGGATGGCACGGCCCGTCCGCATCGGCTATGCCAAGCCGGTGCAACTGGGGGGAGTGCCGTGCAGCAACGCTGGTTCGAGGATTTCGCGGTCGGCGACGAATTCCGCTCGCCGGGTCTCACGCTAACCGAGGCGGCAATCGTCGATTTTGCCTGGCGCTACGACCCGCAGCCCTTCCACATCGACCGCACCGCCGCCGAACAGAGCCCCTATGGCGGGCTGATCGCCAGCGGCTGGCAATTGGGCTCGGTCTTGTTCCGGTTGTTCCTGATGGACAATCCGTTCGGCGAGGCCAGCCTGGGCTCGCCCGGCGTCGACGAACTGCGCTGGCACCTGCCGGCACGGCCAGGCGACACCGTGCGCACGGTGGCGCGCGTCGTCGAGGTTCGTGCCTCGCAGTCGCGCGCCGACCGCGGTCTGGTCACGGTGCGCTACGAGTTGCGCAACCAGAAGGACGAGGCGGTCATGAGTCTCAAGGCGGTGCAGTTGGTGCGCCGCCGGCCGGCATGAGCCGACGCTATTCCTGCAACCAGGCGAATCGCACCGCCGGCGGCTTGGTCATGCCCTTGGTTTCCTCGCGATAGCGGGCCATGTGGGCCGACTGGGCATGCAGGTCGAAGGCGGCCTGGTCGGCATAGAGTTCGTAGAGCAGAACCTGGTCGCCGCCCTCTTTCGGCAGCAGCACATCGAAGCGCAGGCAGCCTGGCTCGTTCGCCTTGCTGCGGCCGGCATGCGCCTGGATCAGGGGCAGGAATGTCGTCATGCGTCCCGGTTCGACCTCGAAGGTAACGAAAAGCGCTAGCTTGGCCATCGGCCGTCCCTCCTGATTTCGCTGGGCAAGTATCGACAGGGGGCAGGCATCCTGTCCATCGGCGGCGGTTGCATGGCGCGCGGCCAAACCGGAAACTCCGCCGGGCAAGAGGGCAGGGGTTCGCCATGGCAAGACGGTGGAAGCAGCGGCCGGAAGGGTCGAACTGGGGCGAGTTTGGCGAGGACGACCAACTGGGTCGGCTCAATCTGCTGACACCCGAACGGGTCAAGCGTGCGGCGCAGGAAGTGCGCGAAGGCCTGCGCTTCTGCCTCAGCCTGCCGCTCAACCTGCCCGGCGGCAATATCCTCAACCCCAGGCGCTACCCGCCGCGCCTGCAACCGACCTTCCGCGAGGGCTTGCCGCAAGTGAATCTGCCGCTCGGTCGACTCGATCCGCGCAACACCGATGTCATTTGCGACGACGCGGTGCTGATCTGGCTGCAATATTCGACGCAGTGGGATTCCTTCGCCCATGTCGGCAGCGTGTTCGACGTTGACGGCGACGGCGTGGCCGAGGTCGTCTACTACAACGGCTTCCGTGGCGGCCAGCACGTCAAGGGTCCGTTCGACTACCAGAAGAACCAACCGACCGGCGAAGACTATCGCGGGGTGGAGGCACTGGGCGTGCAGAACTATGCCGAGCAGGCAATCCAAGGCCGTGGCGTGCTGATCGACCTGCGTGCGCATTTCGGCGACGAGCGCAAGCTGGTGGGCTACGACGACCTCATGCGGGTGATGGAGACAGACCGTGTGGTCGTGGAGGAAGGCGACCTGGCGCTGTTCCACACCGGCTTCGCCCAGCGCATCCTGGACATGGGCGGCAAGCCCGATGGCGCGCTTCTGGAACGGCTCTGCCCGGCGCTCGATGGGCGCGATGCCAAGCTGCTGAAGTGGATCACCGACAGCGGCGTGGTGGCCATGATCGCGGACAACTACGCGGTCGAGGCGATCCCTTCGTTGCCTGGGCCAAGTCACCACTATGCCATGCTGCCGATCCACGAACATTGTCTGTTCAAGCTGGGTGTGCCGTTGGGCGAGATCTGGTACCTGACGGCGTTCGCCGCCTGGATGCGCGCGAACAAGCGCAGCCGCTGCCTGCTGACGGCGCCCGCCCTGCGCCTGCCGGGAGCCGTTGGCTCGCCGGTCACGCCGGTCGCCACTGTCTAGACAGCTTGGACGAATTTCGCTTGATTTACGCCGACTTAACTCCAGGTCTTTAAACCAGCGTCGGATGGCTGGATG
Source organism: Alphaproteobacteria bacterium (assembly GCA_016869175.1). Taxonomy (GTDB): domain Bacteria; phylum Pseudomonadota; class Alphaproteobacteria; genus VGEV01. The sequence continues at coordinate 2,726 of VGEV01000217.1, forward strand.
GACCTTGTCGCGGCCACGGCCGGCGACATCGGTGCCATCCCAAGGAAGCGTGGCGCTGGGTGGCGAACGAAGACCGCAAGAGCGAGGTTGCGCGCCTGCTGAACCTGGCGCGCGAAAAATCGCGGGCCGGACGGGCTTCCTTGTTCTCCGCCATCTCCGACCTGTTCGAGCGCCGCGACAGCGAGCTGACCGCCGAAGAGCGGGCGCTGATGCTGGAGATCCTGCGTCATCTTTGCCAGGAGGTCGAAGTCGCGGTGCGCACGCGGCTGGCGGAGCGGCTGGCGGGGTCTGGCCAGGCAACCCGCGATCTGCTGACGATGCTGGCCAACGACGAGGTCGCGGTGGCGCAGGAGGTGCTGCTGCGCAGCCCGGTCTTGCGCGACGCCGACCTGGTCGAAGTGGTGCGCCATCGCACCATGCAGCATCGTTTGGCCATCGCCACGCGCAAGGGCACCGGCGAGACGGTCACCACGGCGCTGGTGGAAGCTGGCGAGGAAGATGTCATCGCGACGCTGCTGGAGAACCACGAAGCGCGCTTGAAGCCCGCGGTCATGGAATACTTAGTCGACGAATCGAAGCGCGTCGACCGTTACCAGGCGCCGCTGGTTCGACGTTCCGACTTGCCGCCCGCGCTGGCTAAGCGCATGGTCGCCTGGGTCTCGGCCGCGCTGCGCCAGCAGCTGGTCAATCGCTACGATGTCGATCAGGAAGCGGTCGACGACGCCCTGTCGGGCATCGTCAAGGATGCCTTCGAAAAGCCGGAGAGCGAGGAGGCGACGGCGGCCCAGCGCGTGGTCGACAAACTGCACGCCGCCGGCGAACTCAGCCAGGGCTTCGCGCTGAAGTCCTTGCGGCAGGGGCAGGTGCCGCTTTTCGAGGCGGCCATGGCAGAAGCTGACCGGCCTGCGGCTTCCGATCATGCGGCGGATGATCTATGGACCCGGTGGCGAAGGGCTGGCCATTGCCTGCCGGGCGATCGGCTTCGACCGCGCGGTGTTCCAGACGATCTATCATTCCACCCGCGCCGCCCGGCCGCTCGCCGGGAAGTCGGTCGACGAGGAGGTGCGCAAGCTGGTCACCTTCTACGATGGCCTCGACCCGGAGGCCTCGCGGGCCGTGCTGCGGCAATGGCTCCGCGACCGCAACTACTTGCAAGCCCTAGCCTGGATTATTCGTGGCGCGGGCCGTATCGGTGCGGCGGGTGTAGCATAGCTCACTGATTTCGTTCAGGATTTGGTTGTCTAAGCCGGTCCTTCACGAGAGCAGGGAGGCGCCACGCCCGCCATGGCCGACGATAGAGAAC
>VGEV01000218.1 GCA_016869175.1 Alphaproteobacteria bacterium
GTCGACAGGCCGGGACCCCGTTTTGGGGACCCCCACAATGTACATGGTCGGCACCGCGCAACCCAATCGTAGTCGCCGGCCAGAGGCGTCCCAGCCGGTGAAGCGCCAACGCTATCCGCGTGTGAGTAATCGGGCATGCCGGCCGGCGCCGCCGTGCGCTACTCCGACCTCTTGGCCGACCCGCTCCGGGCCGCGTCCGACCTCATCGCCAGCCGCATCGCCGCCGCGATGCAGGGCAAGCCGGCCGACGGCGGCAACGTGGTGGCGCTGAAGCCGAAGGCGGGTTAGGCCAGACGCCGGCCCGATGTTGAGCGTCGCTGGCCGCATCGGTCGCGCTGGTCGACGGCAGCAGGAGAACCGCGTCCAGATCGCACCCGAAAGCGCCTGTCTTTCGCTCCGCTGGCGACCACCGAACGGTCAGACCCGACGCGCGCGTGATCGAGGCGCCGTCACCTTTGCAAGAGCCACCGAAGCGCCGATACAGCCGATACAATCGTCATTCAGCCGTCGGATTACCCGGCCATCTGGGGAATGTCGGAGAAGAGCTTCTCCGAGAGGTTGTAGATACGGTAGGGAAACGCGGCGGCGCAGGCGAGGCTCGGCGCGAGCCTGGCGGGGGAGCGGACGATGGGCGAGGTGTTGGACGAGGCGCAGCTCGCGGCATGGCGCGACGACGGCATGGTCGTCTGCCCGGAGTTGATCCCCGCGGCCGACGTGGCGGCGGCGATGACGCGGATCAAGGCACTGACGGCAGAGCGGCGGCGCGAGGTGATTCTGGAGAAGGACGGTCGTACGGTGCGCTCCCTGATGAACGCGCACCTGTTCGACGAGACGCTGGGGCGCTTCGTGCGCCATCCCAGGCTGGTCGGCGGCGCCCGCGACCTCGCCGGCGGCGAGGTCTACATCTTCCAGAGCATCGTCAACCTGAAAGCGCCGTTCACGGGCGACATCTGGCAGTGGCACCAGGACTATCCGACCTATCTCGCCGACGACGGCATGCCGACGCCCAACTGCGTCAACGTGCTGGTGTTCCTGGAGGACGTGTGCGAGTTCAACGGCCCCCTTATGCTGATCCCCGGCAGCCATCGGGCGGAGGCCGAGGTGAACGAGGTCGACCGCTCGACCACCAGCTACCCCCTGCGCGGCGCGACGGCCGCGACGGTGACGGTGCAGGCCGGGCGGCGCGGCATCGTCGCGCCCAAGGGTCCGCCGGGCACGGTGGTGTTCGCTCACACCAACATCATCCACGGCTCAGGCCCCAACATGTCGCCCTGGGGCCGCACGATGCTCTCCCTGACGCTTAACGCGGTGTCGAACCGCCACACCGGCTCGCGCCGCCCGGACTGGGTGGTGCTCGCCGACTGCACGCCGCTCCGACCGCTCGCCGAGGGCGAGCCGGTGGCGGCGCGGTAGCGCCGGGCCGCGAGTTTGTGCGCGTGGGTCTGCGCGCAGATGTGCCTACGCCAGCCAGCCTCAGTAGCGGACGATGAGGCCGGTGGGAGGGTGTCCGATCTCCACGTGGAATCGGAAGCTCCCGTCCTTGCTCGCCTCTTAGGCTTGGATCCGAGATTCAGTAGAGATGTTCAGCAAGATACCGTCTTAACCCGGCGTGCCATCCCGCCCTGTGTCGGCCTGAGCGGCGGCCAGCCGGCGGTCGCCCGGATACTTGAACTCCACCATGACGCCATCGGCCGGCGGCGACACCGGCTGCACATGGGCGCCACGGCCGCCGCAGACGGTGCACCGCGCCCGACGGGCGAGCATGACCAGCGGCGCGCCTGGGCCGAACCTGGCGAGCAGCAGCGACAGCGCCACCGGCTTCCGATGCGTGCATGGCCTGCGGACGCACCACAGTTCGACCGCCCTACAGCCGTGGGCGTGCAGCCAGCCGAGCGCGAAAGGCGGATAGGACACCATGCGGCAAGGCTAGAACACAAATAGAACACAAGGGAGTCGCGCTCAATGCGTTGAACCGGTCGGCTTGTTGCTCTGAAGGTCGTTGATGGCCGCAACGATGCGCTTCCAGACGGAGTATCCGTCGAGATCGCCCTTGGCGAACATGGCGTCCGCCTGAAAGGCCGCCTGAACTGCCGCGTCCTCGCCGTGCTGCTTTATCAGGAGGTGGGCGGTGCGCCAGACATCAATCTCAGGGATCATCGCCGCCCGCGCTCCCGGCGCCAGTCTTCCGGCCGGTCGAACTTTCCCGCCCACAGCCCGCGCCGGTCGCGTCGGGCCGTTTCCTCGTCGGCCACGTAGTCGCGCGAATATTGCGGGAGCGCCACCGCCCAGCCCTCGCGCACCATGTGTCGGTTCAACTGCACGCCGGCGGCGACGCAGACGGCGACGATGCGGCCATACCTGTCGCGGTCGCGTTGGACGCAACGAACTTCACTGCCGGCGATGGCGTGCCGCAACGCCGCCTTGGCTTGCTCACCGCAGTTGTAGTTAGCGTTGCTGGCGTTCTTGCAAATCTGGCGGAGCTCGGGCGCGTCGATGCCGTGCAACCTGACGCGCTGCTCGGCGATCCGCAGCGAGTCGCCGTCCGTGACTTCGGCCTCGCCCCTCACGTCCGCCCTGGCGGCGGCGCAGACGAAGATCGCCAGCAGTCCGGCGACGATCCAGCCTATGCTGCTGCGTCCCTCAGGGAGGGCTGCCGATGCGCTGTAGCCCATGTCGTGCTGTCGCCGTCTTGCTCGCCGTCTTGCTGCCGGCGCCGGCATTGTCGCACGGCGGCGGCCTTGACGACTTGGGCTGCCACCACAATCGCAAGCAAGGCGGCTACCACTGCCATCGCGGGCCGCTCGCTGGCCAGGCGTTCTCATCGAAGGCCGAGGCACTCGAAGCGCTCGGCGCGCCTAGGCCGCAGCGTGTCGAACCGCCAGCGACAGGCAAGGTGCCGGGGCGATAGCACGCCAGGGCGCACAGGCTACTTCCAGCATTCAACCGCCGCCGCGCGGCGGTCGGTCGTCCCAACTCGGCTGACGTGTGCCGCGCTCGCCGCTGTACGGGTTGTAGTTCGGGCTGACGCTCCAGTTGTTGTTGTAGCTGCGGTCGGGCGAGGACCGGTAATGCGGGGCCACGTAAGTACCGTCCCGGCGGGTGTAGCCGTCCACGGCGACCTGCGCGGAAGCCGAAAGCGACATCAGCATAGCGAGCCCGAGCGCTACGACAGATAATGTGAGCTTCATGGCGTTTCCTCTTCTGTGGGCATCGTATACCACGTCGAACCGGTGGCGGGCGATGCTTACCGGCTCAAGCTGGCCGGCGTTGCGGTCGTCGTGGCGCTGTCTTTCGCCGGCTCCGGCTCGATCCGACGAACCGCGATGTTGCAATTCTTGAAGATGGCGGTTTTTTCCGCCGCCTCGAATTCACCCTTCAGCCGGCCATATTCTTGCGCATCCGGGCTGTTGCCCTTGATGAAGAACAGCGCGGGCCAGAATAGGATCAGGCCGGCGGCCGTGACGGCGCTATCGTTTTCGGCGCGGGCGTCGACCGATTGCCGGAGTTCGCCGACACGGCGAGACGTCCTTTCCAGTTCGCCGGCCAATTGTTCACAGGAATAGGCTTGATATTGCAACGGCGAGACATAGGCCGTCGGAATATTCTTTGCCGAGTCGGCGCAGCCGGCAGCGGCCAGGGTGGTAATCGCCAGAATGAAAAAGCGTTACATCGTTATCCCCTGCAAAATTAGCGGGGTGATGATACATAGGCTGTCGTAGGCTTGGCAAACCAGACGGGCCTGAGCGTCGTCAATATTCTGCTCTGTTGCACGGCAGAGTATAGAAAGCACGCCAGGACCGACAAGCTACTTCCAGCATTCCACCAGCACGGTCGCGGCCCTCGCCTGCGCGGCGATGGCGGCATTGGGCAAGGTGTCCGACGATTGGACACCTCGAAGAACCCCATCATTGACGACGAAGCATCGCCGATGAGGGCATGGCCTGCGGCCCAGCCTGCGGATTGGGTGCTGTGGCGGGGTCTATTTGGTCTGCGGTGGCGTG
>VGEV01000219.1 GCA_016869175.1 Alphaproteobacteria bacterium
AGCCACGCCAGCCGCTCGTCCGTGTCGAAGAAACCAGCCTGTCCCGCCATCCCCGCCTCCGGCCATCGCCAGAGGTCAGAGAATCAACCCGCGACCCTCAACGCCAGAGGTTTTCGAGGTGTCCTGCTGGCGCTGCTGGCGCTGGCAGCCGCCTGCGCCAAGCCCGAGGAGGAAAGGCCGCGCGACCCGCGCCAGGAATTGCTGGAGGAGCAGGAGCGCCAGCGGCGCATCGAGCGGTTGCCGGCCGAACGGCGGCACGGCCCAGCCCAATAGCGGATCACCCTCAGGACAGATCGCCGTCCAGCGCCCGACGATAGAGTTCCCCGTAGTCCGCGACCGTCGCCGGCCGCGGATTGAGTGCGCTTAGCGGGTCCGCCGCCGCCAGCGGCGCCAGCAGTTCGGCCGCGTCGGCCGGCACGCCCAGCGCGGTCAATCTGTGCGGAATGCTGATCTCCTGCCGCAGCCGCAGCAGCCGGTCCAGGACGCCGGCGTCATCGGCGCGCGACAATCCCAGGTGGCGGGCCAACACCGCGAGCTTCTGGGCGATGACCGGGCGGTTGTAGCTCAGCACGTAAGGCATCAGCACGGCGTTGGTCAGCCCATGATGGGTGCCGAAACGCGCCGAGCAGGGATGGCTCATGGCGTGCATGGCGCCCAGACCCTTCTGAAAGGCCGTCGCACCCATCGTCGAGACCGCCAGCATGGTGGCGCGCGCCTCGCTGTCCCGGCCGTCGCGTACCGCGCGCGGCAGGGCCTCGGCCGCCAGCGCCATGCCGCGCAGCGCGATGGCGTCGGCCATCGGGTGGAAGCCGGCGCAGCAATAGGCCTCCAGGCAATGGCTGAAGGCGTCCATGCCGGTGGCCGCGGTGAGCTCGGGCGGCAAGCCATAGGTCAGTTCCGGGTCGCAGATCACCAGCGCCGGCAGCATGCGCGGATGGAAGATCACGCGCTTGGTCTTCCCGGCATCGGTGATGACGGCCGAACGGCCAACCTCCGAGCCGGTGCCGGCGGCGGTCGGCAAGGCGATGACCGGCAGGATGCCGGCCGGATCGGCTCGCCGCCAGTTCTCGCCGTCGTCGACGAAATCGAACAGGGGTCGCCGCTGTCCGGCCAGCAGGGCGATCGCCTTGGCGACGTCGAGCGCGCTGCCCCCGCCCAGTCCGACCACGCCGTCATGCCCGCCCCCGCGCAGGCAGGCAAGGCCGGCGGCGACCTGTGCCTGGGTCGGATTGCCGGTCACCTCGGCGAAAAGGCCATGCGGCAACGCCGCCGGCAGCAGCGCGCGCACCTCCGCCACCAGCTCGCCGTCGGCCAATCCGCGGTCGGTGACCAGCAGCGGGCGTGCAAGCCCCAGCGCGCGGCAGGCCTCGGCCAACTCGCGCCGGCGGCCGGCGCCGAAGCGGATGGCGGTCGGATAGTTCCAGTCGCCGACCACGCCCGCTAGAACCGGTAGCCGGCCAGCGCGCCCAGGAAGAACTGGAACTCGTCCAGCGTCAGCGGGCTGCTGGCGGCGTCGCCCAGCAGGCGGTTGCCGCGCATGTCGAGCGCGAGATAGAAGCCTTCGGCGATATCGACCTGGGCCTGGCCGTAGAGGCCGATATCGCGCACGCCGCCGACGGCGGGAAAGAACGGCCGATCGGCCCTGACGGCACCCACGGGCACGCTGAAATAGGCGTCCGCGTAGTTATCGCCCATGACGTTGATCTGGGCGCCGAGCGCCAGCAGCACTGTCGGGCTGACACGGCCGGCAAAGGCCACGTCCAGACCGCCGACGAAGCCGTTATGTCCGTTGAGCAGCTCCTGACGCAGATCGCCGCGCACCCGGATGGCACCGAAGAAATGCTCGATGAACAGGCCCGCTTCGACGCCAGGATTGACGTTCTCCAATCCGTTCAGGATCGGTGCGTCGTTCGCGTCGCGACCGAAATCGACCGTGATGCGCGGCCCTATGCGGGTCGCCGCGCTGCGGTAGAGGTTCCAGCCGATGCCCTGTTGCGTGCTGAAGAAGTAGCGGCCCTTGTAGGTCGCTTCCAGCAGCACGAGCGGCTTGGATTCCAGCTCGCTGCCGCCGATATGGGTGGGCGCGTAACCGGGGCCGGCGGCGACGTTGATCGCCCAGTTGGCGCCGCGCGACGGACGGAGGGCATTGCCCGCCGACAGCCAATTGCCCCAGTCGAGATACTTGCCGGCTTGCGCCGGCAGGGCGGCCAGCAGGCACGCGAAACACAAGGCGAGGCGCTGAGCGGCGGTCATCGACGGCTGGGCGACCCTGGTGCGGCGGATGCGAAGTTTCTCCGATTGTGGCGGCCGACTGGGCGAGGAACTTCACAGCCAAAGCCACACGAGAATCGAAAGATTGTTCGTGTGCCTTTGCTTCCGAAATGCGCATGCGAGTGGCCGCATGGACTTGCGAACTTCGGCAGCGGGACACTAGGTCGCAAGGTTGCCCGACGCAAGGCCCGGTCAGGCATTGACGCCAAGGCTTCGCGCCACGCGGTCGGCGAGCGCCAGGGAAGCGGTCAGGCCCGGCGATTCGATGCCGAACAGATTGACCAGGCCCGCCAGTCCATGCCGGCTCGGCCCTTCGATCAGGAAATCGCGCGCGGGCTCGTCGGGGGCCTGGATCTTCGGCCGAATGCCGGCATAGGCCGGTTGCAGCCCGCCGTCCGGCAGGCCGGGCCAATAGCGCCGCACGGCGGCATAGAACTCGTCGGCCCGGCGGATATCGACATTGTAATCAGGCTGCTCGATCCATTCCTGATCCGGGCCGAAGCGCATCTGCCCCGCCAGATCGATGGTCACATGCACGCCCAGGCTGGCGCTCCGCGGCACCGGGTAGACGAGATGCCGGAACGGCTGTTTGCCATGCAGCGAGAAGTAGCTGCCCTTGCAATAATAGGCGGGCGGCACGTGTTCCTGCGGCAGTCCCTCGATGCGGCGGGCAAGCGCGGGGGCATTGAGGCCGGCGGAATTGACCAGCCAGCGGGCATTGATCCGTGTGGTGGCGCCGCCATTGCCCAGGTCGGATACCTCCAGCGCGAAGCCGCCCGGCAGCGGCATGGCCCGGTCCAGCCGGCTGTGAAAGGCCACGACCGCGCCATGCGCTTCGGCTTCGCCCTGATAGGCCAGCATCAGCGCGTGGCTGTCGATTATGCCGGTCGTGGGCGAGAACAGCGCGCCGGTCACCTGCAACTCCGGCTCCATGGCGCCGATTTCGGCTTGCGTGAGAAAGCGCAAGTCGGTAACGCCGTTGGCGGCGGCTTTCAGCCGGATGCCCTCCAGTAGGGCCACTTCGCCCTGGTCGCTGGCCACCACCAGCTTGCCGCAGCGCCGATGGGGCACCTTGCGACTCTCGCAATAGGCGTAGAGCTGCTGTTTGCCGGCGACGCAGGTCAACGCTTTCAGGCTGTCCTTGGAGTAGTAGATGCCGGCATGGATCACCTCGCTGTTGCGCGAGGAGGTCTCGCTGCCGATGGTCTCGGCCTGTTCCAGCACGATCACCTCGAGGCCGGCCAAGGCCAGCCGGCGGGCCACCGCCAGGCCCACCACGCCCGCGCCCACCACCACCGCGTCCAGCCAATCGCTCATCGCCAGCAAACTGTCCGTTCGCGCCCGTGCCGGTCAAGCGGGCGTGACTTGCCGTGCCGCCGTCGAGTGCCGCAAGCTCGTTGCCCAGATGCGATGGCTCCGTCGGCTGCTCGTCTCGCTGCTCTTCGTGGTCAGCCTGGGCACCGCGATCGGCTGGGCGCAGCATGCGGAATACTGGCGCCAGGCCTGGCCGCGAACGGCCTTCGAACGGCATCTGGTGCCGCTCTCGGAGTTCGCGGACGGCGGCCCGCCCAAGGACGGCATCCCGCCGATCGATCGGCGGCTGGCGGTGGCCGATGCGGCACTGGCCCCCGGCCCGACGGCGGAGACGTGGCACCAGGAACCCGACGGGCGGCGTCGGCCGTGCGATTTGGTGCTGCTGCACGAACGCGC
>VGEV01000220.1 GCA_016869175.1 Alphaproteobacteria bacterium
CTCCAGCTTCACGCGGCGGTCGAAATTGAGCCGGAGCGGACCATCACCTGATTCACCCGTTGGGTTCTGCAAAATAGCCTCGTTCAATCCAGATTAACTTATTGATTCTTATATCTGAATCTCTAAGAAATTGCATCACAATACGGTGTCATCCGGCGAATGCGGGTTGACGCGAATACATCGCGTGTTCAGCCCGCGTTTACCCGTTTACCCAAGTATGCCCGATCGATCCGGTGTGCGTTGCCTTGCGGCGACGGCGGCGAAGGGAACTTGGAGGCGGCAATGGCGGTTGGGGCAAGCGGGCCTGCGGCGATGGGCGCGGGCAATCAGGTTCGGGGCGGCGGTTCGTTATTGACTTGGGCTGCGCATCTTTCGGTCCGGGCGAAGATTGTGGCTGGGTTCGCTGGGGTGCTGGCGCTGTCGGCGATTGCCGGTGGCCTGTCGCTGAACGCCTTCATGGGGGTCGACGAGGAGACACAGACGCTTGTCAATCGCGTGCAGGTCACGCGCATCGCCAGCGAGATCGATCGCAACATGCTGGACTACCGGCGCTGGGCGCGGGAATTCGCCTTCACCGGCGATGCCGAGGATCTGAAGCAGGCGAACGAGGCGGCGCCCAAAGCAAGGGCCAGCATCGCCGAAGGTCTCGCCACTTTCAAAACGCCAGAGCGGCAGAAGGTGGCGCAGGAAGTGGCGCAGCGTTTCGAAACATACCAAAAGGGCTTCGAGGCGGCGTCCAAGTTGAAGACCGAGCATGCCAAGCTGGTCCGGGAGGCGCTCGACCCCTCCGGCAAGGCCATGGCGGAGCGACTGGCAAGCCTGACCGCCTCGGCCGGCAAAGCCGGCAACGCCAATGCGGCGGCACTGGCCAACGCGGCCACCGTGGAGGCCTTGCAACTGCGCCTCAGCGCCGTCAAGGCGCTGGGCAGCGGCGACGACCAGCAGCACAAACAGGTGATGCAAGCGCTGGACGGCATGGACAAGCTGCTGGCTACGCTGGATGGCGCGACGCGCGGCGCGGAATACCGCCGCGACTTCGAGGAGGCCAAGGCGGCGGTGGCGAAGTATCACGAGGCTTTCGCCCGGCTCAACAAGCTCGACCGCGAGATCGAGGCGCTGGTCGAAGGTGACATGCGCCAGGCCGGGGGCTTCATCGCCGACGCGGCCGCCAGGATGAAGACGGATGCGATCAAGGATTACGAACACATCGTCGAGGAGGAGACGCAGATGATCCGGCAGACCGAATGGCTGCTGGCGATTGTCACATGCGGCACGCTGGTCCTGGGTTTTGGCTTGGCCTGGCTGATCGGCGGCGCGGTCGCGCGACCGATCGGGCAGGTGACGAACGCGCTCGACCGCCTGAGGCAAGGCGACGATAGCGTGACGTTGAGCCAGCGCACGGGCCGCGATGAGATCAGCCGCATGACGCAGGCGGCCGAGGGTCTCAAGGTCGCGGTGGGTCAGGCCTTCCGGCTGAAGCAGATGGTCGACGACATGCCGATCGCCATGATGACGGCCGACCCGAACGACGACTTCAGGATCAACTACGTCAACCAGACCAGTTTGAACACGCTGCGGCCGCTGCAGAAGCTGCTGCCGGTGCCGGTGGACAAGCTGCTCGGCAGTTCGATCGACGTATTCCACAAGAACCCGAGCCATCAGCGCAAGATCCTGGCCGATCCGAAGAACCTGCCGCACAAGGCCAAGATCAGGCTGGGCGACGAGGTGCTGGACCTCAACGTGTCGGCGATCAAGGACAAGGATGGCAAGTATCTGGGTCCGATGTTGTCGTGGAGCGTGGTGACCGAGGCGGTCAGGCAGGAGGCCGAGGCGGCGCGGCTGTTGCAGATGGTCGACAACATGCCGCTCAACGTGATGACCGCCGATCCCAACGACGACTTCAAGATCAACTACATCAACCAGACCAGCCTGAACACGCTGCGGCCGCTGCAGAAGCTGCTGCCGGTGCCGGTGGACAAGCTGCTCGGCAGTTCGATCGACGTGTTCCACAAGAACCGGAGCCATCAGCGCAAGATCCTGGCCGATCCGAAGAACCTGCTGCACAAGGCCAAGATCAGGCTGGGCGACGAGGTGCTGGACCTTTCGGTCTCGGCCGTAATGGACAAGGAGGGCCGCTATCTGGGTCCGATGCTGGCTTGGCAGGTGGTGACGACCCAGATGCAGGTGGCGACCAAGGTACAGGAGGTGGTGGACATCGTCGCCTCGGCGGCGACCGAACTGGAGGCAACGGCGCAGCAGATGTCGGCCGGCGCGGAAGAGACTTCGCGGCAGTCGCAGGCGGTGGCGGCCGCGGCCGAGGAGGCAACCACCAACGTGCAGACGGTGGCCAGCGCCTCCGAGGAGCTGGCGGCCTCGATCGGCGAACTGACCAAGCAGATCGGCGACAGCGCGCGCACCGCGACGCGGGCGGCCGAAGAGGCGAAGTCGACCGACGAGACGGTGCAGAGCCTGGCCCAAGTGGCGCAGAAGATCGGCGACGTGGTCAACCTGATCAACGACATCGCCAGTCAGACCAATCTGCTGGCGCTGAACGCCACGATCGGGCCGCTGACCAGACTTCGACATAGCGCCCTGCCGCGTCAGACCAATCTGCTGGCGCTGAACGCCACGATCGAGGCGGCCAGGGCGGGCGAGGCCGGCAAGGGCTTCGCGGTGGTGGCGACCGAGGTGAAGAGCCTGGCCAGCCAGACAGCCAAGGCGACCGAGGAGATCGCCCAGCAGATCCAGGCGATGCAGTCGACCACCGAGCAGGCGGTGACCGCGATCCAGAACATCGCCGGCACCATCGGCGGCATCAACGAGACGGCGACGGCGATGGCCGCGGCGATGGAGGAACAAGGGGCCGCGACGCAGGAGATCGCGCGCAACGTGCAGCAGGCCAGCGCCGGCACGCAGGAGGTCTCGTCCAACATCACCTCGGTGACGGACACGGCCAAGCAGACCGGGCAGGCGACCGGCCAGGTGCTGGAATCGGCCAAGGAGCTGGCAAGGCAGGCTGAAATCCTGCGCGCCGAGGTCGGCAAGCTGCTCACCGACAACAAGGCCGCCTGACAAGGCGGCCGGCGACCCAACCAGAGGGCCCGCTTGCGGGCCCTCATTTTTTTGTCACCCGGTTGCGCGGATCGGAGCGGGGCGCGATAGGTTGCGGCGCGGGCCGAGAGGTGTGAGGCATGTGGCGACGGATGTTGCTGGTCCTGCCGCTGGCGTTGTCGCTGGCTTGGCCGGTGCGTGCCGAGCCGGGCCCCGCGGCGGCGGTGCAGGCGCTGCACGAGGCGCTGCTGGCCGCCATGCGCCAGGGCAAGGAATTGGGTTTCGCCGGCCGGTTCGAGCAACTCGCGCCCAGCATCGTCGAAGCCTTCGACCTGGACCTGATGGCCCGGCTGGCCGCCGGCCCCGCCTGGGGCAAGCTGAACGCGCAGGAGCAACAGGAAGTCGCTGCCAGCTTCCGGCGCTATTCCATCGCCAACTATGCCGCACGCTTCACCGACGACACGGGCATGCGGTTCGAACTGGTCGGACAGCGCGAGCAGGACGGCCTGGGCACGCTGGTCGAAACCCGCCTGCTGCCCGGCGACGGCACGCCGGTCACGCTGACCTACCTGCTGCGCCGGCGCGATGACGGTTGGCGGGCGATCGACGTCTACTTGGCGGGCACTATCAGCGAACTGGCGGTTCGGCGGGCGGAATTCGCCACGGTGCTGGGTCGCGAGGGGGTCGGTGGCCTGGTCAAGCTGCTGGATCAGCGCAGCGCGGAAATGGCCAAACGGGATTAGGACACGGACTCATAAGCACGCATCCAGATTCGTGATGCGGCGAGCTTGATGAGGGCGAGGTAGTTGGCGTCGTGCTTGTCGTAGCGCGTGGCGATGGCTCGGAAGTGTTTGACCCTGTTGAAGAAGCGCTCGACCAGGTTGCGGTAGCGGTAGAGGAAGGCGCTGAAGG
>VGEV01000221.1 GCA_016869175.1 Alphaproteobacteria bacterium
CGAAACGAAGAGCGGTCTCCGCGCGAAGCGCCCGACCGACTCCGCAACGGCACTGGCCGCGCGCCGCCGACGCGCCCCGCCGGGCGGGGTCCCGGTAACACCCCGCCCTAGCCTGACATGGCGTAATTTTGTACGCCCTCAGCGAGCTCGATAGTTGGTCTGAAACGGGGACGGCCCGCAGCACCGCCGAGCGCGATGCGCTGAAGGCAGGTGCGGCGTGACCGCCGCGGAGATCGCCCGCGCGCTTGGCGGGCGGAAGGCCGGCGGCGGCTGGACGGCGCGGTGCCCTGCGCATGACGACCGCACGCCCAGCCTTTCGTTGACCGACACGCAAGACGGCAAGGCGCTCGTCCACTGCCACGCCGGCTGCGAACAGGCGCGGGTGATCGCCGCGCTGCGCGGGCGTGGACTGTGGTGCGCGAACGGTGCGCACTCGCTTTCGCGAATGGCGCGACGCGCATCCGTCGAGCGCACGCCGGATCAATACGGCGCACGACGCAGCGAAGCGGCGCTGGCCACCTGGCAGGCGTCTCGGCCATCGCCGGAGACGCCGGTCGCGACCTATCTCGCATCGCGCGGCTTGCGCCTGCCACCATCCGACGCGCTGCGCTTCCATACCGCCATGAAGCATCCTTCCGGCTGCTTCTGGCCGGCGATGGTGGCACTGGTGACGAACGGCACCGATGGCGCGCCCGTCGCCATCCATCGCACGTTCCTTGCCCGCGATGGCGGCGGGAAGGCACCTGTTGATCCGCAGAAGATGATGCTCGGCCCCACGCGCGGTGGAGCCGTGCGTCTCGGCGAGCCGGGCAAGGTTCTCATGGTGGGGGAAGGCATCGAGACTTGTCTCGCCGCCATGCAGGCGAGCGGCCATCCCGCCTGGGCGGCGCTTTCGACCTCCGGCCTGCGAGCCCTCGATCTGCCGAAGGACGTGCGCGACGTGATCGTGCTGGCCGATGGCGACGAAGCCGGGGAAGCGGCGGCACGGGACTGCGCCCTTCGCTGGAAGCGCCAAGGCCGGCGCGTGCGCATCGCCCGCCCGCCGCAAGGCATGGACTTCAACGACATGCTGCCGGGCCGAGCGCCCCGCATCGAGGAGGGCGCGCAATGAACGAGGAACCAGAAATCGCGATCGGCGCGAACCCCATCACCGACGCCATCAGCGCGGCCGAGGACATCGCCGATCCGCTCGACGGGCTGGTCGAGAAATGCGCTGCCGATCCAGGCGCCGCGTTCACGCCGCAAGTGCTGGAACGCCTCGCCCAACTGAAGAAGGAGGATCGCGCCGCCTTCGAGTTGCTGCGCTCGCAGTTGAAGAAGGCAGGCTGCCGCGTGACGGCGCTCGACGAAGCCATCGCCGAGGAAAGCGGCGATGCGGGACGCGGGCCGACGCAGGCCGACATCCTCATCGACCTTGCGCAGACCGCCGAACTGTTCCACGCGCCCGACGGGACCGGCTTCGCCGACCTCGACATCAACGGCCACCGCGAGACCTGGCCGATCCGCGCCAAGGGCTTCCGCCGCTGGCTGGCGCGGCGCTTTTTCGAGGCGACGCAAGGCGCGCCGAGTTCGGAAGCGCTGCAATCCGCATTGAACGTGATCGAGGCCAAGGCGCATTTCGACGCGCCGGAGCGGATCGTGAATGTCCGCGTCGGCGGGCTGGACGGCAAGCTCTACCTCGATCTCGGCGACGATGCGTGGCGAGCGGTCGAGATCGACGCCACCGGCTGGCGGGTGATCGACAATCCGCCGGTGCGCTTCCGCCGCGCATCCGGCATGCAGCCTCTGGCGATCCCGGCGCCGGGCGGCTCGGTCGCGGCGCTGCGCTCGTTCCTCAACGTCCAGTCCGACACCGACTTCGTGCTGGTGGTCGCGTGGGCGCTGGCCTGCCTGCGCAATCGCGGCCCGTATCCGGTGCTGGTGTTGTCGGGCGAACAAGGCTCCGCCAAGTCCACCTTCGCAGGCGTCCTACGAGCACTTCTCGACCCGAACACCGCACCGCTACGCGCCCTGCCGCGCGAGGATCGCGACCTGTTCATCGCGGCCAGTAATGGCCATGTGCTGGCCTTCGACAACGTGTCGAGGCTGGCGGCGTGGATTTCGGACACCCTTTGCCGGTTGGCCACCGGCGGTGGGTTCGCGGTGCGCCAGCTCTACACCGACCAGGACGAAGTGCTGTTCGACGCCACCCGGCCGGTCATCCTGAACGGCATCGAGGACATCGTCACCCGGCCCGACCTTGCCGACCGCGCGGTGTTTTTGACGCTCGAACCCATCCCCGAGGAGCGCCGCCGGCCGGAGGCGGAACTCTGGGCGGCGTTCAATGCCGAGCGTCCGCGCATCCTGGGCGTGCTGCTCGACGCCGTGGTCGAGGGCCTGAAGCGCCTGCCGGAAACCCGCCTCCCGAAGCTCCCGCGCATGGCCGATTTCGCACTGTGGGCGACCGCCTGCGAGACCGCGATCTGGCCGGCCGGCACTTTCTGGGCGGCTTATGCCGGCAACCACGACAAAGCAATCGAAGACGTGATCGACGCCGATCCGGTCGCCGCCGCCGTGCGCGACCTTTTGACAACGCGGACGGAGTGGTCGGGGAAAGCGGCCGACCTTCTGGGCGACCTTGGGGAACTGGCGGGCGAGCGCGTGGCCAAGGCCAAGGACTGGCCGGACAGCCCACGCGCCCTGGCCGGACGCTTGCGCCGGGCGGCGACCTTCCTGCGCAAGATCGGCATCGAGATCGGCTTCGAGCGCGAGGGTCGGGCACGAAGACGAACCATCCGCATCACCGCCGCATCCGCCGATCCGGCGCCAGAACGCGGCGGGGCGCGACCGTCCGCACCGTCCGCATCGTCCGCGCCAAGGCCGAAATCCAGTCCGATCAACGGCTTCGCGACAGCCGACCCGCGGACGGTCGCCGGCGATGCGGACGGTGCGGACGGTGCGGACGCAAAAGACCGGCCCCAAGTCGCGCCCAGAAAAGCCGGGTGGAGCGGGCGGCTATGAACGCCGCCGAGGCCTTGCGGAAAGCGTGGACGGCCGGCATCGAGATCCGCGTTGAGGGTAGAGACCTTGCCCTCGAAGCCCAGGCACCACCGCCGGCCGAAATCCTGGAAAGTCTCGCCCAACACAAGCAGGACATCGTCGCACTGCTGCTGGCGGAACTGCGCGAACTGCCGGCCGATGGCGACAGGGCGGCCACCGACGCCTTCGAGGAACGCGCGGCGATCCTGGAATACGACGCCGGCCTGCCCCGCACCGAAGCCGAGCGCGCCACCGTGGTCGAGGTCGCCCACGAGTGCGCCATCGTGCGCTGGCTGGCGGCGAACCCGCCGCCCGTCGCTGACCCCAACACGTGTGCCCATTGCCGGCAACCCGAAACCCGCGACGCGGCCCTGTTGCCGTTCCTGGCCGGCGACGATACGCACCGCTGGGTGCACCGCCGCTGCTGGCCGGACTGGCACCGGGCGCGGCGCCTGGCAGCCGAGCGCGCCCTGGCGGCGGCCGGGGCCGACACTGGCCCTAGGTCCGCAGCTTGACCGTGTTAGCCGACCTCGCCGCCCAATACCTGGCCAGCGTCGAAGCCGGAACGGCTGAGCGCGCGACAACCTATGGCCGGCCGGCGGCCTGATCCATGGCCTACAAGCTCCGCATGGGGCCGTTGCACCACCTGCTGCTCAACGGAGCCATCGGCGAGGGCATGTGGCGTGCCGGCTGCTGGCTGGAAGGCACGCACTGGCTCGCCACGCGGCAGCCCGCTACGACGTGGTTGTTGGTCAGCAGGTGGCCTTGCCCGCTGACCGCAAAGCCCGAGCCCGTGCTTTCGCGCTTCGGTTCGCGCCTGGCCGGCGGCGCGGCGCTCTGCCTCGCCAATACTTCCAGCGCGACCAGCAGGCTGATGGCTTCCGTGGGGCTGC
>VGEV01000222.1 GCA_016869175.1 Alphaproteobacteria bacterium
GCCTGCCAGGCGTTGACCAGCGGCTCGACCGCCCGGGCCCGGGCCAGGCAGGCCTCCGCCCATTGGCTCGGCCGCAACTCGCCGGCGCGCACGGCGGCGATGCCCTCGGCGGCGGTCAGCCTGACGATATCCTGCGGCATGCGGGGCCGAGCTTCAGGCGGGCCGCGCGATCTTCAGCCGTTCGGCCTTGCGCCTGGCCGCGTCGGCCAGCGCCTCGGCGATCTCCTCGCGGCTGAGAAATCCCAGCTTCTCGCGGTGGCCGTCCATGATCGCATAGAACTCCTCCCGGCTATAGCCGGTGATCGACAGGTAGTAGTCCAGGATCTCCGGCTCGACCGGATCGTTCTCGCGGATCAGCCGATTGGCCTCCTCCAGCGTCATCAGGCCGGCGCGCACATCCTGCGCCACGTGATCGGTGCCGCGGCCATAGCCGCGCTTCAGGAACTTGGTGAAATCGTGCATTCCCGGCATGCGGCACTCGACGCTCTTGTAGCACTTGTAGGTGCCGCCCACCGTGTCCTCCTGCCAGCCGTAATGGTCGCGCAGGAATTCCATCTGCCGTTCCTCGTCCCAGAACATGAAGTTGCCGAGATGGATGCCATAGAAACCGACGGCATCGAGCTCGGCCTTGCCGGGGATCTTGAACGGCGCCAGGTCACGTTCGCTCAAGCCTTCGGTGGCGAATTCCTGGGCGGTGTAGAAGGCGGAGACCTTGGTGAAATAGGACTCGTCGTATTGCAGGATGTTCTCGTAGTCGGCCGTGGCCGACTTCTCCGCCGCCGACTCGCCGTAGACGATCAGCGGGATCTTGTATTGCACCGCCACTTGGATCGGATAGGAGCCGACCCCGGCATGGCAGTGCCAGCAGCTATCGCCGATCATCTTCAGGCTGTGCTTGGCGCAGCGATTGACTAGGCCCCGGGCGGGCGTGAACAGCACGTGGTCGACGTTGAAGGTCTCGATCGTCCACCACAGGTTGCGCCAGCCGGTTTCCGACCACCAGTTGTGGCTGAAGGTGCAGGCCAGCGGCTTCAGGCCATGCACCTTGGTCAGGATGTGCAGCTGGAAGGCGGAATCCTTGCCGCCGGAGATCGGCACCAGGCAATCGTAGCCGGAGGCGCTCTGGCCCTTGAAGCGCTCCAGGATGGCGCGCAATTCCCGCTCCTTGCGGGTCCAGTCGATATGCATTTTCTGTTCGCTGGCCCGGCAGGTGACGCACACGCCCAGCTCGTCATAGGTGGCCAGCGGTTCGCTCGAGGGCATGCCGCAGCGCGTGCAATAGGTCAGGCGGCTGAACATCGGTCGGCTGGGGTCGGGGTTGTAGGCCATGGCGCATCCGGGCTCGGGGACAAGGCACCCGCGCAATTAGGAACGCCGGCCGCTGCCTGTCAACGGCGGGGGCCGCAGGTCCGCGGCGAACAAGGCAGCGTGCACCACGTCCATCTCGCGGCCGTCGATCACGAGCTGACGGACGCGGCGGCCATCCGGCCGCATGCCCAGCTTGCGCATGATCGCCAGCATGCCGGCATTTTCCATGGCGGTGCCGGCGGTGACCTTGCGCAGGCCGCGCTCCAGCAGCAGGAAGCGGCAGGCGAGCTCGAACGCCTCGCCGCCCAGACCCTTGCCCCAGGCGGCCTTGTCGCCGATCAGGATGGCAAGGTCGGCGACGCCGTTCGGCGGGTCCAACGTCGCGGTCAGGTTGCCGACATGGCCCAGCGCCGGGTCGTTGGCCACGATCGCCCAGAAATAGTCGGGCGATTGCGCGAAGCGCTCGGCATAGGCCTGGCAGCTGGAGAGATCATGCCGGCGGTGGCGCTGTTCGCTCCAGCGCACCACCTGGGGATCGTTCAGCCAGCCGACGTAGCGCTCGTTCAGGTGTTCGGGTCCGAACGGCATGAGCGCGAGCCGGCGGCCGGAGAGCGGGCCGGCGCGGGCCATGGCTAGAGCGGATAGCCGAAGCGCTCGAGCGGCAGGCCGTACTCGGCCGCGAGCTGGCGGTTGCCGGCGCGGCAGAGTTCGGCGATGCGCGCCGCGAGTGCGGGCGCCGGCCGCGGCGCGGCACGGCCGCCGCCCCTGACCACCTGGCGCAGGCCGGCCACGGCGGCGGGCGGCAGCGCCCCGCGCGCCAGGCCCGCGGCGCGGCGCAGCAGCGGCGAGCCGGCCACCGCCACCTGCCGGGCCGACGGCCGTTCGGCGACCCGCTGCACCGAGCGGTCGAGCAGCGGCAGCGCCACCTGGCGGTCGATGCCCAGCAGGTCGCACACCTTCGCCACGAAACCCGCCATGTCCTGGACCATCGCCTCGTAGAGGAAGACGTGCACCCGGCCGCGGCCGAAATAGCGGGCATAGGCGGCGACGATGGGGCCATAGTTCGCCGCCGTCAGGTAGCTGTGCTGGAACTCGAAGTTGACCTGGATCCAGTCGTCCAGAGCGATGGCGAGCTTGCGCTGGGTGTAGAGATGCACCCATTGCGCCACCACCACGTCGAGCGGCCGGCGCAGCACCAGCAGGATGTCGGGTTCGCCCGCCAGTCGGGCCAGGCGTTCGGCCACCAGGCCGGCGTCGAGCCCGCCCGAGACGGTCAGCCGCTCGTCGGAAAACACGTTGGCAAGGCCGGCCGACAGCCGGCCGCCGACGGCGGCTTGGTATTTGGCCTGGGCCAGCCCCTGGTCATAGGCCGCCTGCCCGGTCAGCATCAGGTAGTTGACTAGGTCCCAGGCGGCTTCCTTGTCCGGTCCGCCATAATACTTGCCCAGGTTGTTGATGCCGGGATGCGCGCCGAAAAAGTGATGCTGCAGGCTGCTGGAGGCGGCCTTGCGGAAGCCGGCGTGGATCAGGTGAAGGCGCGCCATGGCGGTCTTTCGTCAGCCGGCCGCGTTTAGCACTTTCGCCCGCGCGGCCGCAATTGCCGTTCAGCCCGCGCGGTAGGTCTTGCCCCGGTAGATCTCCTGGCGGGGCCGTGCAAGTACCAGATGGGCGAGCCGCGCATATTCCGCCCAGGGTGCGACGAAGAACGCCTCCGCATGGCCGGCGCCAGGCTGCTCGCCCAGCAGGCGCGATTGCCAGGCATTCAGGCCAAGCGCGAAATGCGCCCAGTCGCGTTTGGTGGTCTGCGAGACGTGGCAGGCGATGGCGGCCCGCTTGGCCGCAACCCATGGCGCGATGTCGACCACGACATTCGGCAGCACCGTGCCATAGACCTGGTAGCACCAGACCTCCGGCCCCCCGGCGCCGTCTCGCTCGGCCAGGCGGCCCAGCCATTCCGCCACCCGGCGATGGTCGTCGTGATCGTCCAGCGGGAACGGGCAGAATACGATGTCCGGCGCCAGCTCGCGCAAGAGTTCGGCCAACCGGTCCAGCGCCGCGGCGTCGACCGCGATATTGCCTTCCGCCAAGCGCAAGAACCGGCTGGCGGCGCCCAAGCTGGCACAGGCGGCGCGGCCCTCGGCCTCACGCTTGGCACATTCTTCGGGCCGGCCGGAGGTGACGAAGGCCACCTCGACCTGCGATCCAGCGGCGATGGCGCCGGCCAGCGTGCCACCGACACCGATGGCTTCGTCGTCAGGGTGAGGTGCCAGCACCAGCATGCGCTTGCCGGTCGGCGGATCGAGAGGCAAGGGAACGAGACCGCGCGGCGGCCGCATGCCGGCCAGCACGGCCTCCGCCGCCGCCAAGTCTGGCAAGCCGGCAAGGCTGTCCAGCACTTGCTTGTAAGACCGCCGCGCCCAGAGCTGCCGCTCCAGCGACACGAGCAATCGCTTGATCCGAACCATGAAGCGCAGCAGGTTGCAGAGCCGCCATGAAACCGCAAGCGGATTGCTGTAACACGTGCTGCGCCGTCTCTTCGCCTTGCGCCACTATTGCCTGTTCCGGGCCG
>VGEV01000223.1 GCA_016869175.1 Alphaproteobacteria bacterium
GCCTGCGCTTGTTGAAGCTCGGCGCCCGCATCGTCGAGACCGCCCATCGCGTGCGCATCGCCTTCGCCGCCGTTTGCCCGGATGCCGCTCTCATCCGCTTGCTCGCCGGCGCGCTTCGACCCGCCGCTCCATGACCGACGGGGCCGATGCCCCGAAAACACCCGTTCCCGCAATCCCAAACCAATAACCCGACACCCGACAAACCAACCCGCGATGAAAAAGACGCAACGACCACGCATGCCGCGTGATCGCCTTGCCTCCCTGCCCATCACATCATGGCCTCTCGTGAATAAACCGGGGCAACTGCCGACGGACTCGTGCGCGCGCCGTTATATTTTCAACAGTAGATCTTGACCTTGCAGGTTCTGGAATTCCTTCGCGCGCCGGCGCGTTTAGTCACGTTGTACGGCCGTTAGTCAAGCTGTTATCCACAGCGTCGGAGCGCGTCGTTCGACTTGCATGGATTGAAGCGCGGTCCGTCTGCTGTTATGGCAGGCCAGATCTAGCCACGATCGCTTCGAGGGGGAATCATGCCTGAAGCCAAGGCACGCATCGCGCTGCTCGAGGAAGCGCAATGGGATGGGGAAACGCGCGACCTGCTGGAGAAAACCAGGCAGCAGGACGGCCGCATCTTCAACATCTTCCGCACGCTTGCTCGGCACCCCAAGCTGCTCAAGCGCTGGATGCCGTTCGCCAATCACATCCTGTTCAAGAACACGGTGTCGTTTCGCGAACGCGAGATCCTGATCTTGCGCATCGGCTGGCTTTGCCAGGCGGAATACGAATGGGCGCAGCATGTGCTGTTCGCCCGGCGCGCCGGCCTGTCCGATGCGGAGATCGAGCGCATCAAGCAAGGGGCGCAGGCGCCGGGCTGGAACGAGCGCGAGCGGCTGCTGCTGACCGCGACGGACGAGTTGCGCCGCGATGCCTGCATTGGCCAGGCGACTTGGCAGGCCTTGAAACAGCACTACAGCGCCGAGCAGTTGATGGACATCGTGTTCACCGTCGGCCAATACAACATGGTCTCGATGGCGCTGAACACGCTGGGGGTCGAATTGGACGACGGACTGGTTGGCTTCCGCGGCCGCTGACCGCGCGCCGCCGACCGCGTCCCGCGGCCGTTCGCCAGGATCGGACGTTCCGCTTCGCGCCCACCGACGGAACCCAGCCCGCCGCGGTGGGCTCCGATCAGATGGATCGCTGATCGCGATTCCTTCTGATCGGACACCGCGCTAGCCGATGCGTGCGCTCTCGCCGCCGTCGACCGGCAGCACCACCGCGGTGATGAAGCGTGCCTCGTCCGAATGCAAGAACAGCGCCGCGTGCGCGATGTCCCAGGCGGTGCCCATCTTGCGGTTGAGCGGGATATGCGCGTCGCGCTCGGCACGCAACGCGTTCTTGTCGATGTTGCGGGCCTGGACGTGGCCCTCGATCGCCATCGGGGTATCGACCTTGCCGGGCATGATGACGTTGGCGCGCACGCCGTGGTCGGCGTTGTTCATGGCGATGAAATGGGTCAGCGCGTTGACGCCTGCCTTGGAGGTCTTGTAGGCGACGACGCTGTCCCAGCACACGGCGGCGATCGAGGAGATGTTGACGATGCTGCCGGCGCGCTGCTCGCGCATGTGCGGCAGCACATGCTTGCAGCTGAACATCATCCCCTTCAGGTTGACTGTCATCGTCTGGTCCCACACGTCCTCGTCGAAATGCCGGGGGGCGGGCGCGCTGATGCCAATGCCGACCACGTTGTGCAGGCAGTCGATGCGGCCGTGCCGGTCCTTGCAGGCCTGGGCGAAGGCCCGGCAGTCTGCTTCGCGGGTGATGTCGGCCCGGAAGCTCCAGGCCTTGTTGCCTTCCTTCTCGATCATCGCCTGGGTCTCCTGCGCCGAGGCGAGATCGCGGTCGACCAGCATGACGCTCGCGCCCTCGCGAGCGAACAGCAAGGCCGCGGCGCGGCCGTTGCCGATGGTGTCTCCCTTGGTCTGGCCGCCACCGACCACGACGACGATCTTGTCCTTCAGGCGCATGCGCTGTCTCCTCCGTGTCAGGCGGGGCGATGGTAGAGCGGGCCGCGGCGGGCGGCCATCGCCGGTCTCGCTTAACTGCCATCCGGCCTTCCGTTACAGTCCCCGGCAACCGTCGACAGGCGCTGGAGCCCAGCATGAAATTCGGCCTTCTCTACGAGCACCAATTGCCGCGGCCCTGGCATGACAATGCCGAGCACCGGTTGATCCGCGAGGCGATCGAGCAGGTCGAACTGGCCGACCGGCTTGGCATCGACTATGCCTGGGAAGTCGAGCACCACTTCCTGGAGGAGTATTCCCACTCGTCCGCGCCGGAGGTGTTCCTGGCGGCCTGCGCGCGCAGCACCAAGCGCATCCGGCTGGGCCACGGCGTGGTGTTGACGCCGCCTGGCTACAACCATCCCGCGCGGGTCGCCGAACGGATCGCCATGCTCGACCTCGTGTGCGATGGCCGGGTCGATTGGGGCACCGGCGAGTCGGCGTCGCGGGCCGAGCTGGAGGGTTTCGGGGTCGGCGTGGAGGACAAGCGGGCCATGTGGAGCGAGGCGGTCGAGCAGACCGCCAACATGATGACCATGGAGCCCTATCCCGGCTTCCAGGGCCGGTATTTCAGCATGCCCTGCCGTAACGTGGTGCCCAAGCCGCTGCAGAAGCCGCACCCGCCGCTCTGGGTCGCCTGCTCCAAGCGCGAGACCATCCACCTGGCCGCGCGGTGCGGCATCGGCGCGCTTACCTTAGCCTTCGTCGACCCGGCGGAGGCCGGCAAATGGGCCAAGGAGTATTATGAGATCATCAAGTCGGATGCCTGCATGCCGATCGGCCACGCGGTCAATGCCAACATTGCCATGGTGACCGGTTTTTCCTGCCACGGCGATGGCGCCGAAGCCCGCCGGCGCGGCATGGACGGGTTCCGTTTCTTCGGCTACTCGCTCGGCCATTACTACGTCTATGGCACCCACTATCCCGGCGTCACCGATATCTGGCAGCGGTTCGAGCAGGCGCGGCCGAGCCTGCCGGAAGTCGGCTCCGGCTCCGGCATCGGCACGCCGGCGGAACTGCGCGAGCATCTGGGTCGGTTCGCCGAAGCGGGCGTCGATCAGGTGATCTTCATCCAGCAGGGCGGGTGCAACCTGCATGCGCATATCTGCGACAGCCTTGAATTGTTCGCGGCCGAGGTGATGCCCGTGTTCAAGGCCGGCGAGGCGGCGCGCGAGGCGCGCAAACAGGCCGAGCTGGCGCCCTTCATCGCCCGCGCGCTGGAACGCAAGCGGCCGATGGCGCCGATCGCTGCCGGGGACGTGCCGGCGGTGCCGGCCCTGGGCCGGCTGATCGTGGAGACCAACGTGCCGGCCGACGTGCAAGTCAGCCACCATGCGGCGGCAGCGATCACCGTGCCGATCCGCGATCCGTTGCAGGAACGGGCGGCCGCGGGCGACGACTGAGAGCGCCGTCACACTTCGTTTACGGCCGCGCACTAGCTTTGCAGGCTGCGAGCGGTCGATTTCGGCCCCGCACGGCTTGGCCATGGCGGAAAGCTCCCGTTTACTCACCGACCTGACGGCTTTGGCTCGGGAGCCGTCGAGCGAGCGGCGGCGCGAGCTGTTGGACCCGCATTCGCCGGATGACACTGAACCGCGCCGGGTTTCCCGGAGGCTCCGACTTGTGAGAAGGAGGAGCTGCCATGGGAACACATTCGGACACCTCGAAGAACCCCATCATTGACGACGAAGCATCGCCGATGAGGGCATGGCCTGCGGCCCAGCCTGCGGATTGGGTGCTGTGGCGGGGTCTATTTGGTCTGCGGTGGCGTGTCGATGCAGT
>VGEV01000224.1 GCA_016869175.1 Alphaproteobacteria bacterium
TGAGGAGGCGGCCAAGGCGGTCGCGACCGAACGGATGATCGCCGCCATCACGCTGGGTGCGCTGGTCCTCGGGTCTGGCTTGGCCTGGCTGATCGGCGGCGCGATCGCGCGGCCCATCGGGCAGGTGACCAAGGCACTGGAAGCCCTGGCGCAAGGCGACGACAGCATCACCTTGACGGCACGCCAAGGCCGCGACGAGATCAGCAGCATCACCCGGGCGGCCGAGGGTCTCAAGACCGCGGTCGGCCAAGCCTTCCGGCTGAAGCAGATGGTCGACGAGATGCCGATCAACGTGATGACCGCCGACCCCAACGACGACTTCAAGATCAACTACATCAACAAGACCAGCTTGGCGACGCTCCGGCCGCTGCAGAAGCTGCTGCCGGTGCCGGTGGACAGGCTGCTCGGCAGTTCGATCGACGTGTTCCACAAGAACCCCGGTCACCAGCGGCGCATCCTGGCCGATCCCAGCAACCTGCCGCACAAGGCGAAGATCCGGCTGGGCGACGAGGTGCTCGACCTCTCGGTCTCGGCGATCAAGGACAAGCACGGCAAGTATCTGGGACCGATGCTGTCGCGGACCGTGGCGACGGCGCAGGTCAAGCTGGCCGACGACTTCGAGAAGAACGTCAAGGGCGTGGTGGAGACCGTGTCTTTGGCGGCGGCCGAGATGCAGGCCACCGCCCAAGGCCTCGCCTCCGCGGCCGAGGAGACCAACAACCAGGCCTCGACCGTCGCGTCGGCGGCCGGGCAGCTGTCTTCCTCGGTGCAGGAAATCTCGCGCCAGGTGGCGCACGGCACGCAGATTTCCCGCTCCGCCGTGGACGACGCGGAACGCTCGAACCAGATGGTCAGCAGCTTGGCCGAGTCGGCGCAGAAGATCAGCGACGTGGTCAAGCTGATCAACGACATCGCCGGCCAGACCAATCTGCTGGCGCTCAATGCCACGATCGAAGCGGCACGCGCGGGCGAGGCGGGCAAGGGCTTCGCCGTGGTGGCCTCGGAAGTGAAGAACCTGGCCAATCAGACCGCCAAGGCGACCGGCGAGATCGCCGCCCAGACCGGCGAGATCCAGGAAGCGACCAAGACCACGGTTGAATCGATCGAGGGGATCTCCAAGACCATCGCCCAGATCAGCGAGATCACCACCACCATCGCATCGGCGGTCCAAGAGCAAAGCTCCGCCACCAAGGAAGTGGCGCAGAACATCCAGGGCGTCACCACGGCCTCGCAGGAAACCGGGCGCAGTTCGGAAATGCTGCTGAGCGCCGCCGATCAACTGTCCAAGGATTCCGCCACGCTTTCCGGTCAGGTGGACGGCTTCCTCAGACAGGTGCGGGCGATGTAGGCCCGCCCCGGCAGCGCCCGCGCGACGGGCGGCGATGGCGACCCCATCGCCGCCACGCGGGCCTCGCCGGATGGACGGTTCAATGGTCGCTGCCGTGCAGCACGCGGCCGGCCGGGCCCGTGTCGTAGGCGATGCCGGCCGGGGTCAGCGCGATGGCCACGGGGAAGTTGCCGCGGGCGAGACCCTTGCGCTCGAGCGCGATCCACACCGCCTGGTTCCACAGGCCGCTCGCGTCGCGGGTCAGCGCCACCCGCCGGCCCACGTGAATGTGATCGCCGTGCGGCTGCGGCAGCAGCGTGATCAGCCGCTCGCCGCGCGCCTCGTCCGCGGTCGAGGTTTCCCGATGCCGCGCCAGTTCCTGCAGGATCGCCAGCGTCTTCAGTTGCAGCATGTTGAGTTTTAGGGGATTGGCTTTTTCCGGCATCGGCCCTTCCTGATCAAGCTGACGAGCATGCAGTGCG
Source organism: Alphaproteobacteria bacterium (assembly GCA_016869175.1). Classification (GTDB taxonomy): domain Bacteria; phylum Pseudomonadota; class Alphaproteobacteria; genus VGEV01. Next base: position 1,810 of record VGEV01000224.1, read on the forward strand.
CTCGCGGCCCTGGATCAGCGTCCGACCCAATTAGCCGGCCGGCGATTTAGTCACGGCGAATGCCGCGCCCGCCGCCATTTCGCCATGCTTCTGCCCTCCAGGGGCCGCGCGGAACGACCATATGTTTTCCGCAAGTGACGTCAACGGCCGCTGGGAGTCCGCGCAAGGCGGCACGAGGGCACGATGCAGGTTTCCAATGCCGAGCCGACGGTGGACGCGGCCGGCCGGGCGGGGTTCGTCGCCGAGGTCGAGCGGCTGGTGCGCTGCCTCGCGCCGAGCAGCCATCGGCTGGCGCTCTATTGCTTGGAGTTCGATGTCCGGGAGCGGCCGCACGCCCCGCGCCTAGCCCGGCTGTTCGCCGGGCGTTGCGGCCTATTGGTCGAGCTGGCCAGCACCCGCTACGTGGTGCTGCGGCTCGACCGGCTGGGCGGACCGGCCGAACGGCAGGCACCGGCCCGGCTGGCGGATGCGCTGGGCCGTGCCGGGACAGGCTGCGCGTTGCGCAGTCTCGGCAGCTGGTCGGATGCCGTGATCGATGCCGGCTTCCTGCTGGACCAATTGCTGGCCAGTCCCGCCCAGCCGCTGCCCGGCCGGCGCAATGCTGAACCTCCGCCGGCGGCTTGATCCGGGTCGGCCTTGCTCTACTCTCAGCGCTGGTCAAGCGCAGGAGGGGCTGATGGGACCGCTCGCAGGCTATCGCATCGTGGAACTGGCCGGCATCGGACCGGCGCCGTTCTGCGCCACGTTGCTGGCCGACATGGGCGCCGAGGTGCTGCGGGTCGACCGCGTGGAGCCTTCGGGCCTGGGCATCAGCCAGCCGAAGAAGTTCGATCTGCTGAGCCGCAATCGCCGCTGCATCGCGGTCGATCTGAAAAAGCCGGAAGGCACCGAGGCCGTGCTGCGGCTGGCCGACCGGGCCGACGCGCTGATCGAGGGTTTCCGGCCGGGCGTGATGGAGCGGCTGGGCCTGGGGCCGGAGGTTTGCCTCAAGCGCAATGCCAAGCTCGTCTACGGCCGGATGACCGGCTTCGGCCAGGATGGGCCGATGGCGCATGCCGCCGGACACGACATCAACTACATCGCGCTGGCCGGCTCGCTCGCCCATATCGGCCGCAAGGGCCAGCCGCCGACGCCGCCGCTCAACCTGGTGGGCGATTTCGGCGGCGGCGGCATGTTCCTGGCGGTGGGCGTGCTGGCCGCCCTGCTGGAGGCCGGCCGCTCGGGCAAGGGCCAGGTGGTGGACGCCGCCATGGTGGACGGCGCCGCCTATCTCACCATGCCGTTCTTCGGCATGTGGGCCTCGGGCCTGTGCAAGGCGCCGCGCGGCGAGAACATTCTCGACAGCGGCGCGCCGTTCTATGACGTCTACGAGACCGCGGACGGCAAGTACGTGTCGATCGGCTCGATCGAGCCGAAATTCTATGCCGAGCTGATCCAGAAGCTCGAGCTTGCGCGCGAGAACCTGCCGGCCCAGATGGACCGCGAGAACTGGCCGATGCTGAAACAACGCTTCGCCGAGGCGTTCCGCCGCAAGACCCGCGCCGAATGGGTAAGGATCATGGAAGGCACCGACATCTGCTTCGCGCCGGTGCTGGAAGTGGGCGAGGTAAACGAGCACGCGCACAACCGCGCGCGCAAGAGCTTCATCGAGATCGACGGCGTGCTGCAGCCGGCGCCGGCGCCGCGATTCTCGCGCAGCCGCGCCGCCAGGCCGACCGGCGCCGCGGTGCGCGGCCAGCATACCGAGGCGGCGCTGGCCGACTGGGGCTTCGCCCGGGACGAGATCCAGCGGCTGAAGCAAGCCGCCGCGGTGAAGCAGGCCTGAGCCGGCGGCGAGCCCCGGCAATTTATAAACTGTCACCGGTTTACCGTGTCAACGCCGGAGTAAAAATGCATCGGCTGGTCGGAGTAAAAATGCATCACGGCTGACGGCAGGAAGGCCCCCTGCGGGGGGCCTTCCTGCGCCCTGGTTTATTCCTCGGATGGACTGTCGGGTCGGTCGGTGGCTCGTTTGGCGCGCTGGCGGCGCCT
>VGEV01000225.1 GCA_016869175.1 Alphaproteobacteria bacterium
GTCGCCGGCCCGTAGCGCTCGGGGATGTCCGCCCACGGCGAGCCCGTCCTCAGCCGCCAGAAGATGCCATTGAGCACGCGCCGGTCGTCGGCGCGTGGAACCCCGCGCGGCTTGTTCGGCAACAGCGGCTGTAGGATCGACCATTCGAAGTCCGTGATCTCGTAGCGGCGTGCAGGCATCCTCGACCCTCCTCGAGGACCCTTGAATCACCCTTCGCCAACTTTGGGAATCCCATTTATGAGTTCATGACCTAATGTGCCGGTCGCGCGCCACATCCTGGCGATCGACCAGGGCACCACCTCAACCCGCGCCATGGTGTTCGACAGCCAGGGGCGCATCCTGGCCAGTGCGAGCCGCGAGCTGCCGCAGATCTTTCCCCGCCCGGGCTGGGTCGAGCACGACGCCGAACGGATCTTCGCCGATAGCGTGGCGGTCGCCCGCGACGCCATCGAGCAGGCGGGCCGCGTTGAGAGCATCGCCGGGCTGGGTCTTGCCAACCAGCGCGAGACGAGCGTGCTGTGGCAACGCGCCACTGGCCGGCCCATCGCCAACGCCATCGTCTGGCAGGACCGGAGGACCGCGGAGCTCTGCGCGCAATGGCGCGCACGTGGTCTCGAACCGCTGGCCCAGGACAGGACCGGGCTGCTGCTGGACCCCTATTTCTCGGCCAGCAAGATCGCCTGGCTGCTGGCCCAGGTAGACGGCGTCGCCGCGGCCGCGGCGCGGGGCGCGCTCGCCTTCGGCAGCATCGATAGCTGGCTCATCTGGCGCTTGACCGGCGGCAAGGCGCACCGCACGGACGCGACCAATGCCGCGCGCACGCTGTTATTCGATCTGGGTCGCCAGGCATGGGATGCCGACCTGGCCGGGGCGTTTGGCGTGCCGCTGTCATTGTTGCCGGAAGTGCTCGACAACAGCGGCCGCTTCGGCACGACGCTGCCAGAGTTGTTCGGCCGCTCGCTACCGATCCTGGGCAGCGCCGGGGACCAGCAGGCGGCCGCTTTTGGCCAGGCCTGTTTCGCGCCGGGCGAAGTCAAGAGCACCTACGGCACCGGCTGCTTCGTCCTGCTCAACACAGGCGAACGGGTGGTTGCCTCGCGCAATCGGCTGATTGCCACGCTTGCCTATCGCCTGGCCGGCAAACCGGTCTACGCGCTGGAAGGCAGCATCTTCGCCGCCGGCGCGGCGGTGCAGTGGCTGCGCGACGGCCTGAAGCTGATCGCTTCCGCTGCCGACAGCCAAGCGCTGGCGGCCGGCCGGAACAATACGGCCGGGGTCTACCTGGTGCCGGCATTCGCCGGCCTGGGCGCGCCCTACTGGGATGCCGAGGCGCGCGGCGCCATCCTGGGCCTGACACGAGCCACCGGGATCGGCGAGATCGTGCGCGCGACGCTGGAAGCCGTCGCCTACCAGACCCGCGACCTGCTGGAAGCGATGGCCGACGACATGGGCGAATGGCCGCGCGCGCTGCGCGTCGATGGCGGCATGGCCGGCAACGACTGGCTGATGCAGTTCCTGGCGGACATGGTCGATCTGCCCGTCGATCGCCCGGCCTTGACGGAGACGACCGCGCTGGGTGCCGCGCGGCTGGCCGGCATGGCCGCAGGCCTGCAAGGCGGGCCGGCGGAGCTGCATGCAAGCTGGCAAGGCGAGCGGCGCTTCACGCCAAGCATGCCGCCGACCGAGCGCGAGGCGCTCTATGCCGGCTGGCGCGCCGCCGTGGCGCGCGTACGCACGCGATCGTGATCGGCAGGCGCATTCCACGCTTGACCGGTCTCGCCCGCCAGCCGCTATCGTCCGGCTTCGTTTGAGGCTTGGGAGTCGCACCATGTCGCCGACCGCTCTGAAGAGCATCACCGTCGCAGCGCTGTTGGTGGCGACCGTCGCCTTGGCAGTTGCCGGCTACGCCTTCTATCGCGGCGGGCAGCCGCCGTCGCTGGCCGTGCTCGAGGCCACGATCAAGAACTACCTGCTGGCCAATCCCGAGCTGCTGTTGGAAGTGGGTGAGGCGCTGGAAAAGCAGCAAAAGACCAAGGCACAGGCGGAAAGCAAGGACCGCATCGCCGAGGAGAAGGCCGCCCTCTACCAGTCGCCGCACGACTTTGTGCTGAATCCCGAAGGACGCCTGACGCTGGTCGAGTTCTTCGACTACAACTGCGGCTATTGCAAGCGCATGTTCCCGGCCTTGGTCGAGGCGATGGCGAAGGAAAAGGACGTGCGCTTCGTGTTCAAGGAACTGCCCATCCTGGGCGAGGATTCGGTGCTGGCGGCACGCGCCGCGTTCGCCGCCAAGCAGCAGGGCAAATACATGGAACTGCATACCGCCTTGATGCAGTTGCGCGGGCCGCCCAAGCGCGAGGCGGTGATGGCGCTGGCGCAGCAGGTCGGTTTGGATTCGGCGCGTCTCGAACGCGACATGCAGAGCGCGCAAGTCACCGACCAGATCAACGCCAACCGCCAATTGGCGCAGAACCTGAACATCCGCGGCACGCCGACCTTGATCGTCGGCGACACGCTGGTGCCCGGCGCGATCGATCTGTCCACCTTGCGCAAGCTGGTCGCCGAGGCGCGCAGCAATTGCACGACCTGCTGAGCCGCCTCAGTTCACCCCGACCGCGTCGCCGAGCGCGTTGCCGATCTCGGCATTCACAACGAGATCGGCGTAGGCATCGAGCTCGGTCGGCTCGCGGTTGAGGATGGCGAGGCGTGCGCCGTTGCGCTTGGCCAGGACCGGAAATCCGGCGGCCGGATAGACCACCAGCGAGGAGCCGATCGCCAGGAACAGGTCGGCCGCCAATGTCTCCCGTTCGGCCCAGCGCATCGCTTCCGGCGGCATGGCCTGGCCGAAGGAGATGGTTGCCGTCTTGACCGTACCGCCGCAGAACTTGCAGGTTGGCAGGGTTGCGTCGGCCAGGAACGCCTTGCGGATCGGCGGCAATTCGTAGCGGGTCTCGCAGACGAGGCACTTGGCGTAGGTGCCGTTGCCGTGCAGTTCGATCACCTTGTCTTCAGGTATGCCTGAGGCTTGGTGCAGGCCGTCGATATTCTGCGTGACCACGCAAGTGGCACGGCCGCTGCGGATCAGTTTCTCGCAAGCCCGGTGGCCGCGATTTGGCTCGGCCTTCAAGAGCACCTCGTCCATTGCGAACTTTCGCCGCCAAGCCTCGCGTCGGGCTTCTTCGGAGGCCATGAACTCGCCGAACTCGATGGGCCGGTAGCGGCTCCACAGGCCGCCCGGGCTGCGGAAATCGGGAATGCCCGACTCCGTGCTGATGCCGGCGCCGGTGAACAGCACGATGCGTCCAGCCGCCGACAGCAACTCGCCCAGCCCTGCCCCGTCAGGCATCGCTTCGCCCCCGCCGGGGCTAGGCTGCCGCCGCCGCCACACTCTGTCAAACCGCTGTCCGGGTTCAGTAGATATGAGACGTTGGGTTCTGCTGTCGGGTGAGGGAGAGATACTCGTTGGGGGTTCGTCCGCCAAGGGCGCCGTGAACCGCGCCGGGTTTCCCGGAGGCTCCGACTTGTGAGAAGGAGGAGCTGCCATGGGAACACATTCGACGAGATATCCGGCGGAGGTTCGCGAGCGGGCTGTCCGGCTGGTTCTGGATCATCAGGGCGACTATGGGTCGCAATGGGAAGCGATCAGCTCGATTGCGGGCAAGATC
>VGEV01000226.1 GCA_016869175.1 Alphaproteobacteria bacterium
GGTTCCCCTGATGTCGTGCTTGTTGCCGAGATCGATGTCGATTGACGCCAAAAGGGTCGCGGAAATCGGCAGCTGCCCGGGGAAGAACGCCGTGACGACCGGGCCGCAATCCGCGACGCGCTTCTTCAGGCCATCGAGCATCGCCTCGCCCTTGAGCAGCGCGCCGCCGGGAACGTGCCGGATCTTGACTCGGCCCTTGGTGACGTCCTCGATCTGGCGAATCCACTCGTCGGCGACCACGCCCACCTGCACATGGGTCTTTGGCCAGCCGCTGGCATAGACCATTTCGACATTCTGCGCTTGCGCGTCGGCTACCCCCAACAGCGCCAAGGTCAGCCCCAACGTCACCGCCAGTTGCCTGTTCATTTGCGCCCCCTAGTTGCTGCGTGACATCCCCTCCGGCCGGGTCCTTGTCCCGGTTTCGTGTCCGCCCGCGCCGGACCGGCCCTAAAGGGCCAGCGAGCAGCCTGCTCTGGCCGCCCGCGTCGCGCCAGGCCACCGGTCGACCGACCCCATGGATCGTCATTAGATTGCGGCTTGGGTGCCAGCGCAACAGGCCGTTTGTGAATGGGTGCTCTGTGTCGTGCCCTGGGTCCGCGAAATGCGAGTATTCTGACCTGCCGCTCGCGGAGGTCGGCGCATTGCCGCGGGCGGTCGAGGTTGACCGGCGCGCCAGTGCCACGGGGGGTGGCGATGGAGGACAAACAGGCTCCAGCGGCGGACTTCGCTCTCGCCAGTCCGCGGGCCAGGACGCCGGGCGGCCGCTTGTCGCGGCCCTGGGGCGGGTTATTGGCCGGGCTCGCCTGGCTGAGCGGCCTCGGCCTGCTGGCGTTGGCCTGCATGATCTGCGTCGATGTCGGCTACCGCTGGTTGTTCGGGCGGCCCATTCTCGGCGTGTTCGAATTCTCCGAGATCCTGCTGGTGGCGATCACCTTCCTGACCATCGCCTATGTGCAGTTTTCCGGTCGCCAGCTGGTCATCGACATCCTGAGCGCGCGGGCCCGCGGCCGGCTCGCTGGCGGGCTGGGCATGCTGGATGCGGTAGCGGGCCTCGCCTTCTTCGGCATCCTGCTGTGGACCAGCGCGATCGACTGGTGGGAGGCCTATCACGGCGACTTCCTGGGGCGCGGCATGCTGAAGATCCCGACCGCGCTGCCGCTCGGCTTCGTGCTGGTCGGCGCCGCGCTCATGGTCGTGACCTTGCTGCTGGTGCTCGCCCATGCCGGGCGGCGGACCCTGCGGGGCGTCGCGCCGTCTGATGGCGAGGGGGGCTGAGCATGGATGCGATGAGCTACTCTCTGTTGCTGGCCGCGTTGATCTTGCTGCCGCTGATGTTCGCCGGCGTCAATGTCGGCGTCGCCCTGGGCCTGGCCGGCGTGGTCGGCTCGGCTGTGTTCACCGGGAACTGGCGTGCCGGCCTGGGCCTGCCGCTGATCCAGAGCCTCGACGTTGCCAGCTCCTACACGTTGATGGTCATTCCGCTGTTCATCGCCATGGGCACCATCGCCGGAGCGACCGGCATCACCACCGACCTGTTCGCCGCGTTCTACCGCTGGATCGGCCGCGTGCCCGGCGGGATCGCCGTCGCCACCGTCGGCACCTGCGCCGGCATGGCCTCGATCACCGGCTCCAGCCTGGCGGTCTCCGCGGCGATGGCGAAGATCGCGCTGCCCGAACTGCGTCGCTATCGGTACGACGACCGGCTTTCGCTGGGCGCGATCTCCATGGGCGGCACCCTGGCGATCATGATCCCGCCCAGCATCACACTTGTCCTGTACGCCATATTCGCCGACCAGTCGGTCGGCCAGATGCTGGTCGCCGGCGTGCTGCCGGGGGTGCTGACCGCACTTCTCTACGTTGCGCTGATTGTCGTGCGCTGCGGGTTGCGGCCGAACCTGGGTCCCAAGGCACGAGCGTTCACCTGGGCGGAACGCTGGCACTCGCTGCCCGGCGTGCTGCCCTTCTTCGCCATCGTCGCGGCGATCATTCTGGGCATGCTGTTCGGCATCTGGACACCGACCGAGTCGGCCGGCGCCGGCCTGTTGCTGGTGCTGGCCATGGGCGCGCTGCGACGCCGTTTGACCTTGCGCGGCCTGATCGACGCCCTGACCGACGCGGTGATCGTCTCGGCCGCGGTGATGATGGTGGTGATCGGCTCGCTCATTTTCAGCAACTTCATCGCCCTGATCGGCGTCAGCGACATCCTGACGGAAGTGATCGCAAGCCTGAAACTGACGCCGCTCGCCTTGTTCACGCTGTTCTTCCTGGTCTACCTCATCCTGGGCATGTTCCTGGAGGCGACCAGCATCCTGGCGCTGACCGTGCCGCTCGCCTTGCCGATCGCCGTGCAGACCGGCTGGCACCCGGTCTGGTTCGGCGTCGTGCTGGTCTCGCTGATGGAGGTGGCGGCGGTGACGCCGCCCGTTGGCCTCAACCTGTTCGTGCTGAAAGCGACCGTGCCGGATACCACGCTCACCGCGATCTATACCGGCGCGGCGCCGTTCTGGTGCATGAATTTCGCCGTCATCTACCTGCTCTTCCTGTGGCCGGAGATCGCGCTCTATCTGCCACTGGCCATGGTCAAATGAACGGCCGGCTGGCGCGCTCGGCGCGGCTACTCCCGAGCGAGGCGGGCGCATGACCGTTCTGGTCACCGGCTGTGGTGGGTTCATCGGTCATGGCGTGGCAGGGGCACTGCACGCGGCCGGCCGCGACGTGCTGGGCTATGACCTGGCCGACCCGCCAGAGGGCCGACCGGGCTGGCCGATCGTGCACGGCGACCTTGCCGATGCGCATCTGCTGCATGCGACGCTGCGCCAGCACGCGGTCCGCCGGGTGTTGCATCTGGGTGCGGCGTCCGGTCCCATGGTGATGCGCGACAACCCGGCCGGCCTGTTCGCCCTCAATATCGGCGGCACGTTGAACTTGCTTGAAGCATCGCGCCAAGCAGGCGTCGAGCGTTTCGTCTTTCTGTCCTCGAATGCGGCCTACGGACCCGATGCGGGCGAACCGATCAGCGAGCAGACGCCGCTTCTGGCCAGCGAGCCCTATGGCGCCAGCAAGGTCGCCGGCGAGGCGTTGTTGCGCGCCTATCACTGGCGCTTCGGCCTGGACACCGTGGCGCTGCGCGTCGGCGTCGGCTATGGCCCCAGACGGCGTACCGACAGCGAGCCGCGCGAGTTGTTGCACAACGCGCTCGTCGGCCGGCCGACCATCTATCCCTGGGGCATCGGCTATCGTCGCCTGTGGACCTACCTCGACGATATCGTCTCCGCCATTCTGGCGGCGCTCGATGCGCCCGCCGCGGCCATTCGCCAGCCGCTGCGCGCCTACAACATCGCGGGGCCGGAATTCGCCCCCCTCGACGCGCTGGCCGCCATCGTGCGCGATCTGGTTCCTGGCGCCGACATCCGCCTTGGCGATGGCTGGAACCCGGCCGACGTTCGGCGCGGCCCGGTCGTGCTGGAAGCGGCCCGCGGCGACCTTGGCTGGGTGCCGAAGGTTGGCGTGCGCGAGGGCTTGCAGCGTTACTGTGCCTGGCTGCGGGCCGACCTGGGAGCCTAGAAGTTCGGCCTGCGATCGGTCCGCAAGACGCTGATGCGGGTGTCTTGATGGATCGGGCGGCAGACGGGAGCATGGGAGCGCGTTCGGAGCGGGCGCCCC
>VGEV01000227.1 GCA_016869175.1 Alphaproteobacteria bacterium
GTCGCCGGCCCGTAGCGCTCGGGGATGTCCGCCCACGGCGAGCCCGTCCTCAGCCGCCAGAAGATGCCATTGAGCACGCGCCGGTCGTCGGCGCGTGGAACCCCGCGCGGCTTGTTCGGCAACAGCGGCTGTAGGATCGACCATTCGAAGTCCGTGATCTCGTAGCGGCGTGCAGGCATCCTCGACCCTCCTCGAGGACCCTTGAATCACCCTTCGCCAACTTTGGGAATCCCATTTATGAGTTCATGACCTAGCGCGCCAGGGCGGGCGCCGTCAGGTGCCGAGCGCAGGCCTGGCCGGCAACAGCGTGGCGGTGCCCAGCACCAGCGACACCAGTTCCGACTGGCGCGAGGTGCCGGTCTTGCGGAACGCCTGTTTCAGGTGGTTGCGCACGGTGTTGAGGCTGAGTTCGAGTTCGACCGCCACTTCCTGCGGGCTCTTGCCGCCGACCAGTTCCGCCACCACGCGCGATTCCGCCGGCGACAGCCGGAAGGCGTGGATCAACAGCTCAGGCGGCACCGACAGGCTGGCGTCGGGATCGCGCACATAGAGCACGGCCGCGGGCAGCCCGCCGCTGGCCGGATCCGCCGGCAGTCGGCCCACCAGCAAGGCCAACGGGCGCTTGCCGTCGGGGCGTTCGATCTGCACGAAGGCGACGTTGTGCTCGGCCGGCTCGGAGGCGGCGAGGGCCCGGTCGATCGCGCGGCCAAGCTCAACTTCGTCCTGCGGCCGCCAACAGACGATGCGACCGTCCTTCAGGCTGATGCCTTCGGCGGTGGCCAGCAGCCGGTCGCCCACGCTGTTGCCGCGCAACAGGTTGCGCTGCGCGTCCACCGCCAGGACGCCGGCTGCCAGCGTGTTCAGCATCGCCGCGGCGCCGCGTTGTTCGGCGATGTCGCGCACCACCACCACATAGCCGTTGAAGGCACCCTCGACCAGACGGGTCACCGACACATCGGCCACGAAGCGGCGGCCATTGCCCCGCTGCGCAAGACAATGCCGTTCCCGCGCCGCCGGTTCGCTCGCGCCACGCTTGGCGAGCCATTGTTCGGCGGGCATCTCCTCCAGTAACAATTCGTCCAGCACGCGGCCGGCAAGACGGGTGCCGTTGGCGGCGAACAGGGCGGCGGTCGCCGGATTGGCGGTGACGATGCGGCCGGTCGCGTCGGTCGTCAGCACGGCGTCGCCAACCTGATTGAACACCGCCGACAGGCGGGCCTCGCTGCGCGCCAGTTCGGCCGCGTTGGCGGCAATGCGGGCGATCACCAGGCGTGTGACGCGCTGGAACAAGAGCAGCGCGCCGACCATCGCAAGGGTGGTCACCGCGACCACCGGCCAAGTCGCCAGCCACAACTCGTTGCCGGGTTGCGCTGCCCGCCATGCGAGCCCGCCCAGGCTCTCGCCGTCAGGGCCTGTCAAGGGCAGGAAGGCGGAGCCGCCCCCACTGGCCACGTCACCCAGATCGCGCAGGCCGTAGTCGGCGCCGATCTGGCGCAGCACCTCGGTGTCGAACTTGCGCCCCAGGATCAGGGCGGCCGCCGGATCGGGCGTTCGCGGCGCCCAGGTATTGTGCTCGGGCGACAGGCGGCTGACGCCCACCGCGTGGAGCGCGCCGTCGATGCGGGTCAAACCGACGGCCGGCACCGGCTGCGACTTCGGGGCTTGCTGGCGCGCGTTTCTGAGCAGGGTGTCGATACCTTGTCCGAAGTCGCCGGGCGTGAGCTGGCGCTCGCTCTCGCCGGCCAGCATGGAGAAGATCGGCCGGTTGTCCCCGGCGATGGCCAGCGAGCGGGCGATCTCATGGCTCTTGGCCAGGTAGCTGCCGATATTTTCGTCCGCCCAGGCCGGATCGAAGGCGATCAGCAGGTTCTGGATGGAGTCGTTCCAGAAACTATAGTCCATCGCCAGCTTGCCGACGGCGCGCTGCTGCGCGGTGAGCACCGCGGTCAACGTATCCTGCGCGTGGCGCAGCGCCAGCCGGTCCTGTTCGCGCGCGCTGAGATAAAGCACCCCGGCAACCGCGCCGCCGGCCAACAGCACCAGCGCGACGGCGATCATACACAGCCGGCGTACCAACCCACTGGTCGGGTCCGACCTCGCTTCGGAAGGGTGCGACATCATTCGCACATTATGATGATGTAATTTTTATGACAAGACGCAAGCAGCTTCCCGCGCAAAGAAAACGGCCGCGGACGGGACCGCGGCCGTGCCTGCGTGGAAGGCGACGATCAGCGCTTGCGCGCTCCCCGGGCCACCGCGAAGCCGATCAGACCCAGGCCGAACAGGCCCAGCGCCGCCGGTTCCGGCACGCTGACACTGAGCTGCAGCCACTGCGCGTCGTGCGAGTTGGGACCGGAGGCCCAGCCGGTCTTGGACGACTGCTTGCCCGCCGAATTGTAGCTGAACAGCGTGCAGCCGTTCTGGGTCTCGCGGCCTTCCGTATCCTTGGTGACGATCGCGCTCTGATCGTTGTCGTTGTAGCCATTGAACTCGCAAGCGAACAGGTCGAAGTTCACCACCTGCCCCACCGCCGCCGGCTGCGGGAAGGTGATGTCATAGACATTCACCTGCAAGGTCTTGGTCTGATTGCCGCCGCAATTGAGGAAGGGGTCGTCACCCGGCTCGGTGTTGAAGGCGCAGGCCTCGTTGCTGGTCATGTCGCCCAGAAAGAACACCCGCCAGCCGCGGCCGGCGCCGGTCTTGCCTTCCTCGGTCAGCGGCGGCGCGACGATCGGCAGCAACGGGTCGGGCGGCGGGAAGTGCACGGAGCTCTGCGCCGCCGCTGGAGCGGTTGGGTCGAACACCGGATCGGTGTTGCCGCCAAAGGGATAGCCGACCACGTTCTGCGCTCCGACATAGCCCTGGTCGACCGTGCCCCAGGGCTTCACCGTCAACGGGTCGCCGATCGTCACCGAGGTCATGTCGAAACCCGGCGGCGGCACGTTCTCAGCACTGTTATACGAGGCGACGAAATGCAGGTCGAAGATCGAGGTGTTGCCGACGATCCACAGGCGCAATCCGCCGACACCGGAGATGGCCCAGGTATCCTTGAACGGCCCGGCGCCCGACGAATTCGGAACGCTGATCGGGCAGGAATCCGGGGCTTCTGTGCAGTAGGTCGCGCCCTCGACATAGAACTGCAAATTCGGCACCGCGAGTGCCGGCCCGGCACCCAGCGTTACTGTCAAGCCGGCCGCTGCCAAGCCAAGCTTGAAGCCCGGGAAATGTTCGCTGTTCATCGTCCGTCCCCGAACGGTTGCGCGCGACACGCCGTGCTGGCCACACTCCAACGTTGCGGGCGCGCGTTTCTTTCGGTTAACCATCTCAGCAAAGAACGTGCCAGGATCTCTGCCTGACCTGCCGAATTAACCCATTGATTGTGAAGGTAGAATTCTATAGCCAGAAATGGCTATTTGATGTGCGATGTAAAGCGACTTGACAGCCTCGACATCGCCAGCCCGCAGTCAGGATCAAGTCCCTTTTGCGATCATCCGCTTATGGCTATCGCCTTGGCCTTCCCTTGGTTCTTCGGCAGCCCCAATCAGCTGACGCAGGCGATCATGGGCGGCCTCATCTCCGTCACGATGACGGGCGTGCTGCTGGTCGCGGTCAAGCTCGCCTATCCCTTCG
>VGEV01000228.1 GCA_016869175.1 Alphaproteobacteria bacterium
CGCCATCACCTTCGTGATCGCCGCCGTCAGCGTCGTCTTGCCATGATCAACATGCCCAATCGTGCCAACGTTGCAATGCGGCTTCGTCCGCGCAAACTTCTCCTTCGCCATCGCTCTCGTTCCGCCTTGCTGTCCGTCCAGGGCCGAATATGTCCGCTGTGCCGCCGCCTACGCCAACTTGGCGCGCACCTGCTGCGACACGGATTCCGGTACGCGTTCGTAGTGATCGAAATGCATGGTGTACTGCGCGCGCCCCTGCGTCATGGAGCGCAGCGTGTTGACATAGCCGAACATGTTGGCCAGCGGCACCATCGCCTGCACCACCTGCGCGTTGCCGCGCCGCTCGGTGCCGGTGATCTGGCCGCGACGGGCATTCAGGTCGCCCATCACGTCGCCGACGAACTCCTCCGGCGTCACCACCTCGACCCGCATCAGCGGCTCAAGCAGCGCCGGCCCGGCCTTCATGCAACCTTCGCGGAAGGCGGCGCGACCGGCGATCTCGAAGGCGAGCACGCTCGAATCCACGTCGTGGTAGGCGCCGTCGGTCAGGCTGACCTTGAAGTCGATCACCGGGAATCCCGCCAGCACCCCGGAATCCGCCACGCTCAGCACCCCCTTCTGCACGCCCGGCACGTATTCGCGGGGCACCGCACCGCCCACCACCTCGTTCTCGAAGACCTGACCCGAGCCCGGCTCGCCCGGCTCCAGGACCAGCGTGATGCGCGCGAACTGCCCGGCGCCGCCGGTCTGCTTCTTGTGCGTGTAGTCGATCTCGGTGCGCCGGGTGATGGTCTCGCGATAGGCCACCTGCGGCGCGCCGATATTGGCCTCGACCTTGAACTCCCGCTTCATGCGGTCGACGATGATCTCAAGGTGCAGCTCGCCCATGCCCTTGATGATGGTCTGGCCGCTTTCGTGATCGGTCGAGACGCGGAACGAGGGGTCCTCCTCCGCCAGCCGGGACAGCGCGAAGCCCATTTTCTCCTGGTCGTTCTTGGTCTTCGGCTCGACCGCGATCTCGATCACCGGATCGGGAAACTCCATGCGCTCCAGCACCACCGGCTTGGCCGGATCGCAGATCGTGTCGCCGGTCGTGGTGCCCTTCAGGCCGGCCAGCGCGATGATGTCGCCGGCATGCGCCTCCTTGATGTCCTCGCGGTGGTTGGCATGCATCAGCAGCATGCGGCCGACCCGCTCGCGCTTGCCCTTGACCGAATTGGTGACCGTGGCACCGCTGTTCAGCGTCCCGGAATAGATGCGCACGAAGGTCAGGCTGCCGACGAACGGATCGGACATCACCTTAAAGGCCAAGCCGGCGAACGGTTCATCGTCGGCCGGCTTGCGTTGAATGACCTCGTCCTTGCGGTCGGGATGGGTGCCTTTGACGGCCTCGATATCGGTTGGCGCCGGCAGGAAGTCGACCACCGCGTCGAGCAGCGGCTGCACGCCCTTGTTCTTGAAGGCGGCGCCATTGAACACCGGCACGAACAGGCCGGAAATGGTGCCCTTGCGAATGCAGGCCTTGAGCGAGGCGAGGTCGGGTTCCTGCCCTTCCAGATAGGCTTCCAGTATCTTGTCGTCTGCCTCGACCGCCATCTCCAGCATCTGCGCGCGGGCGAGTTCGGCCTCGTCCTTGAGCTCGGCTGGAATCTCGAGCACCTCGTATTTGGCACCCAGCGTTTCCTCGTTCCAGACGAAGGCCTTCATGGTCTGCAGGCAGACGATGCCCTTGTAACCCTGCTCAACCCCCAGCGGCAGCTGCAATACCAGCGGCGTGGCGCCCAGACGGTCGCGGATCATCTGCACGCAGCGGGCGAAATCGGCGCCGGTGCGGTCCATCTTGTTGACGAAACAGATGCGCGGCACGCCGTATTTGTCGGCCTGGCGCCAGACCGTCTCCGACTGCGGCTCGACGCCCGCCACCGCGTCGAACACGGTCACCGCACCATCCAGTACGCGCAGCGAGCGTTCGACCTCGATGGTGAAATCGACATGGCCCGGCGTGTCGATGATGTTGACGCGGTAATCGTTCCAGAAACAGGTGGTGGCGGCCGAGGTTATGGTGATGCCGCGCTCCTGCTCCTGCTCCATCCAGTCCATCGTCGCGGCGCCCTCGTGCACCTCGCCGATCTTGTGCGAGCGGCCGGTGTAATAGAGCACGCGCTCCGTCGTGGTGGTCTTGCCGGCATCGATATGCGCCATGATGCCGATGTTTCGGTAGCGGGCGAGCGGGGTGGAACGGGGCATGGAACGGACTCCGGCCGATTACCAGCGATAGTGGGAGAAGGCGCGGTTCGCCTCCGCCATGCGATGGGTGTCTTCCCGCTTCTTGACCGCGGTGCCGCGGCTGTTCGAGGCATCCAGCAATTCGCCGGACAGCCGGTCGACCATGGTGTTCTCGTTGCGCGCCCGGGCGCTGCCGATCAGCCAGCGGATTGCCAGCGCCTGGCTGCGCTCCTGACGCACCTCCACCGGCACCTGATAGGTGGCGCCGCCGACGCGGCGCGAGCGCACCTCGATGGCGGGGCGCACGCGATCCAGCGCCTCGTGGAAGACCTTCAGCGGGTCCTGGCCGGTCTTGCCCTGGATCTTGTTGAAGGCGTGATAGACGATGCCCTCGGCAACCGACTTCTTACCTTCGCGCATCAGGCAGTTCATGAACTTAGCGACGATCAGGTCGCCGAATTTCGGATCCGGCAGGATTTCGCGGCGTTCGGCGGCACGGCGGCGGGACATCCGGGAAGCCTCCTACTTCGGGCGCTTCGCGCCGTATTTCGAGCGCCGTTGGCGACGGTCGTTCACGCCTTGCGTATCGAGCACGCCGCGGATGATGTGATAGCGCACGCCCGGCAGGTCCTTCACCCGGCCGCCGCGGATCAGCACCACCGAGTGCTCCTGCAGGTTGTGCCCTTCGCCCGGAATGTAGCTGGTCACCTCGAAGCCGTTCGTCAGGCGCACGCGCGCCACCTTGCGCAGCGCCGAGTTCGGCTTCTTGGGCGTCGTCGTATAGACCCGCGTGCAGACCCCGCGCTTCTGCGGGCAGCTCTTTAAGGCGGGCACCTTGTTCCGGCTGACCGGGGTTTCCCGCCCGATGCGGATCAGTTGGTTGATCGTTGGCATGCTGCTCTTCGCCCCGCCGCCTCAGTTGCATCCATGTCAGCCACATACCCGACCGATTAGCGCCCGCCCGAACCATCTGCACGGCGCCGGTCAACCGACGATGACACCCACAGGCTTCGCCCCCCCGCGGCTCGCTTGCCAGCGTCGCCGCCATGGTCGCCACCCGCACGACATCGGCTATGTTCGCAATACACCGAGGGCGCGCACCCTCGACCGGTCAAGTCGACGGGCGCGTCCGTGAGGCGCGGATACTATGTATGTGGCCTTAAAGCGTCAAACGAAAAACGCTGCCGACCAGCAAAAATCCTGGGCACTCGGACACCTCGAAAACCTCTGGCGTTGAGGGTCGCGGGTTGATTCTCTGACCTCTGGCGATGGCCGGAGGCGGGGATGGCGGGACAGGCTGGTTTCTTCGACACGGACGAGCGGCTGGCGTGGCTGTCGGCGGCGGGGGA
>VGEV01000229.1 GCA_016869175.1 Alphaproteobacteria bacterium
GATCTTGCCCGCAATCGAGCTGATCGCTTCCCATTGCGACCCATAGTCGCCCTGATGATCCAGAACCAGCCGGACAGCCCGCTCGCGAACCTCCGCCGGATATCTCGTCGAATGTGTTCCCATGGCAACTCCTCCTTCTCACAAGTCGGAGCCTCCGGGAAACCCGGCGCGGTTCATGGCGCCCTTGGCGGACGAACCCCCAACGAGTATCTCTCCCTCACCCGACAGCAGAACCCAACGTCTCATATCTACTGAACCCGGACACTGCCTTGACCGGCTGCCTGCCGCTGACTAGTTTCCCGGCCGCTTCGTTGCGCAAGAACACAAGGCTACGCCGCCCATGCCGGCCGGCAACTCATTCCAGGATCTGATCCTGCGCCTGCAGCATTATTGGGCCCGGCAGGGCTGCGTGATCCTGCAACCCTACGACATGGAAGTGGGGGCAGGCACCTTCCACTGGGCGACCACGCTGCGTGCCCTGGGCCGCAAGCCCTGGAACGCCGCCTTCGTGCAGCCCTCGCGGCGGCCCAAGGACGGCCGCTACGGCGGGAACCCCAACCGCTTGCAGCACTATTACCAGTTCCAGGTGATCCTGAAGCCGTCGCCCGCCGACATGCAAGCGCTTTATCTGGGCTCGCTGGCCGAGCTTGGCATCCATGCGGCGGAACACGACCTGCGCTTTGTCGAGGACGACTGGGAAAGCCCGACCTTGGGCGCCTGGGGGCTGGGGTGGGAAGTCTGGTGCGATGGCATGGAGGTTAGCCAGTACACGTACTTCCAGCAGGTGGGGGGCATCGACTGCAACCCGGTGGCGGGCGAGCTGACCTACGGGCTCGAACGGCTCGCGATGTATGTCCAGGGCAAGGACAACGTCTACGATCTCGCCTGGAACGATGCCGGCGTCACCTACGGCGAGGTCTACCTGGCCGCCGAACGACAGTTCAGCGCCTATAATTTCGAGCACGCGGATACCGCGGCCCTCTTCCACCACTTCGCCGATGCCGAACGCGAATGCGCCGCCCTGTTGGCGGCCGGCCTGCCGCTGCCGGCCTACGACCAATGCATCAAGGCAAGCCACCGCTTCAACCTGCTGGATGCGCGCGGCGTCATCAGCGTGACCGAGCGGGCGGCCTATATCGGCCGGGTCAGGGCGCTGGCCAAGGGCTGCTGCGAGGCCTGGCTCAAGGCCGAAGGAGAATTGTAGGCGGCCATGCCCGAGCTGTTGCTCGAATTCTTCTCCGAGGAAATCCCCGCCCGCATGCAGGCGCGCGCGGCCGACGATCTCAAACGCCTGGTGCTGGAGGGGCTGAAGGCGGCCGAACTGGCGCATGACAGCGCGACCGCCTTCGCCACGCCCCGCCGGCTGGCCTTGCGCGTCGGCGGCATTCCAGCGGCCCAGCCGGACTTGCGCGAGGAGCGGCGCGGACCGCGCGTCGATGCGCCGGACAAGGCGATCCAGGGTTTTCTGCGCGGCGCTGGCGTGACGCTGGAGGCCTGCGAACAGCGCGCGAGCGACAAGGGCACCTTCCTCTACGCCGTGATCCAGCGTCGCGGCCGGCCGACCGTCGAGGTGCTGTCGGGTCTGCTGCGCCAAGCGGCCGAGCAACTGCCCTGGCCGAAAAGCATGCGCTGGGGCGCGGGACAGGCGCGCTGGGTCCGGCCGCTGCATGCGATTCTGGCGCTGTTCGACGGCAAGATCGTGCCGTTCGAGTTCGCCGGCATCGCCGCCGGCGAGCGCACCCACGGCCATCGCTTCCTGTCGCCCGAACCGTTCGCGGTGACCGGCTTCGACGAATACCGGGCGAAATTGCAGTCGGCGCATGTGGTGCTGGACGCCAGCGACCGGTGCGGGCGCATCTGGCAAGACGCGCGCCGCTTGGCCGAGCAGGAGAGCCTGACCGTCGTCGAGGATCGCGGCCTGCTGGAGGAGCTGGCGGGGCTGGTGGAATGGCCGGTGGCGCTCATGGGGCGCTTCGCGGAGAGCTATCTCGCCTTGCCGCCCGAGGTGATCGTCACCGCGATGCGGGCCCACCAGCGCTATCTGGCCCTGCGCCGGCCGGACGGCGGACTGGCGCCGCGCTTCATCGCCATCGGCAACGTGATCAATGCCGACGGCGGGGCGCGGGCGCTGGCAGGCTATGAGCGCGTGTTGAAGGCGCGGCTGGCGGACGCGGGCTACTTCTGGGACAGCGACCGCAAGGTCCGGCTGGCCGATCGTGTGCCGGCGCTGTCGGGCATCGTCTTTCACGGTTCGCTTGGCAGCGTTGGCGAGAAGGTGGCGCGCCTGCAGACGCTGGCCGCCGACTTCGCGGATTTCGTTCCGGGTGCCGACCGCGATCTCTGCCGCAGCGCAGCGCTGCTGGCCAAGGCCGATCTGGTCTCCGGCATGGTCGGCGAATTTCCCGAATTGCAGGGCGTCATGGGCCGCTACTACGCGCGTGACCAGGGCGAACGGCCGGAAGTGGCGGAAGCGATCGCCGAGCACTACGCGCCGCTGGGCCCCAACGACCGCTGCCCGACGGCGCCGGTTTCGGTCGCTCTCGCGCTCGCCGACAAGCTGGACACGCTGGTCGGCTTCTTCGCCATCGGCGAGGCGCCGACCGGCTCGCGCGACCCCTTCGCGCTCCGCCGCGCGGCGTTGGGGGTGATCCGCCTGATCGTCGAGAACAGGCTGCGCCTGCCGTTGCGCAAGGTGCTGGACCTGGCCGCCTTCGAGTACGAGCAAGCGCCGTCCGGCGTCAGCTGGAGCCGCCCGTCCGCGGTTCTGTTGGAGTTCTTCGCCGACCGCCTGAAGGTGCATTTGCGCGAAGCCGGCGTGCGCCACGACCTGATCGCCGCGGTCTTCGCGCTGGACGGCGAGGACGACCTGGTGCGGCTGCTGGCGCGGGTGCGGGCGCTGCAGGAATTCCTGGAGACCGACGACGGCGCCAACCTGCTGACCGCCTATCGCCGGGCCGCCAACATCGTGCGCATCGAGGAGAAGAAGGACGGCCGCGCCCATCACGGCGAGGTCGATCCCCAGGCCCTGCGCGAGCCCGAGGAGAGGACGCTGGCGGACCGCCTCGAGGATGTCGACGGCCAGAGCCAGCGGGCGCTCGCGCGCGAGGATTTCGCCGGCGCCATGGCGGCCTTGGCGGCGTTGCGCCGGCCGGTCGACGACTTCTTCGCCAAGGTGACGGTTAACGCCGCGGATACCTCTTTGCGGATAAATCGTTTGCGGCTGCTGTCCGGCATCCGCGCGACGCTCAGCCGGGTGGCCGATTTCGCGGCGATCGAGGGCTAGCCCGGTTTATTCACGAGAGGCCATGATGTGATGGGCAGGGAGGCAAGGCGATCACGCGGCATGCGTGGTCGTTGCGTCTTTTTCATCGCGGGTTGGTTTGTCGGGTGTCGGGTTATTGGTTTGGGATTGCGGGAACGGGTGTTTTCGGGGCATCGGCCCCGTCGGTCATGGAGCGGCGGGTCGAAGCGCGCCGGCGAGCAAGCGGATGAGAGCGGCATCCGGGCAAACGGCGGCGAAGGCGATGCGCACGCGATGGG
>VGEV01000230.1 GCA_016869175.1 Alphaproteobacteria bacterium
CTCAACCAAGACCTATGACGACAAACGGCGCTGGGTGTATCTCGACATCGGCAAGTTCGGCGGCCTGCCGGAGACCATGGGCGAGGCGATCCAGTACCGCCTGAAGACGCCGCACGACAACGGGCCGAAGGGGCCGGTCGTGCTTGCCGGCCCGACCTGCGACGAGGTCGACGTGCTCTACGACAAGGCCGACTACAAGCTGCCGCTGGCCCTCAAGGTCGGCGACAAGGTGCAGATCATGTCGGCGGGCGCGTATACCACGACCTACTCGTCCGTGGCCTTCAACGGCATCCCGCCGCTCAAGGGCTATTACATCTAACCGCGGCGTCCGAGCCGCGCCTCGCGAAACCCCGGCGGCACCCGCCGGGGTTTTTGCTTGAGTGCTTCGCATTGCCAAGCGCGGTTCCGCTATCATGCCGGCGGTGGCAGCGCGGAGTCGGCGCACGGCCGAATCGGGACGGGCGATGCGTTTCCATTTCCTGCTGACCAACCATTTCCGCTACGGCTGCTTCCGCATCGAGGACATCTGCGTGCCGATTGCTACGGGCCTGGGTGAGCTTGGCCACATCGTCACCTACGGCTTCGACGACGACGTCCCGCCCTGGCCGGCAGTCAACCTCCTGGTCGAGAATTTCAACAATCCGGCCGTGGTTGATCAGATGGCGCGGCTGAAGGCCGGGCCGCAGCGCTACTGCTTCGGTGTGGTGGGACACGAGGACATCGCCGATGCTGCCATCTTCGACAACCCGTCCTTTCCCGACCGGCGGCGCAACCTGGAGCGGGCGCTGACTCTCGCGGATTTCGGTTGGACGATCGTACCCTGCGAGTACGGCGCGCTGGCCGGTGGCGAGCGGATGCGCTTTCTGGAATTCGGCTACGCCCGCTCCCTGCGCCACAACGCCAGCCTGCCGCGTGACATCGACGTCCTGTTCTACGGCGAGCTCGGCGGCCGTCGCCTGCCCCTGTTCAACGCCCTCGTGGGACGGGGCCTCAAGGTCGAGGCAAGCTTCGGCCTGCTGCCGGCGTTCTTCGTCCAGGATCTGATCGATCGCGCCAAGATCGTGGCGGATATCGGCCGGGCCGACGGCCTGCGTTTCCTGACGCCGACACGGATCTGTGCCGCGTTGCACCGCGGCGCCACGGTCATGTCCGAACAGATCGACCGCGGCCCGCTGGCGAAGCTCTACCGCTACGCCGCCCCGGTCACCATTGACGATTTCGTCGAGACGGCGGTGGCGGTGGCGCAGTCGGGCCGCGCGCCCGAGATCGGCCAGAAGGCGCGGGAGCTCTTCGCCGTCGAAACCTCGATGGCCGCCAGCCTGCTGCGGGCAATGACTCTCCCGCTGTTCGCCGAGTTGGCAGCGGCCTAACCATGCATTTCCATTTCCAGCTGGCCAACCACTATTACGGCGGCCTGTCGCAGATCGAAGACATCGTGACGCCGGTGGTCTGGGGGCTGCGGGCACTTGGGCATCGCGTCACCATGGGCATCCTGCCGCAGCTGCCCAACTGGCCGTCGGTCGTGCTGCTGCTCGAATATTTCGCCTACGAGCCGGCAATCAACAGTTTCCTGGCCTGGCGCTCCGACACGTCGCTGCCGCGCAGCTGTGTGGGGCTGATCTGCACCGAGGATCTCGACGACGCGCTGGTGATGAACAACCCCGAGCATCCGGGGCGGCGCGAGAACCTGCTGCGCGCCTTTCCCTATTGCGACTTCGTCTGGCCCATCGTGCCCAGCGGTTATGACGCCTATGTCAACGCCGAGCGTCTGGCCTTCCTCGACTACGGTTATATCGACGCCCTGCGGCTGGAGGGGTGGCCGACTGCGCAGCGCGATATCGATGTGCTGTTCTACGGCTCGATCAACGAGCGCCGGCGCGCGGTCATGGAGGGTCTGACCGCCCGTGGCCTGAACGTGGCGGCGACACGCGGGGCGCTGCCCAGCTACATCGCGCGCAACCTCATGGGCCGGGCCAAGCTCGTGCTCGACATGAAGCGCGCGGACCCGGTGATCTACACCTCTCCCTCGCGCATTTGCGCCGCCTTGCAGCAGGGTGCCACCGTGGTGTCGGAACTCTTCGACACCAGCCGGCTGCGTTTCCTTTACGACTATACGGAAGCTTGCGAGTTCGGCGATATCGTCGAGCGCTGCGTCGACCTTGCACGCAGCCCGGACGTCGTCGAACGCGGCTTGGCGGCGCGCGAGCGCTTCAGCCGCGGGACCTAGATGGTCGAGAACCTGCGCCGGGCGATGGCGCTGCCGATCTTCGCTGAACTCGCGGCTGCGGATCGCCCCTGAATTATCCGGCAGCGCCGGCGCCGCCGCTCTCGTCGGCGACGATGCCGTACTTGCGCTGCACCGCGCCGGCAAAGCCTTCCATCCAGCGTACCCGCTCCGTCGGCACGGTGTAGGGATTGAGCGATTCTCCCTTGGCGTGAACTGTCTGCGCCGAGATGCCGGCCTCGCAATTCATGCCGGCCAGCCAGCCCTTGGCGTAGACCCGGCTCAGCTCGAACGGCGTGAGCACTGAAATCTGGTTGGAATCGGTGGCGGCTTCGGCAGGCTTGTGGGTCATCGGCTGTCGTTCCTTGTCGTCGTGATTTCAGCCGGCGGGTCCGGGTAGTGGCGATGCCCGCTCATAGCCCGACCGGGTCCGCGTAGGGCCCCGGCGGCATATGCTCATAGATTACAAATGGTGATGCACTACGCCTGATACAAGGGCCGTGGGCCGAGTAGCACAGAGAGTTGCAATTCGTGCAACCCTCTAAAGCATTGTCCTGTATGGTGCCGGCCCCTGGCTTCGCGGTACCTCTCGCCCGATGGACGATTCAGCACCCCGGCTACCTGCTTTGGCGGCCTGCCTGGCGACCGTTCTGGGCGGCTCGGCTGTCGTGGCCACCCGCTTTGCGGTGGGGGAGATCGATCCTGGTGTTCTGGCATTCCTGCGCCATCTAGGAGCCGGAACGCTGATCCTGCTGCTCGCGGCCTTGATTCTGCGTCGCCGCCTGCTGCAGTCGATCGCCGCGGCCGATCTGCCGGCGATTCTCGGCCTGGGCGCCATTCAGTACGCCGCGTTCGGCTGGCTTTTCGCCGCCGGTCTTGCCTATGTGCCGGCGGCACGCGGGGCGTTGGCCATCGCCACCTACCCGGTGCAGACCCTGATTCTGGCGGTCGTGCTCGGGCGCGAGCGCTTGACCGCGGCCAAGGCGGCGGGCGCCCTCATCGCCGTGGCTGGGGTCGCGCTGGCGCTTGGCGACCATGCCGGGGCCGAGGGACCCGAGGTGTGGAAAGGAGACGCGCTGCTGTTGGGCGCGGCGTTCCTGGGCTCGGTCTACAACGTCTTCTCCGGACCCTATTTCCGCCGGAACTCGGCCATCGCCGTCACTGGCGTACAGATCGTGTTCGGCGCGCTGTTGATCCTCGGCGGTCTGTGGCTCAGCGGCGTAAGCCTGCGGACCGACGGGCTGACGACGAATGGCTGGCTGGCGCTGGCCTGGCTGATCACTAT
>VGEV01000231.1 GCA_016869175.1 Alphaproteobacteria bacterium
CGGGTTCCCGGCCGCCGGTTCCAGTCGTTGATCCCAAGACCGGCCAAACGGTATGGATGCCCCCGCAGGAAGCGCTGGGCAAGCCCGTGGCGGTCCACCCCAACGTGGTCGCGCAGCAGGCAGGCGCCGGGGAACGCGCCGACTCGGCTAACGAAACTCAGCGGCAGAACAAGCTGGCCGAGCTCGCGTTACGGCGCGATATCGCAGAGCTGCAATCCCATGATAGGCGGCTGTCGGACAAGGAGCGTGCAGCTGCCGCGGAGCGGCTGAACGAAATCCGGCTTGAGATGGCACGGATTGCCGCGGGTTCCCGGCCGCCGGTTCCAGTCGTTGATCCCAAGACCGGCCAAACGGTATGGATGCCCCCGCAGGAAGCGCTGGGCAAGCCCGTGGCGGTCCACCCCAACGTGGTCGCGCAGCAGGCAGGCGCTACGGAACGTGCCGAGACCAGGGCGGCGGCGCCAAAGCCGATCCCGGTGCCATTGCAGAGGCAGTTGACGGAGAGCGCCGAACTGGTCCTCGCCACGCAGCGCTTCAGCGAGACATTCAAGCCGGAATATGCGGGAAGTGTTGTCGGCGGCGAAGTCCGAAACTGGATTGGCCGCCGACTGGGCGACGATACCGGGCGCACTGCCTGGTGGCAGAATTACGATTTGCATGCGAGCCAGGTGCGAAACAAGCTATTCGGTTCGGCGTTGACCGCGACGGAACTCGCCGCATGGGAGAAGTCCGCGATCAATCCCAACATGGACCCGAAACTCGTGCAGCAGAACCTCGCGGAGCGGGCAAGGATCGAGCAGGCGGGCTTGCAGCGCCTCATGGCGGGCGCACGAAAGTCCGGCTACCGGCCGGATGAAATCGAGGCATTCACGGGAATTCCAATGTCTGGTGCCGCGCCGGCGCCCGGCACTCCGCAATCCGGTGCCGCATTGCCGCTGACAAACGCCCAAGGCTGGCGCCTGGCCGAAGACGCGCAGGGCCGGCAAGCCTACGTCAATCCGGATAACCCCCAGGAATTCGAAGTAGTAGGCGAACGGTAGGGCCATGCCTTTCGACTCCGCCACCGCTGTTCTCGATGAACCGCCAGCGTCTCGCCCGCCGGGCGGCTTCGACCCTGCCACCGCCAAATTCGTCGTACCGGAGAAGCCTCCCTCGCCGGGCGGCTTCGACCCTGCCACCGCCAAATTCGTCGTACCGGAGAAGCCTCTCCCGACGATCGGCGAACGGGTGGTCGCCGGCACGAGCGGAGTCTATTCGGGCATCGCGGGCCTGCTGGGCGCGCCCATGGACCTTGCCGAGCTGGCCATGCAACTCGGCGGCTCGAAGGCGCCGCCGATCAGGGCCGATATCGGGGCGCCCGGCACTTCCGAGAGCATCCGCAAAGTCATGGAGGCCGCAGGTCTGCGGACCGAGAACCCACGGCCGGACGATTTCGTCAGTCGCATGCTGCACACGGGCGGAGAGGTGGCTGGCGGCTCGCTGGTTCCCGGCGCGCGCCCGATCTCCACGGTCGCGGCGGCCCTGGGCGCGGCGACCGCCGGCGAAGCGTTCGGCGGCGAATGGGCGGGCATTGGCGCTCTGGGTCCGTCGATCGCCGTGACGGGCGCGGCGGCGGCCAAGGACAGGATTGCGAGCACGCTGGCCCCGCGCATCGCGTCCTACACCGCCATCGGAACATCCCCGTCGCTGGGCCAGGCCACCGGCAACACGTTCCTGCAAGGACTCGAAAATGTTGTCGCCAAGATTCCCGGCGGAACTGGCGTGATGAAGCGTTTCAGGGAGGGGCAGCAGGAAGTGATCGGCGCGGTGGCGCGCACTGGTGTCTCCGGCGAGGCCGCCGGCCGCGCGATCGAGCGGGGAATTACCGGCGAGGGCGGGTTCCTCGCACGCACGAAAGCCCAGTGGCAGCAACTTGACGCGGCTCTGGCGGCAAAGGTTCCGCCGGCCACCGCGCTTGCGCCGGCAAGCACCATGGCCGCGCTGGACGATCTGACCGCCGCGATTCCCGGTGCCCAGGCGGCCTCCGCCACGCTGGTCAACCCCAAGCTGGCGCAGCTCCGCATGGCGCTGACCGATGACCTCGAGGCAGCCGGCGGCCAAGTGCCGTTCGAGGCGCTGCGCGCGTTGCGCACTAAGGTCGGGTCCATGCTCGACGATACGCTGGTGTCCGGTGTCCCCGGTGGCGAATTGAAGAAAGTCTACGCGGCGATGACCCGCGACATGGAGGCGGCGGCGCGGGCCGCTGGCGCCGGCAAGGAGTTCGCACGGCAGAACCGCTACTGGGCCGCACGCATGGACCGCGTGGAATCGGTGCTGGAACGGGTGATCGGCAAGGGCAAGCAGCCGGAAGACATTTTCAAGACGTTCTTTCCGACCGATGTCGCCCAGGCAGGCAAGGTGCGCGCCGTCATGCGCAGCCTCGAACCGGCGGAACGCCGCGTGGTATCCGAAGCGGTGGTCAATCGGCTGGGTCGCGCCGCGCCGGGGCAGCAAACGGATGTGGGCGATGTCTTCTCGACGGAGACGTTTCTGACCAACTGGAACAAACTGTCGCCGGGGGCCAAGGCGCAATTGTTCTCCGATCCGAAGATGGTGTCGGATATGGACCACATCGCCAAGATCGCTTCTGATATGCGAAAGGCCGGCGGAGTGTTCTCGAACGCTTCGGGCACGGCGGGGCTGGCGGCGGCGCAGGTCATGGCTGTAGGGCCGATAGCTTCCCTCGCGACCATGGACCCGACCTTTCTGCTTGCCACGGCGAGCATGGCAGCGTCGGCCAACGTAACCGCCAGGCTGCTGACCAGCCCGAAATTCGTGGACTGGCTTGCCACGGCGTCGAAGACGCGGCCGGAAAACCTGGCGGTTCACATGGGCCGGCTGGCCGCGCTCCATGCTGAAGGCGATCCGGATGAAAAGGCGGAACTGGAAAAATTCGTCGGGGGGATGAGCGCCCGCGCTTCGCGTGGCCAGGTGACCGACGCGCTGGCCAGCCAGCCGGAAAGGAGATAGACCCATGCCGTACAACGGCGCCGGCACCTATGCCCCGCCTACTGCCGATCATCCGGCGGTGTCGGGCACGCTGATCGAGAGCGCGAAATACAACAACGTCATCACCGACATCGCCACGGCGCTGACTACCGCGCTGACGAAGGACGGCCAGACGACGCCGACCGCCAACATCCCGCTGGGCGGTTACAGGATCACCAATCTCGGCGCGGCGGTGGCGACGACGGATGCTGTGCGGCTGAGTGGCATCGAGGGCGGGCATAACTCGGCCACGGGCGCCACCGGCCTGACGCTGGCCGCGACGAGCAGCCGTTCGCAGACGTTCGTCAGCACGGCCGCGTCGCAAGCCCTCGTGCTGCCAGACGCGACGACGCTGACGCTCGGCCACGCTTTCCTGATCCGCAACGGCGGCACCACAAGCAGCCATCATATGTTCACCTTGAAGGCATCCGGCGGCGGCGCGCTGGTCGATATCTATAAGGGCGTCAGCATCGTGG
>VGEV01000232.1 GCA_016869175.1 Alphaproteobacteria bacterium
GGGCCCGACCGGCGGGCATTTGCTGGCGGCCTGCGCCCGGCGCGGCATCAAGCTGCAGGTCAACTACTGGCGCCGGGGGGTGGCGGCGTTTCGCGCGCTGGCGGCGGGCGGGCTGGCGCGCCGCATCGGCCGGGTGCAAGCGGCGTTCGCCACCTACGGCAACGGCGTTGCCAACAACGGCTCGCATCTGGTCGATTTCCTGCGCCTGCTGCTGGGCGAGGTGGTGGCGGTGCAGGCGACCGGTCCCGCGCGCAACGGGGCTGGCTTGCCGCTCGCCGGCGATGTCGACGTGTCGTTCTGCCTGAACCACGCCGACGGCAGCCAGAGTTCCGTCCAGCCGCTGGATTTCCGCGCCTTTCGCGAGGTCAGCCTCGACCTGTGGGGCGAACGCGGCCGACTGCAAATCGTGCAGGAAAGCCTGGTTGGCCTGTGGCACGCGGCCGGCGCCAACCGCGCGTTGCAAGGCGCGAGCGAGGTCGCTTCCGACCGGGCGGAGCGCGAGGCGTTCATGGTGGGCGAGGCGCTCTACTGCCTCTACGACAACCTGGTCGAAGCGCTGGAACATGGCAGGCCGCTCTTGAGCGACGCCGACAATGCCCGGGCCACGGAGGAGGTGTTGCAGGCGGTCCTGGCCTCGGCCGCCGCCGGGGGCCGCCGCGTCGGCCTGGCGCGCAGCCCGGCGCGGCTTGACGGGGCGTCGCGATGAGCGAGCGCTTCGGCAAGCCGGTCGCGGAATATTTGCGCTTGCAGCAAGCATTCTACGACCTGGCCGAGAACGACAAGCTGGTGGCGGCGCTGGCCGCGAGTGATCGGCTCTATCGCGGCGGTCCTGCGCGCACCCAATGCAAGCTGTGCACCGCGGCGCTGGCCGGGCGGCTGTTCCGTCGCGCGGGCATCGACTATTCGCTGTGTCCGACCTGTGGCCACCTGAACGGCCATTACCAGGACACCGAGGCCTACAACCTGGCCAACTATGGCGACCACGGGACCGGCCACTACGCGTCGATCTATCAAGACCAGGCGCGCGAGGCCTATGACCGCCGCCGCCAGGACATCTATGAGCCCAAGGTCGCCTTCCTGATCGACGCGTTACGAGCCGCCGGCGAGCAGCCCGAACAGCTGGCCTATGCCGATTTCGGCGCCGGCACGGGCCACTTGGTGGCGGCGATGCTGGCCAAAGGGCTGACTCGCGTCGCCGGCTACGAGGTGTCGCAGGCGCAGGTCGACCTGGGCAACCGGATGATCGGTCGCGAGCTGATGGCCGGCCATGGACTGGCGGAGACGCTGGTCCTGGCGGCCAACGTTCAGGCGGATGTCGTCAGCTCGGTCTTCCATCTGGAGCATGTGGCCGATCCGCTCGGCCTGATGCTGGCGCTGCGCGGCAACGCACGCGTGCGCTACCTGCTGCTGGCGGTGCCGCTGTTCAGTCCGGCGACATTGCTGCAATTGGTCTTCCCCGAAGTCATGCCGCGCGTGCTGGGACTGGGGCATACGCATCTGTTCACGCCGTCGAGCCTGCGCTGGCTGTTCGCGCGAGCCGGCGTGGAGACGCTGGCGGAATGGTG
The DNA here is from genome assembly GCA_016869175.1 of Alphaproteobacteria bacterium. Taxonomy (GTDB): domain Bacteria; phylum Pseudomonadota; class Alphaproteobacteria; genus VGEV01. Next base: position 1,566 of record VGEV01000232.1, read on the forward strand.
GTTTGGCGGCGACATGGTGGATCTGCACCGCTCGGTCGGGGTGCATCTGGCGCAGAAACCCGAACTCGCGCCGGCGGCGCCCGCCTGGCACGCGATGATCCTGTCGGCGCTCGACGAGTTGCAGCTGGCGATCGACCGGGCGAAGCTTTCCTCCGAGGTGCACCTCGTGTTGCGGTTCGGCCGTTGAATGGCGGGCCTGCTGATCCTGGTCGAGGACCCGGGCGCGGCCAATTTCGCGGCGGCCTTGCCGGCGGGGTTGCGCGGCCTGGGCCACAGCGCGGAACTCTGGGCGCGCGGTCATGCGCGGGCGCGGCTGGCCGAACTTGGCGTGCCCTGCCGGACAGCGGAAGGTCCGCCCGAGCGGTTGCTTGGCGATGGCGCGGTGCGCGCGGTCGCGGTCGGCACCGCGGAGGACCCCGATTGTCACGGACTGACGCTGATCGATCTGGCACGCAGGAACGGGTTGGTCAGCATCGGCCTGGTTGACGGCCCCGCCAATGCCGATCTGCGCTTTCGCGGGCGCGGCGGCCATCCGCTGGCCCATGCCCCCGACTGGCTCGCGGTGCCCGACCCGGGCAGCCGGCGGCGCTACCTCGATCTGGGCTTTCCGGCGGCGCGCATCGTGGCTTGCGGCCATCCGCATTTCGACCGGGTGCGCCGGGTGGGCGAGGCCTTGGATCAGGAGGGCCGCGAGGCCGTCAGGCGTCGGCTCTTCGCGGATGCAGGGTTGCGCCCGATCCTGGCCTTCCTGGCCGAACTGTCGCACGGCCTTGCGCCGGCGAACTTCCGATCTGGGCCGGACTACACGCTTACGGGGCGCGGCAGCCGGGGCCGCACGGAGATAGCGCTGGAGGAAGTGCTGGACGCGCTGCCGCCGGGGCCGGGCCGGCCCTATGTCGTGCTGCGCCTGCATCCCAAGAACGGCGCCGACGACTACGCGGCCTATGCCGGCGAGGTGGACTGCATCAGCCGGCGCGAAGCCGCGCTGGAGGTGGTGTTCGCCGCCGATCTCGTGGTCGGTCTGTCGACCGTGCTGCTCGACGAGGCGGCGGTGCTGGGCCGGCCGACCCTGGCGGTGTTGCCACGACCGGCCGAGCGCGAATGGCTGCAAAGCGTTGCCTGGGGCGCGACGCAAGCGGTCAGCGAGCGTACCGACTTGCGGCACCGCTTGGCCGGATGGCTGGCGGGCGAACGGGAAGCCCGGCCGGCTCGCCTGCCGCCGCCCGGCGCCGAGGCCCGCCTGTGCGCCTTCGTCGCGGATATCCTGGCCAAGTCGGCGGCGCCGCCGCCGGCCGCTTCGCACGACATCGCAAGAGTCTGACGTCATGGACACGCACATGGATCGCGAACCGGGTGGCAACCGCAGAACGCATTTCGCGCCGCTCGCCGATCTCAACGGCAAGAGCGTGCTGATCACCGGCGGTACCGGCTCATTCGGCCAGACGTTCTGCAAGACCGTCCTGGACCGCTATCGGCTGCGCAAACTGATCGTTTTCAGCCGCGACGAGTTGAAGCAGTTCGAGATGCAGACCAGCGCCGCGTTCCGCCCGCACGAACGCGTCATGCGCTATTTCATCGGCGACGTGCGCGACCTGGGGCGGTTGGAAATGGCCTTTCGCGGGGTCGACTTCGTCATTCACGCGGCGGCGATGAAACAGATCCCGGCGGCCGAGTACAATCCGTTCGAGTGCATCCACACCAACGTCCTGGGCGCCGAGAATGTGGTGCGCGCGGCGATCCGGGCCGATGTGGCGCGTGTCATCGCATTGTCGACCGACAAGGCGGCGAGCCCGATCAACCTCTACGGCGCAAGCAAGCTGGCCGCCGACAAGATCTTCGTGGCCGCGCGCAACGTGGTCGGTTCCGACCGGCCGATGTTCTCGGTCGTGCGCTACGGCAACGTGCTGGGCAGTCGCGGCAGCGTCGTGCCGTTCT
>VGEV01000233.1 GCA_016869175.1 Alphaproteobacteria bacterium
GATGCCTTCGCCCATCTCTACAACCACCACAGACCGCACGGCGCCCTTGGCGGACGAACCCCCAACGAGTATCTCTCCCTCACCCGACAGCAGAACCCAACGTCGCATATCTACTGAACCCGGACAACCGATTGTTGGCGTACCGACCACACGTTATCAATGGCGCCGGGCGAATTCATCACCCTTGCGCGCCGCGGGCGGCGTTCCTCACCGATCGTTGCCGGCAGCCAGTCCGAGGTACCATGATCCTGAAGTCCCGGCTCAACGGCGCCATCATCGCAATCCTTTTGATCGCGCTGGGGCTGACCGCCATGCTTGCCTACTTCAAGTTCTGGGCGACGCTGGTCGACCTGCAGCGCTCGCGCGCGGGCGTGATCTGCCTCAGCCTGAAGAGCACGATCGAGGCGGCCACCGACCTTGGCCTGGCGCTGGCCGAGATGGGCAACGCCCAGGACGTGATCGACCGGGCCCGCGCCGGCGACCAGCAGATCCTGTCGATCACCGTGTTCGACCAGCGGGGTGAAGTGTTGTTCTTCAGTGCCGCCGAGCGGCCCGGGGAGCGGGCGCCGGTGGCCGCGGCTTGGCTTGCGCTGAATGAGGCGAGCGCGACCATCTGGGAAAGCCGGGAAGCGGACGCCTTCGTCGTGGGGGTCGCGCTGCTCAATCCGTTCGAACTGCCGATCGGCGGCGTCGCGGTGCGCCTGTCGAACGCACCGCTCATTGCCAAGCAACAGGCGATAATGGCCGAACTGGCGCGGATTACCGGCACCGTCTTCCTGACAATGTCGCTGCTGGTCGCCCTGGGCGTTCACCTTGTATTCGGCGGCCTGGTTCGGGCGATCCGCCGCATGGACAATGCCGTCGCACTGTTGGCCGTCACGCCGGGCGTGCCGCCTGCCTTGGCCGCTGGCACGCCGATCGAGCACGATTTCGCCCGCTTTGGCGAACGGGCGGCGGCGGCCCAGGCGGCGCTGAGCAACTTCGAGCAGCGGCTGCGGGAACCGCCATGACCGCTGACGCGGTATCCATCGACACCGCCCGCAGCGAACCGGGCCAGGCCAGCCGCCGCATCGCCTGGATGCTGGTCGCGCTGACCGCCATAGTGCTGCTGCTGGCGGCGACGGCCGTGGCTTATTTTGCCTTGCGGGCCTTCGAGGCCAGCCTCGCGCCCGAGATCCAGCGCAAGATGGAAACGCTTGCGAACGTCATTGCCGCCGACTTCGGGCGCGCCGCCGCGCTCGGCATTCCGGTCGGCAGGCTGCGCGGCGTCGGCGACTATCTGGACGGCACCATCGCCGAACATGCCGAGGTGCGTTACGCCGCCTTCGCTGATCGCGGCGGCCATCTCAGTCATGTCAGCGCATTGCTGAGCGATCCCCGGCAGACCGATCTGCGCCGGCGCGTCGAGGCGTGGGCGCGGCAGCAGGCGGGGGGAACCGAGCCGGCCCGCCACAGCTTGGCCGAGGTCCAGGATCTATCGTTCCCGGTCGCCGGCGAAGCCGGCACCTATGGCCGCCTGCATCTGGGCGTCGATGCGCGGTTTGTCGAACGCAAGCTGTCGGAGATCCTGGCCGATACGCTGATCGCCCTTTTCGTTTCGCTGCTGATCGCCTTCCAGGTGCTGCTGGTGTTGCTCGCCCTGACGGTGACCCGTTCCATGGCGTTGCTGGGAAGGCTGCTGCGGGCGGGCGAGAGCGGGGACTTTCGCAATTGCGCCGACAGCCGGGGCAGCGACGAACTGGCGCGGCTGCTCGGCAAGGTCAATGGGCTGATCCGCGATCTCAATCGGCGCTATGAGGGGCTGCGCGAGGAGGCAGCGCCGCAGCCCGGCCTGCTGACGCAACTCGAGACCCGTTTCGGATTTGGCGGCAGCGCCGGGCTCGGCCGCCTCAGCGAGTTCAGCGCCAGCGATGTGCGCCTGCCGCTGTTCGTCTTCCTGTTCGCGGTCGAACTGTCGCGACCATTCTTTCCGATCTATGTCCGGCAGCTCTATCAGCCGCTGCCGTGGCTGCCCTGGCTCAGCGAATCCTTGGCGATCGCGCTGCCGATGTCGCTTTGGGTGGTCGCCTCGGTCGCGGCCATCCCGTTCGCCGGACGCATCGGCGGGCGCGCGGGCGCCAAGCGGGTGCTGCTGGCCGGCACCCTGCCGACCGTGGTGGGCCTGGCGCTGACTGGCCTGGCCGACGACCTTGCCAGCTTGATTGCCTGGCGTTGCCTGACCGCTGTCGGCTTCAGCCTGTTCACTGTCGCCGCGCTGTTGCACGTCGCGGCCGGCGCGGCCAGCGGCCGCCGGGCGCGCGACATGGGCGTGTTCGTCGGCGCCTCGCTCGCCGCCTCGGTCGGCGGCACGGCGGTCGGCGGCATCCTGGCCGATCAACTCGGCTACCGCGAAACCTTCTTCATCGCCGCCGCCCTTGCCGGCTTCGCCGGCCTGCTGGTGCTGCGCCTGGTCGGAACGCACGGCTCCGCCGCGCCCGCCGCGCGCCCGCCCGCCGCCGACGGTCAGTTCTGGCGCATCTTCCTTGTCGGCCGGTTCCTTGGGATCGTGCTGCTGTCGGCGGCGCCGGCCAGGTTCATGCTGACCGGTTTCCTGTTCTTCTTTCTGCCGCTGCACCTCAGCGAACTCGACTACGCCCAGTCGGCCATTGGCCGCGTGATGATCAGCTATTTCCTGGTGATGGTGCTGGTCTCGCCGCTGGTCTCCTGGCTGGCCGACCGCTATCGCTGCCATCGCGCGCTGCTGGTGGGCGGCGGCCTCTGCTCGGGCCTGGGCGCTTGTCTTACCGCGCTGGCCAGCGAACCGCTCGGTATCCTGGCGGGGGTTGCCGGAGTGGGGCTCGGCCAGTCGCTGGTGGCGACCCCGCAACTCGCCATGATCCCCGACATTTTCCAGCGCGAATGCGCGCGGTTCGGCCTGGACGCCATGCTGGCTGCCTTCCGCGTCGTGGAACGGGTAGGCAGTTTCCTGGGGCCGTTCCTGGCGGCGGCCGTGCTGGGCGCGTTCGGCTTCGCCAGCACCGCCTGGGCGATCGGCTTGGTGGGACTGGCGCTCAGCCTGCTCTTGGCGTTGCTGTTCCTGGCACGGTATCCGGGGCCAGTGCCCTAGCCTGGATTATTCGTGGCGCGGGCCGTATCGGTGCGGCGGGTGTAGCATAATTCACTGATTTCGTTCAGGATTTGGTTGTCTAAGCCGGTCCTTCACGAGAGCAGGGAGGCGCCACGCCCGCCATGGCCGACGATAGAGAACGCTCCTGCGATTTGCCAAGCGTCGGGCGCAAGAAGATGAGCGCGTCGTTCGACGGCGGGCGCATCAGCTCCGACGGCGGGGTGATGGTACTGGCCCAGGCCGGGCGCCGTCTCGGTCTGGCGGACAGGCTTGCGGCCCTGATCGCCGATCGGCGCGACGGTGCGCGCGTGATACACCCGCTCGCCCGCCTCCTGGCGATCGCCTGCGGCTACGAGGATGCCAACGATCTC
>VGEV01000234.1 GCA_016869175.1 Alphaproteobacteria bacterium
GACTGGTTCAACAACCGGCGTATCCTGGAGCCCATCGGCAACATCCCGCCGGCCGAAGCCGAGGAACGCTACTACGCCATGGCAGACCAACCTGCCATGGCCGCGTGACTCAAACGACAATGCCTCCAGGAAACCCGGCGCGGTTCACCGACGGCCGTGAGCTGGCGTGCCCAATGATGAGCTGTCGCACAGGCCTCCATGCCGATCAGACAGGGCTCGATGCCCTCGAACATCTCGATGAGGCGCTCACGGCGGATCTTGCGGCAAGGCACCGCGCGCCCACCACCGTCAATACCGTGAACTTGAAAGACGTTCTTCGCGATGTCCAAACCAATGGTGCTAACCTGCATGTGGGCGGCTCCTCTTCCTCAAGTGGTCCGATGACAGCACCACCTTGGCACACTGCGATGCCGTTGGGCGGGGGCCGTCCACCCCATCAAGATGCTGACTGGAGGCGGAGGTCGGCATGGATGACGAAAGCTCTTTCGATCGATCTTCGGGAACGGGTCATCACGGCTGTTGAGGGCGGTCTGTCGCGGCGGGCTGCGGCGGAGCGGTTCGGGGTGGCGGTATCGTCTGCGATCAAATGGGTGGATCGGTGGCGGCGAACGGGCGATGTCCGGCCCAGGCCGCAGGGCGGGGACTACCGGTCACAGCGGATCGAGGCTCATGCGGCGGAGATCCTGGCGCTGGTCGCGGAGCGGCCGGATGTCACGCTGGCCGAGATCGCCCTGCATCTGGACGAGAGGCACGGGTTGAAGGTCGCCGACAGCACTGTCTGGCGGCTGCTCGACCGCCACGGGATGACGTTCAAAAAAAACCGCGCACGCCAGCGAACAGCAACGGGCTGACGTTCTGCGCCGGCGTTTGCGCTGGTTCGAGGCCCAGCCCGATCTGGAGCCGGAGCGGCTGGTCTTCATCGACGAGACCGGCGCCTCGACCAAGATGGCCCGCCGTTATGGCCGCTCGCCGCGCGGCGAGCGCTGCCGGGCGCCGGTGCCGCACGGCCACTGGCAGACGACCACCTTCGTCGGCGCGCTCAGGCTCGAGGGCATGACCGCGCCCATGCTGCTCGACGGCGCCATGCACGGCGCCGCCTTCCTGGCCTATGTCGAGCGGGTGCTGGTGCCGACCCTCTCGCCTGGCGACATCGTCGTCATGGACAATCTGCCCGCGCACGAGCCGACGGCCGTGCGCCAGGCCGGCACCTGCCGGCGTCGACAGCACGGGCGGGCGGACGGGCAATTGCGTGGCCGATCGCATGGCCGGCGGCCGCGCTCGGCTGGACCGGCCGGCGCAGCCTTGCGCTCTATCTTGCACACCAGCCGGTGTTTCTCGCGATATTGTGGGCGCTGGCCCTGCTGTGACAGGCTCGCCGCCGGAGGGCCGCCATGCAGAAGCTCATCATCGAAGCGCGTATCAACGAATATCAGGGCCGCGCAGAGAACCCGAAGGTACCGTTCCTGCCGGCCGAGATCGCGGCGGACGCGGCGGCCTGCCGGGCGGCCGGGGCGGCGGTGGTGCATTTTCACTGCCGCCAAGCAGACGGCCAGCCCGAACATTCCCATGCGGCCTATGCCGAGACCATCCGCCTGATCCGCGCCGGCTCGGATCTGCTGACGCACCCGACGCTGGGCTATGTCGCGCACGAGGCCGGCCCGCAAGAGCGGCTGGCGACGGTCATGCGCCTGGCCGCCGATCCCGCCACCCGGCCGGATCTGGCGCCGATGGACATGGGTACGGTCAACATCGACAGCTACGACCCGTTGGCCCGCCGCTTCGTCAGCAAGGGCCGCATCTACCGCAACGACACCGCGACGTTGGAATATTTTGCAACCCAGTTGGTGGCGAACGGCATCAAGCCCTATCAGAGCTTGTGGAACATCAGTTTCATGCGCCAGGCCTATGCTTTCATGGACATGAGTCTGGTGCCGGAGCCGGCCTACCACCTGTTCCTGTTGTCCGGCGACAGCCTGCTGGCCGGGCATCCGGGCAGCGCGGCCGGACTTGCCGCTTTCACCGGCCTGTTGCCGGACCGCCCGCGCGCGCAATGGACGGTGTGCAACTTCAACGGCGACCTGCTGCCGCTCGCCGAGAGCATCATCCGCCAGGGCGGGCATATTTCGATCGGGCTGGGCGACCATCCATATGCCGAATATGGCCGGCCCAGCAATGCCGAACTGGTGGCGCGGGTGCGCGCGCTGGCCGAGCGCCTGGGCCGGCCGGCGGCCACTCCGGCCGAGGCGCGCGGCATGTTGGGAATGCGCTGATCGCCGCCGCGGTCACCCGTCCGGTCGCGCGGTAATTCATAGACTGTCACCGGAATAAAAGAAACCAGTGACAGCATATTTTTAGGCCGGCGGCGGCGGCTCAGAACCGCCGCAGCAGCCGGTCGATATAATCGCGTTCGAGGAACGGGCGGGAGAGTTCGCCGGCGCGGCGGCGCAGTTCGTCGAGGATTTCGCGCGCCCATTGCAGGTCGGACTGGTCCGGAATCTTGACCCGGCTCGTATCCATGCCGCCCAACGGCAGCGGCCGCCCGAGCGGGTCGGTGGCGCGTTCCTCGCCCGCTTCGCCCTGCCGCTGGCCGCCGCCCTGCTGGCGCGCCAGCTGCTCGGCCAGACCCCGCAGCCCCTGGCTCAGTTGGTTGAGCGCGCGGCTTTCCTGCGCCATCGCTTCCTCGCCCTCGCCCGGCTTTTCGCCCTGCCCTTGCCGGCCTTGTTGATCGCGCTGGCCCTGCCGGCCGCGCTGGCCTTTCTGCCCCTGCTGCCGGCGCAAGGTACGGTCGAGCAATTGCTGCTGCTGGCGCAACATGTCGGTCAGCTCCTGCATCGCGGCGACGAAGGATGCGGCAAACGCCCCTGCTGCTTCCGCCCTGCTTCCGGAAATGTCAGCATGCTCGCGACGGTTTTTCGGATATTTAGTAATTTATTGATATTAGCCCGCATTTTCCAGATGGCCGCACCAATTCGTGACGAAAGCGACCAATTATGATATAAGATTCAATATGTTGCAGATGATCGGAGTGGCTGGGCATGGAGCTGGTGACGGGTGAACTGGAAACGGGCGATCTGCGGGTCGCTTTCGACCGCCGCCTCAAGCTGGAGTTCCATGGATCACGGGACACGTCGGATGCTGGGTTGCTCGCCTTCCGGGAACTGGACGATGCCCTTGGCCTGACGAAGATGGCCGGGCAAGTGCTGGCCGACTTGAGGACCGGCAAGAACAATCGCCACACCCTGACGGCGCAGTTCCGGCAATCGGTGTTCGGCCGCCTTGCCGGATACGAGGATGTCAATGACGTCGACCGCCTCGGCCATGATCCGGCGATGCGCTGGATCGTCGGCGGCAGGGCGGTGACCAAGGAAGCAGCGTCAACCAGCCAGATGGGGCGCTTCGAGACCGAGGTGCTGACCGACAAGGCCAACCTC
>VGEV01000235.1 GCA_016869175.1 Alphaproteobacteria bacterium
CGGCGCGGGCGGCGCCGCTGCGGGCGACGGTGTCAACCGGGGTGCCGCGGCGGCGACTGGCGCGGCGGCGACCTGTTGGCGGGGCTGCGCCGGCGCGGCGGCGGTGCGCGCCGGCACTGCCGCCGGTCGGGCGTTCGAGCGGCGTTCCAGGTCGCGGCGAACGGGCGAGACCGGGCGCGCCGTTTGGCCGTGGAGCACGTCCAGGTTGACTTCGATGTCGGGCAGGCCGCTGCCGCCGATGACGATGGTCTGCTGCGCCGCCGCCGGCACCGACGCGCCCAGGAAAAGCCCGAAGAGCACCGCGCCGCCGCGAAAACCTTCCGATCGCGTTCGCTTTTTCGCGTGCAAGTGTGCTCGCCAGGGTTAAACAGACGGTCGCGCCCAACGCCCGGCACAAGCCTTATTCGCGCTGACCAAGGGTGCCGGCGAGATGCGTCGAATGCGCTTCACCATACCCGAGCGGCTCCGCGCCGGCAAACGCCGCCGGGCGGCGGGTTAGGCGTGGCCGGCGGCGCTCGACAGGAACGAGGGATCGATGCCGACCTTGCGCACCGCGCGCTGCCACTTGGTGTCGATCGAGGCGTCGAACACGATCTCCGAATCGGCCGGCGCATGCAGCCAACCGTTCTGCTGGATCTCGCTGTCGAGCTGGCCCGGTGCCCAGCCGGCATAGCCGAGCGCCAGCAGCCCGTGTTTCGGCCCGCCGCCCTCGGCGATCGAGCGCAGGATGTCGACGGTGGCGGTCAGGCCGAAGCTGTCGCCCACCATCAAGGTCGATTCCTGCCGATAGTCGGTGCTGTGCAGCACGAAACCGCGGCCGGTCTCCACCGGGCCGCCGGCATGCACGCGCACCTGCGCCTTCACCGCCGGCACCGCGATGCCCAGCTGGCGGATCAGATCGGGGAAGCTGATGCGCTCAGCCAGTTTGTTGACGACGATTCCCATGGCGCCCTGCGCCGAATGCGCGCACATGAATACGACGGTGCGATCGAACCGCTGGTCGGGCATGCCCGGCATCGCGATCAGCAACTGACCTTCGAGATATTGTGGACTGGCTTCGCTCATGGCGCCCATCCGAACCGCACAACGGCCCTCACGTATTTGTCAGGACGAGAGCTTCGATTAACGACTATATAGCTGCGCCGGTCAATCTTGCAGAGGACTTAACAGGGCGCCATGGCGCGGTCGGCGGGCATCTTGCAGGCGTTGGTCGGGCCCGGCCTGGCGCTGATGCTGGCGACGGCGGCGCCCGCGGCCGGCGGGCCTGCCGGGGCCGATGAAACCAAGGTCCGCCTCGTCCCGACGCGGACGGCGGTCGGCACCCGGGCCACGGTCGAATTGGGTGTGCACATCCAGTTGGCGCCCGGCTGGAAGACCTACTGGCGCGATCCCGGCGAGGCCGGCGTGCCGCCCGCCTTCGATTGGGCCGGCTCGCGCAATGTCGCCGGCGCCGAGGTGGCCTATCCCGCGCCCCGGCGCTTCGAGAGCTACGGCAGCGAGAGTTTCGGCTATGCCGGCGAGGTGGTGCTGCCGGTGCGGCTGACGCTGGCTCAGCCGGGCCAGGCGGCCGAGGTCCGCTTGGCCCTGGACTATGCCGTCTGCAAGGAAGTCTGCCTGCCGGCCAGGGCCGAACTGGCGCTTGCCTTGCCGGCCGGCGCGGCGGCGCCGGGACCGGAGGCCGGCCTGGTCGAGCGCTTCCGCCGCCTGGTGCCACGGCCGGAGGGCGGTGCCTTCGTCATCGAGACGGTGCAGTTGGCCGGCGCGCCCGGCGCCGAGAGGCTCCGCGTCGCGGTCCGCGCGCTGGACGGCGGCTTCCGGGCGCCCGACCTGATCGCCGAGGGCAGTGTCACGATCCGCTACGGCCGGCCCAGGCTCAGCTTGGCGGGCGACCGCAGGACGGCGCGGTTCGAACTGCCGGTCGAGGCCGCCATGGCCGGCGCCAGCGCCGCCGGCGTCGAGGTGACGCTGACGCTGATCGACGGCGAACGCGCGATCGAGCGCCGCGTGCGGGCCAGGCCGGCGTCCTGAGAGCCGCTTTCAATTCGCCCGACGGCGCATTATATCAGCGCCGGGCCGGCGGGTGCGCGAGCGCGGCGGCCGCAGCAAGGGGGATGCAGCATGGCGATCAAGGCAGGCGACAAGGTGCCGCAGGGCCAGTTCATGGTGAAGGGCGCGGACGGCGTGAAGCCGGTCACCAGCGACGAATTGTTCAAGGGCAAGACGGTGGTGCTGTTCGGCCTGCCGGGTGCGTTTACGCCCACTTGCTCCGCCAAGCATGTGCCGAGCTTCCTGAACAACCACGCCGCGCTGAAGGCCAAGGGCGTCGATACCATCGCCTGCCTGTCGGTCAACGACGCCTTCGTCATGGAGGCCTGGGGCAAGGACCAGCAGGTCGGCGACAAGATCATGATGCTGGCGGACGGCAGCGGCACCTATACCGAGGCGCTCGGCCTGACGCTCGACCTGTCGGCGCGCGGCATGGGCAAGCGCGCCACCCGCTTCGCCATGGTTGTGAAGGACGGCGTGGTGAAGACGGTCAATGTGGAAGCCAATCCGGGCGAGCTCGCGGTCAGTGGCGGCGAGGCGGTGCTGAAGACGCTGTAGGCGGCGGCGGATAGCAGACAAGAGAAGGGGGCCGATTGGCCCCCTTCGACGCTTTTAGGAAGAGTAGGGTTCATCCCAGTCGCCGCCGCGCCGCCTGCAGCCCGGCCAGCCCAATGCCGAACAGCAACAGGGCGCCCGGTTCCGGCACCGGCGAGACCGCGAAGGCCAGGAAACGCTGTTGACCGATCAGCACCTCGACCGGCTGGCCGTTCGACGCTCCGCTGCCTAGGATAGTGAACACGTCCGGCCCATCGAAGCCGGGGTCGATCTCGATGCTGCCGAACACATCGAAGAAGCTGAGCGGCGCCGCGGGATCGAAGCCTAGGTAGACCTCGATCCGCGCGTCATCCTTGATGATCAGGTCGCCGGTGACGATGATCTTGTCGATTTCGCTGGGGTCGGCGCCGAACGCTTCCAGCAGCAAGATGCCGCCATCCTCGATGATCAAGTCGCCGTCGATGGTCATGACGCCTGGCGAGGCACCGGGCGCCAGGACGCCGCCCTCGAGGACGGTCACGACGCCTTCCAGCGTGCCGCCGCTGCCGAGCACGATGCCGTCCGGTCGGGGGGGAGCGATCCCGGAGCCAATCACAATGTTGTCTGCACTCACCATGCCGCCATTTTCAACCCGCAAGATACCGTCGCCGATCGCCAGCAACAGGAACACGTCTAGCGAGAGTTCCGCGATAGGCAGGTAGATCTGCATGACAAGCACGAAGGCCCGTGGGCGTTGCGGGCCGCCCCCACCGGCGACCGCGCACAACGCCCA
>VGEV01000236.1 GCA_016869175.1 Alphaproteobacteria bacterium
GCCGGCGATGCTGGCCCGAACGGCCGTGGCCAGCGCCATCGCGTTGGCGCGCGCCCCGGTCGCGGTCGGGCCCGGTCGCGGTCATCTGGCTGACCGTCCGACGCTGCTCTGCGCGTTCTTCCGGTGGCGTTGTTCCGGCGCGTTATTCTGGTTCGCGTTATTCTGGTGCGCGTTATTCTTGTGACAGCTTAATTCTGGTGACAGCTTATGTTTTCTGAACAACGTCACCCGGCAAACCGACCGATAAAATCAGTGTAAAATCAGTGACAGCTTCTTTAATTTGGAGGAGACCGATGACAGCGCATCCAATAGTCCACACCGCCGCACCCTTGGGATGGCGGGGCGGCCCGCCCCTGGTCGGGACGCCGACCGTCGTCCGCCCCGGCGACATCGGCGAACCGGTGCCGCCGCTGGGAATAAAGATATACTGTCACCGAATTACGCAGAGTCGGCACCGCTGCTGGGGATAAACATATACTGTCACCGTATTACATATACTGTCACCGGATTATTTGCGGATAATCATATACTGTCAACGGATTACTCGGGATCAAGGCGACCCGAGCATGCCGCGGCGGCGGCCGGCAATGATCCCGGCATGGCCCGATGGGGGCAGCGCGCGGGCAAGGCGGTGCCCGCGGAGCATCAGCCGGTGCTGCGGATCGCCTGTTCGATGGCGGCCAGCGCCGCCTCGGCCTGGGCGGCCTCGGGGCCGCCGGCCTGCGCCAGGTCGCGCCGGCCGCCGCCGCCCTTGCCGCCCACCACCGCCGCGCCCGCCCGCACCAGTTCGACCGCGTCGTAGCGCGCGGTGAGGTCCGGGCTGACGCCCACCGTCAGCGCCGCCTTGCCGTCCGCCACCGCCACCAGCGCGACGATGCCGCTGCCCAGGCGCTGGCGCACCGCGTCAACCATGGCGCGCAATTCCTTCGCCGGCACATCGTCCAGCTTCTGCCCGAGGAACCGCACACCCGCCACCTCCCGCGGCGCGGCCCCGCCTTCCCCGCCGGTTGCTAGGCGCTGCCGCAGCTGGCTCAACTCGCGCTCGAGCTTGCGCCGCTCCTCCAACAGGCCGCCGATGCGCTCGGCCAGTTCCTGCGGCGCCGCTTTCAGCAGCCCCGCCGCCTCGCGCAGGCGCCGCTCCTGCTCATTGACCTGCGCCAGCGCCGCCTCGCCGGTCGCCGCCTCGATCCGCCTGACGCCCGCCGCCACCGCGCCTTCGCCCAGGATCCTGAACAAGCCGATATCGCCCGTGCGCCGCACATGCGTGCCGCCGCAGAGCTCGGTCGAATAGGCATGCTCGGCCACCGTGCCCATCGAGACGACGCGCACCTCCTCGCCATACTTCTCGCCGAACAGCGCCAGCGCGCCCTGCTTCACCGCCTGCTCGGGCGCCATCAGCCGGGTCGTCACCTCGACATTGGCCCTGACTTGCGCGTTCGCCTCGGCCTCGACGGCAAGCAGTTCCTCGATGCTGAGCGGCTTCGGGTGGCTGATGTCGAAGCGCAGACGGTCGGGCGCCACCAGCGAACCCTTCTGCGTCACATGCTCGCCCAGATGCTTGCGCAACGCCGCGTGCAAAAGGTGCGTCGCCGAATGGTTGGCCCGCAGGCGCAGCCGGCGCAGGCCGTCGACCAGGCCCGAGACCGTGTCGCCAACCCTGAGCTCTCCACCCTGCAGCTTGCCATGATGCAGGATCAGGTCGCCCAGTTGCTTCTGCGTATCCTCCACCACGAACAGCTGGCCGGCGGCCCCGCGCAAGATGCCGCTGTCGCCCATCTGCCCACCCGCCTCGCCATAGAAAGGCGTCTGGTTGGTGAGGACGATGGCGTCCTGGCCCGCGGCGATCGAGGAGACCGGCTGGCCGGCGCGCAGCAGGGCGACAATGCGCGCCTCCGCCGCCTCCGCCGCGTAGCCCAGGAACTCGCTCGCGCCATGGCGCTCGCGCAGCTCGAACCAGATGCGCGCGGTCGCCGCCTCGCCGGAGCCCGTCCAATGCGCCCGCGCCTGCGCCCGCTGGCGCTCCATCGCCGCATTGAAGCCTTCCAGGTCGACCGGCCGGCCCTCGGCGCGCAGCACGTCCTGCGTCAGGTCGAGCGGAAAGCCGAAGGTGTCATAGAGCCGGAAGGCGACCTCGCCCGGCAGTGCCTGCCCCTGCCCCAGCCTGCCCGTCTCCTCCTCCAGCAGCCGAAGCCCGCGCTCCAGGGTCTGGCGAAATCGGCTCTCCTCGAGCTTGAGCGTCTCGACGATCAGCGGCTCGGCCCGGGCCAGTTCGGGGAACGCTTGGCCCATCTGCGCCTTCAGCACCGGCACCAGCCGCCAGAGCAATGCCTCGCCATGACCCAGCATGTGGATATGCCGAACGGCGCGACGCAGGATCCGGCGCAACACATAGCCGCGGCCCTCGTTGGCCGGCATCACCCCGTCGGCGATCAGGAAACAGCCGGCGCGCAAGTGATCGGCCACCACCTTGTGCGAGGCGGCATGCGGGCCGTCGGGATCGCTGTTGGTGGCATGCGCCGAGGCCTCGACTAACGCACGCAACAGGTCGATCCGATAATTGTCGTGGCGGCCCTGCAGCACGGCGGCAATGCGTTCCAGTCCCATGCCGGTGTCGATCGACGGCTTCGGCAGCGGCAGGCGATCACCGCCCGCCCGCTGCTCAAACTGCATGAACACCAGGTTCCAGACCTCGACATAGCGGTCGCCGTCGGCTTCGGCGCTGCCGGGCGGCCCGCCGGCCACTGCCGGACCATGGTCGAAGAAGATCTCCGAACAGGGGCCGCACGGACCGGTATCACCCATCGACCAGAAGTTGTCGCTGGTGGCGATGCGCACGATGCGGGCCTCCGGCAAGCCGCCGATGCGCCGCCACAGCGCGAACGCCTCGTCGTCCTCGGCATAGACGGTCACCCACAAGCGCTCGGCCGACAGGCCGAATTCCCGCGTCACCAGCTGCCAGGCCAGTTCGATCGCCAGATCCTTGAAATAGTCGCCGAAGGAGAAGTTGCCCAACATCTCAAAGAAGGTGTGATGGCGGGCGGTATAGCCGACATTGTCCAGGTCGTTGTGCTTGCCGCCGGCACGCACGCATTTCTGCGAGGTCACCGCCCGCCGGTAGGGCCGGTGTTCGGCGCCGGTGAACACATTCTTGAACTGCACCATGCCGGCGTTGGTGAAGAGCAACGTCGGGTCCTGGTGCGGCACCAGCGGGCTCGAGGCGACGACCTCGTGTCCGTGCGCAGCGAAGTAATCGAGGAAGCTGCGGCGGATCTCATTGGCGCTGGCCATGCGGTTCCCTTCCTGCCGCCCTCCGCCCGCGGCCAAAGCGCCGGCGCCGGCCGTCCCGGCGCGGCCTGCCGCGGCCTTGCGCCG
>VGEV01000237.1 GCA_016869175.1 Alphaproteobacteria bacterium
ATCACCTGATTCACCCGTTGGGTTCTGCAAAATAGCCTCGTTCAATCCAGATTAACTTATTGATTCTTATATCTGAATCTCTAAGAAATTGCATCACAATACGGTGTCATCCGGCGAATGCGGGATCCATCCCATCCGCGACCGCGGGCCGCTGACGCGGCTGCTGCGCTATCTGCTTTCCCTGCCGCTGACGCTGCTGGCCCTGCTGCGCCACCGGCCTGACTGCGTCGCCATGCTGAACCAGCCACCGTTCCTGCCGATGGCGGCGCTGGCCTATTGCCTGCCGGCGGGGGCCCCCTTCCTGTTGGATTGCCATTCCGCCGCCTATCGGGCGCGGCGGTGGGCGGCGTTCCGCCGGCTCTATCGCTGGCTCAGTCGCCGGGCCCTGGTCAACATCAACCACAACCGCAGCGACATGGCGCGGGTCCCGGCCTGGGGCGGACGCTCGCTGCTGCTGCCGGCGGTGATCGCCGACCTGCCGGTCGCGGCCGGCGGCAGAAGCGACGAGCCGGTCTACGTCAGCGCCTACACCGCCGACGATCCCATCGCCGCGTTCCTCTCGGCGGCCGCCGATCTGCCCGGCCAGCGGTTCGCCATCACCGGCGACCCGCGGCGCTGCCCGGCGCACTTGCGCGAACGGCTGCCGGCCAACGTGCGCTTCACGGGCTACCTGCCGCGCGCCGAATATCTGGACCTGCTGGCCCGCGCGCCGGCGTTGATCGCCTTGACCACGCAGTCCGATCTGATGCAATGCGCGGCCGAAGAGGCGCTCTGCCTGGGCCGGCCGATGCTGACCAGCGCCTCGCCGGTGCTGCGCGAGGCCTTGGCGGAAGGCGCGGAATATTGCGACAACAGTGCCGCCTACATCGCCGCGAAATTCCGCGCGCTGATATCGAACCTGCCGATGCGCGAGGCCGGCATCGCCGCCGCGCGGGCACAGGGCCTGGCGGCGCAGACCCGCGATCTCGCGCGCCTCGGCCTCTTGGCGGCTACACTCGACGGCGATTCGCCAAGGACGGCCGATGGATCTTGAGGGCTTTTTCCGCGCCGAGCTGGCGCAGCACCGCGCCGTGCTGGCGGCGACCGAGGCGGCGCTGGCCGGACCCTTCGTCGCCTTGGTCGGCGTTTGCCGGCAGGCGGTCGCCGGCGGCGGCAAGCTCATGTTCTTCGGCAACGGCGGCAGCGCCGCCGACGCGCAGCACCTGGCGACCGAACTGGTGGTGCGCTATCGGCGGAACCGCGCACCGATCGCCGCCATCGCGCTGACCACGGACAGCTCGGCGCTGACCGCCGCCGGCAACGATCTCGGCTTCGAGCAGATATTCCAGCGCCAGATCGCCGCACTCGGCCGGCCGGGCGACGTGGCGATCGGCATCTCGACCTCCGGGCGCAGCGCCAACGTCATCGCCGGCCTGAAACAGGCCCGCGCCATGGGCCTCGGCGCCGCGGCGCTGTCGGGCGGCGATGGCGGCCTGCTGCCGGGCTTGGCCGAGCCGTTGCTGCTGGTGCCCGCCAGCAGCACCGCGCGGATCCAGGAGATGCATATCACGCTGGGCCAGATGCTATGCGGCGCGCTCGAAATCGAACTCGGCATGATATAAGCCGGGTCGCTTGACGAACGCCGCCAAAGGGCGCCCGACACAGGCATGCGCGAGCAGGTTCTTTCCGCCTTCGGCCGTCCCGGCATCGTTTGCCTGGGCGATCTGATGCTCGACCGCTACGTGCACGGCACGGTCGACCGCATCTCGCCGGAAGCGCCGATTCCGGTCTTGAAGGTCGCCAGCGGCAGTGCCGTGCTGGGCGGCGTCGGCAACGTCGCGCGCAACATCGCCGCGCTGGGGGGGCGAGCCCGGCTGTTGGCGCCGATCGGCGACGATGCCGAAGGGCTGGAGATCGCCCGCCTGGCCGAGGCCCAAGCCGGCCTGGAAGCGAGGCTGGTGCCGGTGGCCGGGCGGCGCAGCACGCTGAAGACGCGCTTCGTCGCCGGCGGCCAGCAGCTCTTGCGTGCCGATCGCGAAGACGACGGCGCGCTGCCGGCGGCGGCGGTGGCGGCACTGCTGGCGGCGCTGGAGGCCAGCCTGCCCGGCGCTCGGGCCTTGATCCTCTCGGACTACGCCAAGGGTGCGTTGCCGCCCGAACTGCTGCGGGGCGCCATTGCGTGCGCGCGGGCGGCGGGGGCGTTCGTGGTGGTCGATCCCAAGCAGTCCGAGCTGTCGCTCTATGCCGGCGCCCGTCTGATCAAGCCCAACGCGCGCGAGCTGGCCGTGGCGGCGGGCCGGGCAGCGAACGGCGAGGCGGACGTGGTGGCGGCGGCGCGCCTGGTGCTGGCGCGGGCCGGCGCGGAACTGGTGCTGGTTTCCCGCGGGCCTGCGGGTTCGAGCCTGGTCAGCGCCGACGCCGCCTGGCACTTTCCGGCCCGCGCGCGCGAGGTGTTCGATGTCTCGGGCGCCGGCGATACCATGGTGGCGACCGTGACCTTGGCGTTGGCGGCCGGACTGACGCCGCCGCAGGCGGCCGAGCTCGCCAACTTGGCGGGCGGCATCGCGGTCGGCAAGGCCGGCACGGCGACGGTCGACAACGAGGAGTTGGCGGCGGCGCTGCTCGATGCTGCGGTGCAATCGAGCGAACGCAAGATCGTCTCGCGCGAGGGCGCGCTCCGGCAGGTCGCGCAATGGCGCCAGGCCGGTCTCAGAGTCGGCTTCACCAACGGCTGCTTCGACCTGCTGCACCCGGGTCATGTCTCGCTGCTGGCCGAAGCGCGCGCCGCCGCCGACCGTCTGGTGGTTGGTCTGAACAGCGATGCCTCGGTCCGCCGCCTGAAGGGTGTCGGCCGGCCGGTGCAGAGCGAGACCGCGCGCGCCGTGGTGTTGGCCTCGCTCGCCAGCATCGATCTGGTCGTGCTGTTCGAGGACGATACGCCGCTGGCGCTGATCGAGGCGCTCAGGCCCGACGTGTTGGTCAAGGGCGCCGACTACAGCATCGAGCAAGTCGTGGGGGCGGAGGCGGTGGGACGCTGGGGCGGCCGCGTGCTGCTAGCCCGCTTGCTGGAGGGGCACAGCACCAGCGGCACCATTCGCCGGCTGGTCGCGGGCGAGGCGGTCGGGCGATGATCGTGGTCACCGGCGGCGCGGGCTTCATCGGCTCCAATCTGGTGGCCGCGCTGGCGGCGCGCGGGGAAGAGGTGGCGGTGGTCGATCGCCTGGGCGGCGACGAGCGCTGGCGCAACCTGGCCAAGCATGAGATCGCGGCGCTGGTGGCGCCGGAGGCGCTCGGCGAATACCTGGACGGGCTGGCGGCCGCGCCGCGCGCCATTTGCCATCTGGGGGCGATCTCC
>VGEV01000238.1 GCA_016869175.1 Alphaproteobacteria bacterium
GGCGCATTGGCAGCGCTGCTAGCGATGCCGGCGCAGGCCGCCGACGTGACGCAGCCGCGGCTGGAGAACGCCGACGGCGAGCCGCACAACTGGCTGCTGCCGTTCCAGAATTACGGCTCGCACCGCTATTCGCGGCTGACGCAGATCAACAAGAGCAACGTCGGCAACCTCAAGGTCGCCTTCACGTTGCCGGTGGTCACCGCGCTGGTCGGGCGCACGGCGAACGACCTACAAAATCACCTGCTGGTCGACGACGGCTTTGGCTACTTCGATGACGGCGCCGGCATGTTCTACAAGGTCGACCTGCGCACCGGCAAGAAGGCCACCATCCTGTGGAAGGCCGATGCGGCGCTGCCCAAGGACATTAACGCGCGCTCGCGCGGCATCACCATGATGGGCAATGCCATCTATCACAACCTGCGCGACGGCCGCGTGGTCGCCGTCAACCGCGACACCGGCGAATTCATTTGGGACAAGCAGATCGCGCGCGTTCCCAACGCGAAAGCACAGACCGACGTCGGCCTCGACAAGGAAACCTTCACCGCCACGGCCATCCCGGTCGAGGGCCGCCTGATCGTGGGCAACTCCGGCGGCGACGCCGGCTCGCGCGGCTGGGTGGCCTCCGTCGATGCGGCCACTGGCGCCGAGCGCTGGCGCTTCTACGTCATCCCCGGTCCCGGCGAGCCCGGTCACGAGACCTGGAAAGACACCGCCGGCGCCTGGAAGACCGGCGGTGGCGGCATGTGGACCATGGGCTCTTACGACGTCGCGGCCCGCACCACCATCTGGGGCACCGGGCAGCCGCAGCCGATGCATGATCCGGAAGCGCGGCCCGGCGACAACCTCTATTCCAACAGCGCCATCGCGCTCGACATCGACACCGGCAAGCTCAAGTGGTTCTTCCAGTACACCGCCAACGAGAGCTGGGACTACGACGAGCAGGGCGTGCACTTGCTCTTCGACATTCCCATCGGCGGGCAGATGCGCAAGGTGGTTGGCCACTACGCGCGCAATGGCTACTACTACAACCTCGATCGCACCAACGGCCAGTTCATCAACCACGGCCAGTACGTGGACGTGGTGAACTGGACCAAGGGGCTCGATCCCAAGACCGGCAAGCCGTTGGAGTACAACCCGGCGCTCACCGTGCAGACCTACATCCCCGAGACGCGCACGCTTAGGGGCGACACTGCCGACAAGCCCGCCTGCCCGCACCGCCTGGGCGGCGTGCGCTGGCAGCCGATGGCCTACAATCCGACCAAACGCATCGCCTACTCGGCGGGCTGGGACGGATGCTTCACCTACGAGATCGAGCCCACCCGATACCTGGCGGGCGGCGGTCTCGACCGCGCTGGCCCCGGCGGCATGTTCGGCATCAAGAACCAGAAGAACTACGACGTGCACGGCCTCATCGCGGCCGTGGACGTGATCACTGGTCAGGCCGTTGCGCGCCATCGCCAGCCCTACGGCAACGCCGCCGGCGTGCTGGCCACCGCCGGGGGACTGGTTTTCAGCGCCACTCTGGACGGCGCGGTGACCGCCCACGACGACGAGACGCTCGCCGAGGTGTGGCGCTTCGAAACCGGCATCTACATCAAGGCGGCTCCGACCAGCTACGCCATCAACGGCAAGCAGTTCATCGCCGTGTTTGCCGGCTCGCCCGCGCCCGGCGGCGCCACTTGGCCGGAGCTTGCGCAGATGACCACGGGCGGCGCTCTGTACGTGTTCGCGCTGTAGCCGAACCAAACGAAAGGGGCGGGCCGGATGACCGGCCCGCCCCTTTTTTCTGCCCGGCCGCGCGTTAGCGGTGCGCCTTGCAGCGGTCGGCGGTTGCGCCCAGCAGCGCCTGACAGAGGGCGCGAGTCGGTGGGCCCTTGTCCTTGAATTCGCTCAGGATGAACGCCGCAAGCCCGTCGGCGTGGCGCTTGGTAAGTTGCTGCTGCGCCAGTGGCGGGGCCAGATCGCCGATCTGGGCACGCGTCATGCCATAGCAGCGCGCGTCCGTGTAGGCGCGCGGGTCGAACGCCGGCATGTCTGTGCCGGGCCGCCCGCACAGGATCACCTCCGACAGTTGCTCGGCGGTCAGCGTGGTTTCCCGCAGGTTGGCGCCGCGTGGCGCGCGCGGGTCCTCTTGCACGCCATCGCCCATCCAACCGTGACATTCGGCGCAGTTCGCTTGCGTGAGCCATGTGCTCTTGCCGAAATTCAGGTCCTGAGCGGACGTGATCCCGGCCGCTAAGGACGTGCCGGCCACGGCGATCACGGTCGCAACGAGGCGGCGGAGTCGGATGTGCATCGGTGCCTCCCAGACAACGCGTGAACCGATTCTGTCACCACTGCGGCCCCCGCACCAAGCACGCGTCTCATCACCGCCCAAGCTGTCGGCGCCAAGGCCGGCCGGCGCGCCAGGAACAAAGATGGAACACGGCTGTGACGCCGGTGTGTACAGGTCCGCCGTCGCGTTGCGGCTTTTCGCGGATTTCTGGTTTACTTCCGGGGCGCAACGCGAGCAGTCTCGTCCAGGGAAGGGACGCCAAGGGATGCAGGCTGCGCCCGTCGCCTCGCGGCGTACCCGCCGGGCGGTAACCCTTCCTTAACCAAGCGCCGCAAAAACTTGGCGGCAACGAGACTTGGAAAGCCGTGCTGTATCGGAGTGGTAACGCGCAGGCCCCTGGAGATGGGGGCGGAGCCTGATTCATGACGAACATTACGCCGCTCGACTTCGATCCCAATCGTCGGGGACGCCGCTTGCATCTGCGCGGCGTCCCCGACGATTGTGCCCAGCGCTATCACGGCATTGGTTCCGAGTTCGCCGCGGCGCGCACGCAGGCGGGACTCGATATCGGCAGCGTCGCGACCACGTTGCGCATCCGCAAGGAGCACCTCGCCGCGATCGAGGAGGGCTGCTTCAACGATCTGCCGGCGCCTGCCTATGCGCTCGGCTTCGTGCGTTCGTACGCCGACTACCTCGGCCTCGATCCCGCCGCCGCCGTCGAGGTGTTCAAGCAGGAGACCAGCGCCTCGCGCCGCCGCACGCCGCTGGTGTTCCCGACCGCCGAGCCGGTGGAGCGCGTTCCGCGCGGCTGGCTGTTGGGCGTGTCGGCGCTGCTCGTCGCTGTCGTGTTCGGCGCTTGGTACTACTCCGAGAGGACCGGCATGGCGCTCTTGGATCGCGTGCCGCTGCCGCCGGCCGAGCCCGGCGCCCAGGCCGCCGCCGCGCCCGCGGCGCCGGCTGCCAACAATTCGCTCGCGGTCGTCGAGGTCCGGCCCGCCAACGCTATCACTGCGCCGCCGCAGGCGGCGACGCCCCCCA
>VGEV01000239.1 GCA_016869175.1 Alphaproteobacteria bacterium
GGATCGCCTTTTACAACGAAAGGCGGCCACATCAAGCCTTGGAGAACCGGACACCGATGGCGGTGTGGCGGGCCGCGATCGAGGCTGTGGACATGCCGCTGCGCTTGGACGACGCTGGCGCGTCGCCCACATGCCCACAGCCGCCGCAACAGCAACTGGCAGCATGAAAGGATGACAGGGGAAGGCGCGGCTCCACCTTAGAAAGGCCTCATCGTGGTCCCACAAAAGGGGTCCACTTCAGTCACCGAAGCTTCGAACGACGCTCGATAGCTTTCAGGCCGAAGGTATAAGCACTTCTCGAGGGGTGGTGCCAGTTCGAAGGCACGCGGCGCGCGTGCAAAATCGTACAGCCGCACGATGCGAAATGCGTCTGGTCGTTCCTCGGAAAAGGACCGCTCGTTTTCGGTCAGGAAGAAGGGTGTTGTGGCATGTCCGACCGTCGTTTTGACTTCCAGGCAACGCTCCTTGCCGGCTTGATCGAAAGACAGGACATCGAACCCGGCGCCGTCTCCGGTTTCTTCGGACACCCATCGGACTTTGCCTGCCAGATCATTTCGCCCTGCGGACTTCAACACCGCTTGCTCATACTGAAGAACGCGCTCTTCGCCTTGCCGGCCCAGCGCCCGGTTTCTGGCATCGCGCGCCGCAGGATCGAATTTTCGAACGAGACGCGTCAGTGACAAAGGGATCTCGGGCTCGTTGGGAGACTTGGCAGGTGGTGCTTCGACAAAAAGCATGGCGGTGTCCCTGGCGCTCGCGTTGACCGTAGGGGAGCTGCTATCGGCAATGAAACGAAGGTCCGGCACGCTCGGATTCCGACCAAGAAAGCGCTCAATGCCGTCGATGAGGGCACCCTGGAAATTGAACATCGGTTTGTAGCCAGTGATCCACGGCAGTCCGAGTCGCAACAGGACGGCGCTTATGTTTTGGTGCTTGAACTCGATCGAGCCGCGTGACCTACCCGTCAGTGCTTGGAGTTGGGCGTTCCGCTGCGTCTTTACGAAGGGGCGGCCCGCCATCTCAAGCCCAAGCATGTCGAAATAGTCGGCGACGATGAGGTCGATCTCATCCTCGGACCAGTCCTGCCCGGTCGGGTCGGACATACTCATGACGGGAATTACACGATGGCAGATTGACCCGTATCCAAGAACGCAACCGCGCTTGGGCAATACATGATGCCGAGTTGTGCGAATTCCGGTCGCAATTGCGCCTAGACAGCCGCCGTCAGAACCGCCGCAGCAGGCGGTCGATATAGTCGCGTTCCAGCAGCGGCCGCGCCGGGTCGGCGGCGCGGCGGCGCAGCTCGTCCAGGATCTCGCGCGCCCGCTGCAGGTCGGATTCCTCCGGGATCTTGACCCGGCTGGTATCCAGGCCGCCCGACGGCATCGGCCGGCCGAGCGGATCGGTCACCCGCTGGTCGCCCTGCTGGCCCTGCTGCTCGCCGCCGCCCTGCTGGCGCGCCAATTGCTCGGCCAGGCCGCGCACGCCCTGGCCCAGCTGGTCGAGCGCGCGCCCCTCCTGCTCCATCGCCTCCTCGCCCTGGCCGGCGGCCAGCGCGTCGCGCGCCGCGCGCATCGCCCGCTCGGCCCGGCCAAGCGCGCCGGGCATGTCGCCGAAACGCTCCTGCAGGCGGCCCAGCATCTCGCCCAGGCGGCGGCGCAGCGCTTCCTGCTCGGGCGCCAGTTGCGCCAAGCCCTCGCCGTCCTCGCCCTCCTCGCCCTCGCCAGGCTGGCCCTGCTGGCCCTGCTGCCGCTGGCCGCGCTGGCCGCGCTGCCCCGCCTGGCGCTGCTGGCGCAGGGTGCGGTCCAGCAATTGCTGCTGCTGGCGCAGCATGTCGTTCAGCTCCTGCATGGCGCCGCCCGCCTCGTCGCCCTCGCCTTCCTCGGCCAAGATGCCGTCGCGGCTCAGGCTTTCCAGCATGGCCTGCAGCTGGCGCAGCATTTCCTTGGCCGCATCGCGCGCACCCATGCGGCTCAGCTCGCGCATGCGCTCAAGCATGCGCATCAGGTCCTGGCTCTCCAGGCGCTGGGCGCCGGGCGGCGGCCGGGCCCGTTCGCCACGCTGCGCACGCTCGATGGCGCGCTCGGCCATGGCGTCGAGGAAACGCTGCATGGCTTCCTGCAGGCGATCCATCAGCGCCTCGATCTCGGCGTCCGGCGCGTCGCGCGCCAGCGCCTCCTGCAGCGCCTGCTGGGCGTCGCGCAATTCGCGCTCGGCCAGCGACAGCCGGCCGTCCTCGATGCGCAAGGCAACGTCCCAGAGCAGTTCCTGGGCGCTGGCGACCGCCGCCGGGCCGGTATGCGCCGGCGCCAGCCGCGAAGCCGCCGCGACCAAGCCCAGATAGGCGATCAGATCCTCATCGAAACTTTCCGGCCCGGTGGCGATCAGCCGCAGCGCGCGGACCACCGACAACCGGGCCTCGTGCGTCTTGGCCGCGACCAGCCGCTTGCGCTGTTCGATGACGGCGCGCGCCACCGGGTGGTTGAACTTGCGTTCGGGCAGGATGAAGCGCACTTCCTCGCTCCGCCCCTGCTGGCCAAGCTGGTCGCGCGCCGTCACCTGCAGCCTGACCGGCAGGCCGGCCCAGGGATGCGGCGTCAGATCACGATAGGCGGTTTCCGCGACCTCCCGCACGCCCATGCCGGGGCTGGGCAATTCCAGGCTCAGCACCTCGCCGTCAGCGTTTTCCAGGCGCAGTTCGGCGGCCACGGCGGCGAGGCCGTAATCGTCGCTGGCGGCGTAGTCCAGCTTGACCGCCAAGGCCGGCGTCGCCTCCGGCTGGTCGGTGATCGCGGCAATCGGCGGGCGGTCCGCCAGCAGTTCGAGCCGCCACTCGCCCAAGCGACGGCCGCCCTGGCTGAAGCCGAGCTGCCGGGGACCTTCGCCTTCCAGCTTCAGTTCGAGCTGGCGGTTCTGCTGATCGACCACGCTGAACGCGGTGCGGGCGGTGTCGAGCTGGGCTTCGGCCTCGCCCCGGCCGCCATGCAGCCGGGCCAGCAGGATCGCGCCGCTCGGCACGCTCAGCACCGTCGCCTCGCTCACGCCGCCCAGCCGGATGGGCGGCAGCGCGGTATAGGCGGGCGGGTTCAGCCAGGCCTCAAGCCGGACCGGGGCTTCGGGCACGGCCGTCCACTGCGGCCCCAGGGCGCGGAGCAGCCGCGCTGCGGCTTCGTGGCCGCCGACAAACACGCCCATCGCCAGCAACAGCAAGGCGCCCAGGCGCAAGGCATGGGGATCGCGCGCCGCCAGCAGGGGCCGCGGCGGCCGCAGACGCAGCCGGGGCAGCAGCCGGGCGAGGCGCGCCTGGTGC
>VGEV01000240.1 GCA_016869175.1 Alphaproteobacteria bacterium
GGCCCGCGACTTTGAACGCCATGTTCGCAAGACAGCCGCCTTCGTGCGTCTCGCCATGATCCGCCTGCTGCTCAGGCGCCTCGCCCCAACCGCTTCGCCCTGAATCAAAACTTTCCGGTTAGGCTCTTAGTCACCGGTCTGATAAACATAAGCTGTCACCGGTTTGGCAGGGGCCGGCCCCGCCGCCATCGCCGCCGCCCGGCGCCCGCGCGTACTATGCGCCAGCAGCAACGGCGGAAGGGCGGAGCCGAGATGACGAACGACGACGAGGCGCACGGCCTGGCGCGCGGCCTGACGCATTATGGCGACGCCGATTTCGCGCTCTATCTCCGGCGTTCGTTCATCCGCTCCACCGGGCTGTCGGAAAGCCTGCTGGCGCGGCCCGTGGTGGGCATCGCGCAAACCACCAGCGGCTTCAACAACTGCCATCGCGGCATGCCGGAACTGCTTGAGGCGGTGAAACGGGGCGTGCTGGCGGCGGGCGGCCTGCCGCTCGACTTCCCCACCATCTCGCTGGGCGAGGTCTATCTCAACCCGACCAGCCTGATGTACCGCAACCTGATGAGCATGGACGTGGAGGAGATGATCCGCGCCCAGCCGATGGACGCGGTCGTGCTGCTGGGCGGTTGCGACAAGACCGTGCCGGCGCAGCTGATGGGCGCGGTCTCGGCCGACAAGCCGGCCATCCAACTCGTCACCGGACCGATGCTGACGCATCGCTGGCGCGGCCAGCGGCTGGGCGCCTGCACCGACTGCCGCCGGCTGTGGGCCGATTACCGCGCCGGCCGGCTGACGGCGGAGGAAATCGCCGAGGTCGAGGGCGGGCTTGCCACCACCGCCGGCACCTGCGCGGTGATGGGCACGGCCTCGACGATGGCCTGCCTCGCCGAGGCACTGGGCCTGTCGCTGCCCGGCACCGCCGCCATCCCGGCGGTGCATGCCGAGCGCCTGCGCGCCGGCGAGGCGGCCGGCCGGCAGGCCATGGCGATGATCGCGGGCGGGCTCAGGCCCCGGCAATTGCTCACGGCCCAAGCGCTCGACAACGCGCTGCGCGTGCTGCTGGCGCTGGGCGGCTCGACCAACGCCGTGCTGCACCTGGCGGCGATCGCCGGCCGGGCCGGGATGCCGCTCTCGCTTGTCCGGCTCAACGCGCTCAGCGACACAACGCCCGTGCTGGTCAACCTGAAGCCGTCCGGCGAGCATTACATGGAGGACTTCTTTGCCGCCGGCGGCATGGGGGCGCTGTTGCGCGAGTTGCGGCCGCTGCTGCACCTCGATTGCCGCGACGTGACCGGCAGGACCCTGGGCGAACGCCTAGGCGGACCGGCGCCATCGGTTGACCGGACGGTGATCCGCGCCTTGGCGGAGCCGTTCGAGCCGGTCGGCGGCCTGGTGGCGCTGCACGGCAACCTGGCGCCCCAAGGCGCCATCCTCAAGCGCTCGGCGGCGGACGCCCGGCTGTTCGAGCAGGAAGGCCGCGCCGTGGTCTTCCGCTCGCTCGACGACCTGGCCCGGCGCATCGACGACCCGGCACTCGAGGTGACGGCAGCCGACGTGCTGGTGCTGCAGCATGCCGGGCCGTGCAGCCCGGCCGCCATGCCAGAGGCGGGCTATCTGCCGATCCCCCGCAAGCTGGCGCAGGCCGGCGTCAAGGACATGTTGCGGATATCGGACGCCCGCATGAGCGGCACCGCCTTCGGCACCATCGTGCTGCACGTGGCACCCGATGCCGCTTCGGGCGGGCCGCTCGGCCTGGCGGAGACCGGCGACCGCATCCGCATGAGCGTGCGCGAGCGCCGGCTGGAATTGCTGGTGGACGACGCCGAGCTGGGCCGCCGCCGCGCGCTGCGGCCGCCCGCCGCCACGCCGCCGGCGCGCGGCTATGGCTGGCTCCATGCCCGCCACATCCTGCAGGCCGATCGCGGCTGCGATTTCGACTTCCTAACCTGCGCCGGCCGAACCGGCGGCGGTTGACCCCCGCCCCTCGCGTCCCTAGTTTCCAGCCGTCCCCGGAGCCCGTAGCTCAGCGGTAGAGCATCTGACTTTTAATCAGGGGGTCGATGGTTCGAATCCATCCGGGCTCACCATATTTTTCAGACACTTACGAGACAATTGGCGTGCCGAAAAACATACCAGTAAGCACATAGTAAGCACGGGCGGCCCGTTTCGAGTATCCTGAGGGCGAAGGCGACCGGCCGAACGACTGATCGCCGCCCGACCCGAGAGGTTCCGCCATGCGCTGGCCGCGCGCCATATCCAACCCCGCCTCGCGTCTGCTGGTGGAAGGGCATATTTCCATCGGCATGTTCCACGCCCAGTCGTGGCTCACCGACATGTGGCATTGCGCGCAGCGCGAGCCGGTCATGGCGACCGATTACCGCGCGCCGAAGGCCCGCACCAGGCCGGGCAACGCCCTGCCGCTTGCCGCCAACATCGTCGATGCCCGCCGGCAGCTTGAGGCGGCCGCCCGTGCCGTCGGCACGCGCCTCTGGCCGGTGCTGACGAAGGTGCTGCTTGAGGGTCGCACGCTGGAAGCGGTGGGCGCCGAACTGGCGGTCGCCGTCAACAATGGCAAGGGCGACCGCCGCGAGCACATACGCCTCGCCGGCCACGCCTTGCGGCTTGGCTTGTTTCAGCTTCTGGACCACCTGGGCAGCCGGCAGACGAACGTCCTGCCACCGGCGCCCGACGGCATTTCCGCGAGCCTCAGGCAGACTAGACAGTCTGTGGCCACTGTCAAGCGTGCGGCTGGCGTCGGTAGGCCCCGCGACCTGCACCGGCAATGACGGTTCCTCTACCGAGATTGCTTAGCCTTCCGGCTGTTCCGTGCATCGGCCAACGGCGCTGCCTATGTCTCGGCGAGATCGGGACACAATTCGATCAACCAGTCCGGCAGCGGCTTCTCGGATTGCTGCTTCTGAAGCTCCAACATCCCCTTCGCCAATGCGTTGGCGTCCCACCACGAGTGGTGCATGGAGCTTGACGCCCTCTTGGCTCGCAACCAATCGGCCCGCTTCATCGCCAACAGCGCCTCGGGGGTAGTCGTCATGGAATGGCCTCCGGGGAAGTAGTTGGGAATTATACCCGATCAATGCCGCCAAGGGCTGTCCAAGTGCATGATCTTGCTTGCCGCAGCCCGCCGCACACTTGA
>VGEV01000241.1 GCA_016869175.1 Alphaproteobacteria bacterium
CCGCCGCCCGGCAGGGCGGCGTCCAGCGCCGGCGCGCCGAAGCAAAGCGGCGGCCCCGCCGCCATCCCGGGCAGCTCCAGTTCGCGGAGGCGCTGGCGCAAGGCGGCCAGAGCCGCCGCCCGGCCGGGCCGGGAGAGCGAGGGAGAAGGCGCTTTCATGTTCTTATTTTGTTCTTAAGAATGCCGGAGAGTCAAGACGGCCATCTTGTTGATACCTTCACATATGAACAGCTGTTCAGGTATACGCTCCGACGCCCAGCCCCGCGCCCGCCCGCATGTCCACCGACGACCCCGTGCCCGAACTGGCCCAGACTTTCCGCCTGCTGGGCGATCCCACCCGGCTGGCCATCCTGCTGGCCTGCCTGGCGGAGCCGCGCCCGGTCGGCGAACTGGCGGCCGGGCTGGGGCTGACGCCCTCCCTGGTCAGCCATCACCTGCGGCTGCTGCGCACCGCCCGGCTGCTGGCCGCCACCCGCCGGGGCAAGCAGGTGTTCCATGCCGCCGCCGACCGGCACATTGCCGACATGCTGACCGCCATGCTGGACCATCAGGCGGAGGACCGGCATGCCGCATGACGCCTGCTGCCCACCGCCCGCGGCCAGGCACGCGGCGGCCGGCTATCGCCGGGTGCTGGCCGTGGCACTCGCGCTCAATGCCGCGATGTTCCTGGTGGAGATCGCCGCCGGGCTTGCCGCGCAGTCGGTGGCGCTGCTGGCGGACGCCATCGACTTCCTGGGCGATGCCGCCAATTACGGCCTCAGCCTCATGGTGCTGGGGCTGGCGCCGGCCTGGGGCTCGCGCCTTGCTTTGCTCAAGGGGCTGTCGATGGCCGCCTTTGGCCTCTGGGTGATCGCCGAGGCCGCGACCCATGCCCTCAACGGCACCCTGCCGCAGCCGGCCGCGATGGGCGCCACCGGCCTGTTGGCGCTGGCGGTCAACCTCGGCGTTGCTTGGCTGCTCTACCGCTACCGCCAGGGCGACGCCAACATGCGCGCGGTCTGGCTGTGCACGCGCAACGACGCGCTCGGCAACCTGGCGGTGCTGCTGGCGGCCACGGGCGTGGCGGCCAACGCCAGCGGCTGGCCCGACTACGCCGTGGCGGCGGCGATGGCGGCGCTGGCGCTCAGCTCGGCCTGCACGGTCACGCGCCAGGCGTTGGCCGAACTCGCCGGCAAGCCGTCAGCCGCCGCGCACCGCCACGGCTGAGGCTATTTCTTCGCCGCCGTCACCACCACCTCGATCAGCCAGCCGTCCAGATCGGCCACGCCGATGGTGGCGCGGGTCGGCAGGTGGGCGGGCGCCAGCCAGGCCTTCCACGCCTTGTTCATCTCCGGCTTCAGCTTCATGTCGGTGATGAAGATGAGCGCGGTCAGCAGTTGCTCCTTGCCCGAGCCATGCGCGTTCAGCAGCTTCTCGATCGACTGGAAGGTCTGCCGCGCCTGCGTTTCCATGTCCGCCTTCTTGTCGTCGCCGACCGTGCCGGCGATGTGCAGCACGCCATGGTGCTCCACCACCTCGTGCAAGATGCCGGAATGCTGTTCGCTGCGCTTGATCATGGCTCCCCTCCGTTTGCCGCCGGAGCATAGCCCGGATGCCGGTGGCAAGCGCAAGCCGCAGATCGCGCAAGGTGCGCGCGGGGGCCTCGATGCTGGCGCTTCCTCGCCACGCCAGCCACAGGGGACCAGCACATGAGCGGCAGCGTCATTCGCCTGAAGATCACGCTGGACGACAGCGAGCCGCCGATCTGGCGGCGGGTCGAACTGCCGGCGGAGACCGACCTCAAGGGGCTGCACCGCGTCATCCAGGCGGCGATGGGCTGGACCAATTCGCATCTGCACGAGTTCCAGGTGGGCCGCCGCCGGGCGGCGGGCCGGACCACGCTGGCGGAACTGGCGGCGTCCGGCGTCCGGCGGTTCGGCTATCTCTACGACATGGGCGACAGTTGGCAGCACACGCTTGGCATCGAGAAGACCCTCGCGGCCGAGCCGTCGGCCGCCTATCCGCGGCTCGTCGACGGCGCCGGCCGCTGCCCGCCGGAGGATTGCGGCGGCATTCCGGGCTTCTATTCCTTCCTCGAAGCCCTGGCCGATCCCCGGCACCCCGAGCACGCGGAACTGCTGGACTGGCATGGCGGGCCGTTCGACGCCGCCGACCTGGACGAAGCCGGCATCCGCCAGCGGCTCGCCCGCCTGGCGACCGCGCGCGCCCGCGCCACAGTCAGGCGCAAGCTCGGCGCCGGCAAAACATAAGGCGTCACCGTATTTCGCAAGATGCCGACGGCTTGCTGTAAGAAGCGGCACCCTGGCCTGCCGGAAGCGCCGAACGAGCGCCGCTTGGAAGAACCGGCTGGCTTGGCGATAACGGGGATACGCCAAGGTCGCCCCATGGAGAAGTCCGCATGTCGACGATCGCAAGGGAAACGACGGGGCAGGTGGCCAGTCA
Source organism: Alphaproteobacteria bacterium (assembly GCA_016869175.1). Lineage (GTDB taxonomy): Bacteria > Pseudomonadota > Alphaproteobacteria > VGEV01. Next base: position 2,442 of record VGEV01000241.1, read on the forward strand.
TCTCGTCGAGCGCATCGCCACGGCGGTCGGCAGCGATAGCGTTGCCTCGGCATTCGAGCGCCTGCGCGGCGCTTCCTTCGACTGCTTGCAGTACCTCTACATTCTCGACCCCGCCGGTCGCCTCTCCGGCGTCGTGCCATTCACGCGTCTCATGGCCGCCAGCGGCGGAGCGCGGCTCGCCGAACTCATGGATGCGATGCACGAAGGCATCGCCGTTGATCTCGATCAGGAAGGTGCCCTCTCCTGGGCGCGCCATCGCCGGATGTCAGCGCCGCCGGTCGTCGACGCCGACGGGCGATTGCTCGGCTGCCTGCCGCCGGAAGCCTTGATCGAAATCGGCAGAACGGAGCACGCGGAGGACATCAGCCGGCTCGCGTGTATCCTGCACCACAACAACCAGGGCGCTGCCGCGCTTGAAACGCCGCCCTAGCGCCGCGCCGTGCATCGCATGCCCTGGCTTCTCGTCGGTCTTGCCGGAAGCGCCGCGGCCTATGACGCGGTGCTCGCCACCTACGATCTGCTGCTGATGCCGACTCTACCGATCAAGGCCTCGCCGATTCCGGGGCCGGGGGCGAGCCGGGAGGAATACGTGCAGCGCGCGCTCGAGATCATCGCCAATACCTGCCCG
>VGEV01000242.1 GCA_016869175.1 Alphaproteobacteria bacterium
CCTTCAGCGCCTTCCTCTACCGCTACCGCAACCTGGTCGAGCGCTTCTTCAACAGGGTCAAACACTTCCGAGCCATCGCCACGCGCTACGACAAGCACGACGCCAACTACCTCGCCCTCATCAAGCTCGCCGCATCACGAATCTGGATGCGTGCTTATGAGTCCGTGTCCTAGTCTGCCGAAGCATTTTCATCGTCAGGAGCAAGGTCGTTGCCGCATAAGGTGCACGTCCGTCAGGCGGACCGCGTGATCGTCGTCGCGGACGGCGCCACCATCCTGGAAACCGCGCTCGAGGCGGGGATCGAATATCCCTTTGGCTGCCAGTCCGGCAATTGCGGCGCCTGCAAGTCACGGCTGCTGGCGGGCGAAGTGGAACTGCAGGAATATTCCGAGTTCGCGCTGTCGGACGAAGAACGCACACAGGGCCTCGTCCTCGCCTGCCGCGCCATGCCGCAGAGCGATTGCAAGGTTGCCTGGCTCGAACTCGACGAGACGGTGCAGCACCCGCTCCGCCAGCTCGCCTGCCGGGTGGCCGAGTTGCAGCAGGCGACGCACGACATCCGCATCGTTCGCCTGGCGATCGAGGCGGGCGGTCCCTATACCTTTTCCGCCGGCCAGTACGCCGCCGTTGCCTTTCCCGGACAGCCGCCGCGCGACTACTCGATGGCCAACCGGCCGGAGGAGGCGCTGCTGGAATTCCACGTGCGCGCCATGCAGGGCGGCAAGGTCAGCCATTTCGTCAACCGCGAGCTGAAAGTGGGCGACCGCGTGACATTGGAAGGACCGATGGGCCTCGCCTATTGGCGCGAAACGCATGGCGGGCCGATCCTCGCCGTGGCGGGCGGCTCCGGCCTGGCGCCGATCAAGTCGATCGTCGAAACGGCGCTGGCGCGCGGCGCCCTGCAACCCATCCATCTCTATTTCGGAGTGCGCGAGGAACGCGACGTCTATGGCGAGGCGGGGTTTCGCGCGCTGGCCGAGCGGCATCGGAACCTGCGGGTCAACGTTGTGCTGTCGGAAGCCAAGGGGCCGACGAAGCGGCGCACCGGCCCGCTCCATGAAGCGGTGGCGCAGGACTTCCCGACGCTCGACGGCTGCAAGCTCTACCTGGCCGGGCCGCCGGTCATGGTGGATGCCGCCGCGAAGCTGGCCGAACGCCTGGGCGCGCGCAAGGAGGACATCCACGCCGATCCGTTTTATTCGGCGCACGAACTGGTGGCGAAGGGGGCGGCGGGATGAGCGCGGACAGCCTGCAAGGCCGGGTGGCGCTGGTCAGCGGCGGGGCACGCGGCATCGGCCTGGCCATTGCGCGGGCACTTGCCGGGGCTGGTGCCAAGGTGGTGCTGGCCGATCCCGGCACCGACATTCGCGGCGACGGCGCCGACCCGCGGATCGCGCAAGCGGTCGCGGCCGAGCTGAACGGGGCGGCCTTTGTCCAGTCGATCGCCACGCCCTCGGCCGCCGATGCCGCGGTGGCGCTGGCGGTGCAACGCTTCGGCGCCCTCGACATCCTGGTCAACAACGCCGCCATCCTGCGCGACGCCTTCATCTTCCGCGCCGATCCGGGCGACTGCGAGGCGGTCATCCGCGCCAACCTGATGGCGGCCTTGCACCTGGCGGCGGCGGCTTCGTCGGCGATGCGCGAGCAGGCCAAGTCGGGGCGCGGCCAGGGCGCCTGGGGCCGCATCGTCAACATCACTTCCAGTGCCGGTTTCTATGGCAATTACGGCCAGGCCGCCTATGCCAGCGCCAAGGCGGGCCTGTTCGGATTGACCCGCGCGGTGGCGCTCGACCTGGCGCGGAGCGGAGTGACTTGCAACGCCGTGGCGCCGTTCGGCGCAACGCGCGTGACCGACAGTATCCGGCCGCAGAACGAGGGCCAGGCGCGTTACAAGGAGCGTGCCTTGACGATCGACGCGGCCCATGTCGGCCGCTTCGTCGCCTTCCTCTGCAGCGACGCCGCCGGGCACATCACCGGCCAGTTGTTCGGCGTGCGGGCGCGCGAAGTCCTGCTGTTCCAGCAACCAAGGCCGTATGCCCGTCTTGTGATGCCGGCGGGGGAGGGGCTGGCGGGGGCTGTCGCGGCCAGCTTCGCCGACAAATACGCCAAACTGGAGACCGACCTGGAAGCGTTCGACAGCGAGCCGTTCGTCTAGCGGAGGGCAGCCAGTGGCCAGGGCCAAGTTCGAAGTCAAGTCGGTCGATGAACTGGCGGCGCAGCCCGAGGAATATCGCGCGGCAGTGCGCAAGATCGTGCTGAGCCACGCGGTCAACGAACTACACGGCGCCCGAGTATTCGACGAACCGGCGATCGCGCTCGCGCCCACGCCCTATTACAAATGGCTGGCCTGCCGCATCGCCATGGAGGAATACGGCCATCATGTGCGGTTCCGGCAGTTGGGCCTCGACATCGGCATCGCGCCCGAGGCGATGACGCCGGAAGCCAAGCGACCGTTGTCGATCTTCGAGTTCCCGCTGAAGACCTGGGCCGAGTTCTGCGTCATCAAGCTGCTGGCCGACCTGGGCGAGATCCTGCAAGTGGAGGATCTGTCGCATTGCAGCTTCCTGCCGTTGCGCAAGCTGTCGCGCATGACCATGCCGGAGGAACGCTTCCATGCCGAGTTCGGCCGCGAGGCCTGCGCGGAACTGTGCGAGACGCCGGCCGGCCGGCAGGCGGTGCAGGCGGCGATCGATGCCTACTTCCCTTATCTGCCGGCCTTTTTCGGCAAGCCCCGCTCCAAGAACAACGAGCTGTTCCGCAAATGGGCGATCAAGCTGCGCAGCAACGAGGAGATGCGGGCCGACTATCTGCGCCGCGCCCAGGCGCTGGCCACGGGCCTGGGCCTGAAACTGCCCGCACTGGCGCTGGAAGCCTGAGGGAGCGACTGTCTTGAATTGCAAGGGCCGAAGTGATGGCTGAAGTTTCGGCCGCAATGGCCGGCAGTTCAAGGCTGGCGCTATCGCGCCACCGCCGTTGGCGGCTTGCGGCCGTGAGCTGCCGGCCAT
>VGEV01000243.1 GCA_016869175.1 Alphaproteobacteria bacterium
CGCGCCCGTGCGAACGATCCAAAGCACCCCTTCGACGAACATGCGGTTGTCCCGCCCGGTCGAGCCGCGTTGCTCGGGCCGGCCGATGATCAGACCCGATATCTTGCTCCATTGCTCGTCGCTCAGCACGAGCCGATCCATGACGCCCAAGGATGCCTCCCGAAAAGCAGCCTTCAATCACGGATCGCGCGATTCGAGACTCCCAAGAGTCCACAGGACCTAGGGGTTGGCCGCAACCGACACATCCGGACGCCCGCGTCGGCACCGAACCACCAGCCGTAAGCACCGGAAAGCGTTGTTCTTTCGCAAGTGCAGCATGCGCCGGCGGGGTTGTTCCGCGGCGGTTCGTGCCTACCTTTTCCGTTGTCGAACGATGCCGTTTCGCAGTTCAATGGGCGACGCGGCCGTCGACGCCCGGCCCCCGGTCGGGCGCGGCCGCCAAGGCGGTCGCTTGGCGGAATGCTGAGGAGGGCGCAATGGTGCTGGCCAAGGAAACCCGGACCCGTTCTCCCGTGAACTCCGACAACAGCTTGGAGCCGGCCGAGTTGCTGCGCTTCTATCGCGACATGTTGCTGATCCGCCGCTTCGAAGAACGCGCCGGACAGCTCTACGGGATGGGCCTGATCGGCGGCTTCTGCCACTTGTATATCGGCCAGGAAGCCGTGGTGGTGGGCATGCAGGCCAGCCTGCAGCCCGGCGACAGCGTGATCACCAGCTACCGCGATCATGGGCACATGCTGGCCTGCGGCATGGATCCCAAGGGCGTGATGGCCGAGTTGACGGGGCGCAGCGGCGGCTATTCGCGCGGCAAGGGTGGCTCGATGCACATGTTCAGCCGCGAAAAACAGTTCTTCGGCGGGCACGGCATCGTCGGCGCGCAGGTGCCGCTGGGTACTGGGCTGGCCTTCGCGCACCGCTACAACGACAGCGGCAAGGTATCGCTGACCTATTTCGGCGACGGGTCGGCCAACCAGGGCCAAGTCTACGAGTCCTTCAACATGGCGGCGCTGTGGCGCTTGCCGGTCGTTTACATCATCGAAAACAACCAGTACGCCATGGGCACTTCGGTGGCGCGATCTTCGGCGCAGACCGAGTTCTACCGCCGCGGCGAGAGCCTGGGCATTGCCGGCCGGCAGGTGGATGGCATGGATGTGCTGGCGGTGAGGGAAGCGGGGCTGGAGGCCTGCGCCCATGCCCGTGCCGGCCAGGGTCCGGTGCTGCTGGAAATGAAGACCTATCGCTATCGCGGCCATTCCATGTCCGACCCGGCGAAATACCGCAGCAAGGAAGAAGTGGAACGCATGCGCAGCGAGCATGACCCGATCGAGCAGTTGCGCGATGTGCTGGAGGCGCGCGGCGTCGCCGACCAGGGCCGATTGAAGGAACTGGACCGCGAGGTACGCCAGGTGGTGAGCGAGGCGGCGGAGTTCGCCCAGCAAAGCCCGGAGCCGGCCGCCGCCGAATTGTGGACGGGCGTGCTGATCGAGGCGCCGGCCCGCTGACAGGGGGCAGGCAGGCGGCGAACCGGGGCAGGGATGGGCAGCATGTCGACCATGAGCAGCATGCCGGCGCTGGGGGCCGAAGGCGTGACAACGCCGAGGCAGCCGGGTGCCGCGTCGCCGGCCGCCGACGGCGCCGTCCCGGCCGGCACGCGGATGCTGAAGATGACGGTGCGCGAGGCCTTGCGCGACGCCATGGCCGAGGAGATGCGGCGCGATCCGCAGGTCTTCCTGTTGGGCGAGGAGGTGGCCGAGTATCAAGGCGCCTATAAGGTCAGTCAGGGATTGCTGCAGGAATTTGGCGCCAAACGGGTGATCGACACGCCGATCACCGAGCAGGGTTTCGCCGGTCTGGGTGTCGGGGCGGCATTCATGGGCCTGAAGCCGGTCGTGGAGTTCATGACGTTCAACTTCGCCATGCAGGCGATCGACCAGATCGTCAACTCGGCGGCCAAGACCCTCTACATGTCAGGCGGACAGATGGACTGTCCCATCGTGTTTCGCGGGCCCAACGGGGCGGCGGCGCGAGTGGCGGCGCAGCATTCGCAGTGTTACGCCTCGTGGTACGCGCATGTGCCGGGGCTGAAGGTGGTGGCGCCCTATTCGGCGGCCGACGCCAAGGGTCTGTTGAAATCCGCCATTCGTGATCCCAATCCGGTGATCTTCCTGGAGAACGAGATCCTTTACGGCCGCGCCTTCGAGGTGCCGGAACTGGCCGACCACACCGTGCCGCTCGGCCGCGCCCACATCGCCCGGCCGGGACGCGATGTGACGCTGGTGGCGTTCTCGATCTGCGTCGGTCATGCCCTGGAAGCGGCCGACAAGCTGGCCGAGCAGGGCATCGAAGCGGAAGTGCTGGACCTGCGCACGCTGCGGCCGCTTGACGTCGAGACCCTGGTCGCCTCGGTCAGGCGGACCAATCGCTGTGTCAGCGTCGAGGAAGGCTGGCCGGCCTGCGGCATCGGCTCGGAGATCGCCGCGGTATTGATGGAGCAAGCCTTCGACTATTTGGATGCGCCGCTGGTGCGGGTGGCGGGCGCCGATGTGCCGCTGCCCTATGCCGCCAACCTGGAACGCTTGGCGCTGCCCAGCGCACAGAAGGTGGTGGAGGCGGCCCGGGCCGTCTGCTACCGCTGAGCCACGGCGCCGGGATACGCCAACAAGCTGCGGGGGAAGCCATGCCGATCACCATCACCATGCCGGCCCTGTCGCCGACCATGACCGAGGGCACCTTGGCGAAATGGCTGGTCAAGGTGGGCGACAACATCGCCCCGGGCCAGGTGATCGCCGAGATCGAAACCGACAAGGCGACCATGGAGGTGGAGGCGGTGGACGAAGGCACCGTCTCGGAACTGCTGATTGTCGCCGGCACGGAAGGCGTCGCGGTCAACACACCCATCGCGGTGCTGCTGGCCGAAGGCGAGGCCAAGGGCGCCCCGGCGCCCAAGGCAGCCGCGCCGCCGGCGGCCACGGCATCCGCCGCCCCGCCGGCGGCCGCTGCG
>VGEV01000244.1 GCA_016869175.1 Alphaproteobacteria bacterium
TGCATCGACACGCCACCGCAGACCAAATAGACCCCGCCACAGCACCCAATCCGCAGGCTGGGCCGCAGGCCATGCCCTCATCGGCGATGCTTCGTCGTCAATGATGGGGTTCTTCGAGGTGTCCGCGTGGCCAGCTGGCCATGACGCAAGCCTTCAAACATGCCGAGGCCTCGGCGCTGATGCCGTTCGATTTCCTGCGGCTCATCTGGAGCTCCGCGTTGGGCTTGCTCGTGTTCGCCGAGGTGCCCGACCTGCTCACCTGGACGGGCGGCGCGGTGATCTTCGCCGCCGGCAGTTGCGCCGCATATGGCGAGACAAGAAGCGGGGGCAAAGCCCCCGCCGCGAAGTCGTAATCCTCGCGCGGTCAGTTGCCGCGGCGGTTGGCCTGCACCATGCGGTACATGCCCTCGACATTGAGCGCGAACATCTGCTCGTAGCCGGCAAGCCCGGCATATTGCGGCAGCTTGACCGCCACCTTCACCTCCTCCAGCGACTTGCCCTCGCGCGCCAACTTCAGCACCTCGTCGCGCAGCGTTTCCTTGTAGCTGCGATAGGCGGTGACATCGGCCTTGCCGCCAAGCGGGCCGTGCCCCGGCACCAGCACATCGAAGTCCATCGCTTCGACCCGTTTCAGGCTGTCGATCCAGTCATCGAGATAGGCGTCGGGAAAGTCGCGGAACGCGACCGATTTGACCGGGATGAAATCGACCGCGAAGAGCAGGCGCTCCTTGGGGAAGCGCATCACGATGGAATTGTTGGAATGGTTGCGGCCGACATGGATCAGCTCCACCACCGTGCCGCCCAGCTCGATCTCCATGCGGTCGGTGAAGGTAACCTGCGGCGCCGCGGTCGGCCGTTTCTCGCCGACGATGATCGGTTTGGCGTTGGCATGGGCGATCACCACCGCGCCCTCGCCCAGCACCTAGCCGCCGGAAATGTGGTCGCGATGGTCGTGACTGTAGATCAGATACTTGATCGGCTTGCCGAAGCCCTTGGCGATTTCGTCCTTCAGCCACTTGGCGGCGTCGGCGTCGATCGGATCGGTGGCGATCACGCCCTCGGGCGTCACCGCGAAGACGGAATAGTGGAAGTTGTTGCGGAAGCGGTAGACCTCGCTGGCGATCTCGGTGATCTCGCGGACCGGTTGCTGCGCGGTCTGTGCTTGCGCCGGCTTCGCCATCGGCACCATGGACAATAGAACGGCGGCCAGGCCGGCCGCCGCGAACCCCGTTCGGTACATTGCCTCCCCCTCGCCTGTTCGCTTCAGCGTCCGTTGCCGGCGGCCTCAGCGGCAAGTCACGAAACCGTTAGCAGGCCGCTCAGGCGAGGTGGAGCAGCGTCGCCCCGCCCCAGGCGAGCAGCGACAATCCGGCCAGACGGGCCAGCCAATGCGCCGCCGGCACCAGCTTCTCGACCGCGACATAGAGCGCCAGCGCGCCGATCCAGGCGAGGTTCATCACCCCGCCCACGAACAGCAGTCCCATCAGCAGCCAGCAGCAGCCAAGGCAGTAAAGACCGTGCCGCCAGCCCATGACCAGGGCGCCGGCCGTCCCCTCCCGCCAATGGCCCATGAGGAAGGCGATGGGCGACTGGCAATGCCTGAGGCAGGTGAGCTTCCAGGGCGTGAACTGATAGAGGCCGGCGCCGACCAACAACGCGCCGGCCAGCGCGGCACTGGTGGTGCGCATCTCCATCGACATGACCAGGAGCTGTTCCAGCAGGTATTGCAGCACGGTCGACCCGGCGCTGAAGGCGAACCAGACGGCAAGATAGCCGAGCGCGAAGGCGAACGTTCCGGCGCCCGCCTGACCCTGTTCGCGCCGGCGGCGCGCCATGCTGTCGAACAGCAGCAGCATCGGCGCGGCCGAGGGCAGCATCATCGCCACCATCATGATCGCCCACATGAGGAACATGAGCAGGGCAAGACCGGGCGTCCATGGCATGGCCATGGGCTCGGTCATCGCCATGCCGGCATGCTGCATGTCCATGCCGGCGCCCAGCAGCAGATAGCCCCAGGCCAGCGCCACCACCATGGCCAGCGCCGCGATCGCCGTGGCCGGCGCCCGCGTCAGCGCCGCGCGGACCATGCCGCCGGACAGCGTCATCCCGACGTCAGGCACCTACGCGGCAACTCCCGCCGGCGTCTGGGTGACGGTGGCGAGCGTGCTGTGCCCCTGCTCGACCTGAAGCTTGATGGCGCCCATCGATGCGATGCGGGCCGAGGCGACCTCACCCCGGCGATGCTCGAAGCCCTCCGGCATGTGCACCTGGATGCGATGATCGGCCCCCGTCACCGGGTTCTTGATCGGCTCGACATCCGTTTCCAGTATTCCCAGCACGTTCAACCGGGCGCGGCGGCCGGCCAGGTCGAGCTGCCACTGGAACGGCGCGAACAGCGGCTCGTGCATTTTCGTGACGATGAGGCTGGCGATGTGGAAGAGAGTGCCTTCGGCCGAATGCTTTCCGGACAGGATGGCGAACAGCGCCTCACGCTGCGCCGGGCTGGCCCGCTCGTCGACGATGGGCTGGATCGCGCCGTTGCCTTGGTGCAGGGGACCGGGGAATTCCAACACGGTGGCGAAATTCAAACCATCCAGCTTCACCTGGTCGAAATGGCCCTTGACGACGTGCATGCCGAACAGGCCCTTGCAATAGCCCTTGGTGGGCGGAGCGTTGAAATCGCATGGGCAGCCATAGGCGCAGGTGCAGTTCTTCATCCACTCGCCCTGCAAGGACCAGTCGGACTTGGCCATGTCACCCTCCAATGTCATAGGGCGCCGCGCACCGCGACACGACGCATGCTAGCCTGGATTATTCGTGACGCGGGCCGTATCGGTGCGGCGGGCGTAGCATAGCTCACTGATTTCGTTCAGGATTTGGTTGTCTAATCCGGTCCTTCACGAGAGCAGGGAGGCGCCACGCCCGCCATGGCCGACGATAGAGAACGCTCCTGCGATTTGCCAAGCGTCGGGC
>VGEV01000245.1 GCA_016869175.1 Alphaproteobacteria bacterium
CGCAGCAGGGCAGGCAACGAATCGGTCGTGAAGCTCGCCATCACCTGGTCGCGGAACGCCGGTGCCGGGACGGCCGTCCGGCGCCATTGCCGGGCCAGCCATCCGGGCGGCGGCCGGCGCACCGCTTCCCGCCAGCCGGCCGGCAGCAGACCCGCCAAGCCCCGCGCCAGCAGGCCCACGCGGCCGCCCCCGGCCGGCAGCGGCCCGCCGGCCACCAGACGGGCCGCGGCGCCGGGTCGCCCGCTGGCCAGCAGGCCGACCAACCGGGTCGGCACGAAATGCGCATAGCCCGCCAGCAATTCATCCGCCCCCTGGCCGCCCAGCATGACCTTGACGCCGGCCTCGCGCGCGGCCTGGAACACGCGGTACTGCGCATAGATGCTGGTGCTGGCGAACGGTTCGCCTTGCGCCGCGATCAGGGCTGGCAGGTCGCGGGCGAGGTCGCCCGGTTGAATGGCGATGCGCGTCAGCGCCAGGCCGGCGGCCTGGGCCGCCAGCGCGGCGTGAGGTTCCTCGTCGAACGCGCCGCCGGCGACATAGGCAAAGGCGCGCGGTGGCGCTTCCTGGCCGAGATGGCGACGGATCGCCATGACGATTGCTGTGGAATCGATGCCGCCGGACAACGCCACGCCAACCGCCACGTCGCTGCGCAGGTGCAGCGCGACGGACTGGAGAAAGGCCTGCCGCAATCGTTCGGCCGCCTCGGGCATGGGCCGCGGGCAAACTTCGGGCGGCCGCCAATAGGCGCAAGGCGGGTCGGGGCGCAAGCTCGACAGGTCGACTCGCAGCGACGAGGCGGCCGGCAGTCGGCGGATGCCGGCAAGGAAGGTGGCCTCGCCCCGATCGGTGGCGCCAAGGCTGAGATAGCTGGCGAGCGTCGCCGCATCCGCCGCCCGGCCAACGCCCGGCAGTTCCAGCAGCGCGCGCGGTTCCGAGGCGAAGGCAAAGCAATCCGGTCGCGCCACGTAATAGAGCGGCTTGATGCCGGCGAAATCGCGCGCGAGCCAGAGTTGCCCCGTCTGCCGGTCGTGGAACGCCAGCGCAAACATGCCGACGAGGCGCGCCAGCGCCGCCTCGCCCCAGGCCGCAAGCGCGGCCAGCAGCACCTCGCTGTCCGACTGGCTGGCGAAACGATGGCCGGCGGCCGCCAGTTCGGCGCGCAGCTCGCGGTAGTTGTAGATTTCCCCGTTGAACATCAGGTGGAAGCGGCCGTCCGGCGTCCGGCGCGGCTGCCGTCCGCCGGACGACAGGTCGATGATGGACAGCCGGCGAAAGACGAAGCCGAGGTCGGCGTCGGGTGCCGGTTCGCCCTCGCCCAGGGTCAGCCGCGCTTCCCCACCGTCCCGCAGGAAGCTAAGCGCGGTGGCCTCGTCGGGGCCGCGATGGCGCAGCAATCGGGCGGCGCGCGCGAAACAGCCGGCGGGCAACGGCTGGCCGGCCCGCGTCACGATGCCGAAAAGGCCACACATCCTGGCAAGCCGGGGCTGCTCTCGGGGGGTGCCATCGTGCTGGCCAGCAAGCGCCACGTCAAACCAACCACAGCACTGGCCGCCACATGCGCATCGCCTACCTGACCCAGATCGCCGTCGCCGCCGAGAGCGGCCCGTTGCGCAAGACCGCCGAGCAGATCGCCTGCTGGCAGCAGTTCGGCCACCAGGTGGCGCTGTTTCCGATCACCCGCCGACCGGAATTGTGGCCCGGCCTGGCTGCGCTCGACGTGCGGCCGATCGCGGTCGCCGGCCGTCTCGCGCGCTTTCTGGGCGCCGGCCGCATCGCCGACCAAGTGGCGCGCTTCCGCCCCGACCTGGTCTATCTGCGTTTCGCCAACTTCTATCCGCATGTCGCGCGCCTGGGTCGCCGTTTTCCCCTGGCGGTCGAGGTCAACACACTCGACCTCAGCGAGTTCCGCCGGCAGTTGCCGCTGGCCCACTGGCTGTTTCACTTGGCGACCCGTCGCCTGGTATTCCGCACCGCCAAGGGCATCGTCGCGCTGTCGCGCGAAATCGCCCAACAGCCGGAATTTCAGGGCCTGCCGGTGCTGGTGCTGGCCAACGGCATCGACTTCCGCCGCTATGGCGAGCCGCCGCCGGCCGCGGTCGGCGACGCCCCGCGCCTCGTCTTCGTCGGCCATGCCGGGCAGCCCTGGCATGGCGTCGACAAGCTGTTGACGCTGGCCCGCCTGCTGCCCGACTGCCGGTTCGACGTCGTCGGCTATGGCCCGGCCGACCTGTGCTTGCCATTGCCGGCCAATCTGACCGCGCATGGCTTCCTGCCACTGCCGCGCTACGAGGCGCTGATGGCGCAAGCCGACATCGCGGTCGCCACGCTCGCCTATCACCGCATCGCCATGCGCGAGGGCTCGCCGCTCAAGCTGCGCGAGTACCTGGCCATGGGCCTGCCCAGCATCACCGCCTTCGCCGACACCGATTTTCCCGCCGGCGCGCCGTTCCTGCTGCGGCTCGACAATACCGCGGACAACATCGCGCCGGCGCTGGCGGAAATCCGGGCGTTTGTCGCCGCCTGGCGCGGCCGGCGCGTGCCACGCCAAGCGCTGGCGCATCTCGACATCGTGGAGAAGGAACGCCAGAGGCTCGCCTTCCTCGGCGATCTCGCGCAACGCTAGGGCAATTTCCGATCGAGTCGAACCGGATCGGTTCGACTTGATCGGAAGCCATTGCCCTGCAACCGATGGTGCAGCGCGGTGGCTTCCGGGCGGATGGAACGCCAAAGCGATTCCATCCGCTCGGAAACCGCGCTAGACGCGCACGGCGTCGATCACCGCGTCGGCGATGTAGTCGATCTCGGTCTCTTGCAGATAGGGATGCATGGGCAGCGCCAACACGTGCTTGGCCAGGCGTTCGCTGACCGGCAGCGTGCCCTCCTCGCAGTCGGCCCGGCGATAGGCTTCCTGCAGGTGCATGGGCTTCGGAT
>VGEV01000246.1 GCA_016869175.1 Alphaproteobacteria bacterium
CATCGCCGACACCGTGGGCGAGACGGCCTGCATCTTTCTCGCCGGTCTTTATCGAGCGGAGAAGGTCATCGCCGAGCGGCTTCTGCGCCTGGCCAATGGAACGCTGCCCTGGCCCTACATCGACCCGGAGAAGGCGCTGCCCTGGATCGAGCAGAAGACCGGCCTGAAGCTTGCAGAGACGCAGGTCGCGGCAATCCGGCTGGCCCTGCTGTCGAAGACCATGGTCGTCACCGGCGGCCCTGGCGTGGGCAAGACCACAATCGTCAATTCGATCCTGCGGATTCTGGCGGCCAAGGGGACCAACCTGCTGCTCTGCGCACCGACTGGCCGCGCCGCCAAACGGATGACCGAGGCGACGGGCTTCGAGGCCAAGACGATCCACCGGCTGCTCGAGGTCGACCCCAAGAGCGGCGGCTTCAAGCGCAGCCAGGACAATCCGCTTGAGTGCGACCTGCTCGTCGTGGACGAGACCTCGATGGTCGACGTCATGTTGATGCAGGCGCTGCTGAAGGCGGTGCCCGACAACGCGGCCTTGCTGATCGTCGGCGACATCGATCAGCTTCCGTCCGTCGGACCGGGGCAGGTCCTCGCCGACATCATCGCGTCCGGCGCCGTCCCCGTCGTGCGCCTGACCGAGATATTCCGGCAGGCGGCGCAGAGCCGGATCATCACCGGCGCGCACAAGATCAACCAGGGCTTGATCCCCGACCTCTCCAAGCCCGAGGGGGAAAGTGATTTCTACTTTGTGCAGGCCGACGATCCCGAAACCGCCGTGCCGCGGATCGTCGAACTGGTGAAGACCCGCATCCCTCAGCGGTTCGGCCTCGATCCAATCCGCGACATTCAGGTGCTGTGCCCCATGAACCGCGGCGGCGTCGGCGCGCGCTCGCTCAACATCGAACTGCAGAAGGCGTTGAACCCGGCCGGCGAGCGCAAGGTCGAACGTTTCGGCTGGACCTTCGCCCCGGGCGACAAGGTCATGCAGATCGAGAACGACTACGACAAGGAGGTCTACAACGGCGACATCGGCTACATCGACGATGTCGATCCAGACGACGGGGAGCTAACCGCCAGCTTCGATGGCCGCACCGTCACCTATGGCTTCGGCGAGCTCGACACCCTGGTGCCGGCTTACGCAGCCACCATCCACAAATCCCAGGGGTCGGAGTATCCCGCGGTCGTCATCCCGGTCATGACGCAGCACTACGCCATGCTGCAACGGAACCTGCTCTACACCGGCGTCACGCGCGGCAAACGGCTGGTCGTGCTGGTCGGGCAGAAGAAAGCCGTCGCCATAGCGGTGAAAAACATCTCCGGACGCCGCCGGTGGTCGAAGCTGAACGAATGGCTCTGCACCGGGCCAGCCCCGGCCAGGGCGCCAAAACCATGAGTCCGGCGCGATGGTAGCCCCCGGCATGCTGCAGAACCCGTCGGTCAGGAATTGGCTCGGCGGCATCGAGCCTGCCTGGACCCTGCTGGATCTGGCGAGCTTCAACGCCCTCCAGCGGCCCCCGCATCCGATACTAGGGCCGATCCGTTTGACTTACGATCTACCGGTCGAGGATATCCAACGATCTGCCGTCGCACGCAACACGCTGATCTTGTTGCGCGCTGCCGCGGAGGGCCCCGGATTGAAGATGACGGCTACCGGGAACCTGTCGCGTGGCGTCGTGGCCGAGATGTGCGACCTGTTCACATGGCCCGGCTTCGACAAGGCAGAAGCGTTTCGGCTTCACAAGGTGGTCAACGAGCCTGACTTCCTGCCGCTCTTCTTCGTTCGTCATGTCGCCGAAGCGGGCAAGCTGGTCCGCCGGGACAGGGGCCACCTCAAGGTCACGCCAGCAGGGCGGAAGCTTCTGAAGGAACCCCACCAAAAGGCCCTACAAGCGGTTCTCTTTCATCTCGCGCTATGGCGCCTCGACCTCGGCTATCTCGGTCGTGGCTTGCATCACGGATGGCCGCAACACGATATCGGCATCGTCCTGTGGTCGCTGTCGATCGCCGCTAACGACTGGCAACCGCCGGAACGGTTGACGCGCATGTGCACGATTCCCATCAACGGCGTGCTGGAATCGTCATGGGACACAGGCAGCCACGCGATGGAAGCCACCGTCCTTCGTCCTCTTCGGTGGTTCGGACTTCTCGATTACAGGCAGGACGACATCCCCGAGCGGCGCCTCGAGAAGAGGCACTTCTATCGCAAGACTCCGCTGTTCGATCGCTTCCTGTCGTTCGATGTCAAACTGGAAGCCGCCGGTCCGCGTCACTGAAAGGCCGCCCAGGCGCGGGGGCGTTTTCGCTCAGCTGCTTTCTTCGCCGCAGCGCCTCGCTGACCATCTGGACACCTCGAAAAACCTCTGGCGTTGAGGGTCGCGGGTTGATTCTCTGACCTCTGGCGATGGCCGGAGGCGGGGATGGCGGGACAGGCTGGTTTCTTCGACACGGACGAGCGGCTGGCGTGGCTGTCGGCGGCGGGGGACCCGCTGGAGCGGCTGGCGAAGGTGGTGGACTTCGAGCTGTTCCGCCCTGATCTCGAGGCGGCGGTGCCGCGCACGGACCGCTCCAAGGGCGGGAGGCCGCCATACGACGCGGTGTTGATGTTCAAGGTGCTGGTTGTGCAGACGCTGTACACGCTGTCCGACGATCAGGCCGAGTATCAGATCCGGGATCGGCTGTCGTTCATGCGCTTTGTCGGGCTGGCGCTGCACGATGCCGTGCCGGATGCCAAGACGATTTGGCTCTACCGCGAGCAACTCGTTCGGACTGGTGCCTTCGACCGGCTGTTCGCCCGGTTCGATGCGGCGCTACGGGAGAAGGGCTATCTGGCGATGGGTGGGCAGATCGTCGATGCCACTGTCGTCGAGGCGCGCCGCCCCCGGCTCACGCGCGA
>VGEV01000247.1 GCA_016869175.1 Alphaproteobacteria bacterium
ATCCACTTCCCGCACAGCCTGGGCCTGCTCTATTCGGCCTTCACCTACTATACCGGCTTCAAGGTCAACTCCGGCGAATACAAGGTCATGGGCCTCGCCCCTTATGG
This sequence comes from Alphaproteobacteria bacterium, assembly GCA_016869175.1. Taxonomy (GTDB): domain Bacteria; phylum Pseudomonadota; class Alphaproteobacteria; genus VGEV01. The sequence continues at coordinate 108 of VGEV01000247.1, forward strand.
CGAGCCGAAATACGCGGACCTGATCCTGGAGCACCTGGTCGACCTGAAACCGGATGGCTCGTTCCGCCTCGACCTCGACTACTTCGACTACTGCGTCGGCTTGCGCATGACCAACGGCCGTTTCGATGCGCTGTTCGGCGGCCCGCCGCGCCGGCCGGAGGAGCCGCTGACGCAGCGGCACATGGACCTGGCGGCTTCGATCCAGCGGGTAACCGAAGAGGCGGTGTTGCGGCTGGCCCGCGCGCTGGCCAACGAGACCGGCCAGCGCAATCTGTGCCTGGCGGGCGGCGTCGCGCTGAATTGCGTCGCCAACGGCAAGGTGCTGCGCGACGGCGCCTTCGAGCGCATCTGGGTGCAGCCGGCGGCAGGCGATGCCGGCGGCGCGCTGGGCGCGGCGCTGGCCGCCTACCACCAGCATCAGGACCGACCGCGGCCGCCGCTCGGCAACAACAGCCTCGACCGCATGGCCGGCAGCTATCTGGGGCCGGCCCATGCCGACGATGAGGTGGCCAGCCGCCTGACCGCCGCCGGCGCCCGCTTCCACCGCCTGGACGAGGACGCTCTGCTTGCCGCCGTGGTGCGAGCGCTGGCAGAGGGCAAGGCGGTCGGCTGGTTCCAGGGTCGCATGGAATACGGGCCCCGCGCGTTGGGCGCGCGCTCGATCCTGGGCGATCCCCGTTCGCCCGGCATGCAGAAGACGCTCAATCTGAAGGTCAAGTACCGCGAGAGCTTCCGGCCGTTCGCTCCGGCCGTGCTGCGCGAGGACGTGGCCGACTGGTTCGAGCTCGACCAGGACAGCCCCTACATGCTGTTCTGCGCCGACGTGCGCCCTCAGCATCGCCGCGCCATGACGCCGGCGGAACGGGTGCTGTTCGGCATCGACAAGCTGAACGTGCCGCGCTCCAGCATTCCGGCGGTGACGCATGTCGACTACTCCGCGCGCATCCAGACCGTGCATGCCGAGAGCAGCCCGCGCTTCCACCGCCTGCTCAATCGGTTCAAGGCGGCAACCGGCTGCCCGGTCCTGGTCAACACCAGCTTCAACGTGCGCGGCGAGCCCATCGTCTGCACGCCGGAAGACGCCTTCCGCTGCTTCATGGGCACCGAGATCGAGCTGTTGGCGGCGGAGAACTGCCTGTTGCTGAAAGAAGAGCAGGATGCCAGCCTGAAACGCGGCTACGCCGAAGCCTTCGAGCCGGATTGACCACGATCGCCGACCACACCGCCATCCTGGCGCGGCTCGCCAGCCTGCATCCCAAGACCATCGACCTGTCCCTTGTCCGCATCAAGCGGCTGCTGGCGGCCTTGGGGCATCCCGAGCGGCACCTGCCGCCCGCCCTGCATGTCGCCGGCACGAATGGCAAGGGCTCCACCCTTGCGTTCCTGCGCGCCATGTTGGAAGCGGCTGGGTACCGGGCGCATGTCTACAGCTCGCCGCATCTCGTGCGCTTCAACGAACGCATCCGCCTGGCCGGCCGGCTGATCGACGACGGCCGGTTGCAAGCGGTGCTGGCCGAGACCGAGGCGGCCAATGCCGGCTGGCCGCTCACCTTCTTCGAGGCGACCACGGCCGCCGCGTTCCTCGCTTTCGCCGGCAGCGAGGCCGACATCCTGCTGCTGGAAACCGGGCTTGGCGGCCGGCTGGACGCGACCAACGTGGTGGCGCCGCGGCTCTGCGCCTTGACGCCGATCGGCCTCGACCACCAGGACTATCTGGGGCCGACGCTCGCTTCCATCGCCGCCGAGAAGGCCGGCATCCTGAAACCCGGGGTCGCGGCCGCGGTCGGGCCGCAGCCGCCCGAGGCGCAGGCGGTGTTCGACGCGCGCGCCGCAAGGCAGCGCCTGCCACTCCATCGGCATGGCAGGGACTGGCTGGCCGAACAGCGCGGGCAATGCCTTGCCTATCGTGGCCTGAAGCGGCGGCTCGAGTTGCCGCTTCCCGCCTTGCCCGGCCCGCACCAGATCGACAATGCCGGGCTGGCGCTCGCCTGCCTCGACTTGATGCCGGAATTCGCGGTGGACGATGCCGCCCTGGCGACCGGCCTGAGCAAGGTCGAATGGCCGGCGCGCCTGCAGCGACTGACGGCCGGACGACTGCCGGCGCTGCTGCCGGCCGGCAGCGAACTCTGGCTCGATGGCGGGCACAACCCGGCAGCTGCGGCCGCACTGGCTCGGACCCTCGAGGCTTGGCAGACGGCCTGTCCGCGCCGCTTGCACCTCGTCTTCGGCATGCTGCGCCGGCGCGAACCCGCATCCTTTCTCGCAGCCTTTGCCGCGCTGGCGCCGCAGGTCTGGGGCGTGCCGATCGGTGGCGCCGATCCGGGGCACGCGCCGCAAACGCTGGCGGCGGAGGCCTGGCGCCTGGGCTTGCCGGCAAGCGCGTGCACCGATCTGACGGCGGCGCTTGCGGCCATAGCCGAGGCAAGGGAACAGTCCCCGCGGGTGCTGATTGCCGGTTCGCTCTATCTCGCGGGCGAGGTGCTGGCTGCGAACGGCTAGCCTGGATTATTCGTGACGCGGGCCGTATCGGTGCGGCGGGTGTAGCATAGCTCACTGATTTCGTTCAGGATTTGGTTGTCTAAGCCGGTCCTTCACGAGAGCAGGGAGGCGCCACGCCCGCCATGGCCGACGATAGAGAACGCTCCTGCGATTTGCCAAGCGTCGGGCGCAAGAAGATGAGCGCGTCGTTCGACGGCGGGCGCATCAGCTCCGACGGCGGGGTGATGGTACTGGCCCAGGCCG
>VGEV01000248.1 GCA_016869175.1 Alphaproteobacteria bacterium
ATCCAGGTCGATGGCGGCTCCGAGTTCCGGGCCGAGTTCGAGCAGGCCTGCCAGGACAACGCCATCGCCCTCTACGTCCTGCCGCCCAGGCGCCCGCAACTCAACGGTGCCGTCGAACGCGCGCAAGGCTCCTGGCGCTACGAGTTCTATGCCTGCCAAGACCTCCCCGACCGCCTCGAACCCCTCAATCGCCACATCGATGCCTTCGCCCATCTCTACAACCACCACAGACCGCACGGCGCCCTTGGCGGACGAACCCCCAACGAGTATCTCTCCCTCACCCGACAGCAGAACCCAACGTCTCATATCTACTGAACCCGGACACGGGCTTGACAGTGCCCGCCGGCGGCGGCGAACGTGCCGGCCGTTCCGCCACGCCCCCGGGGAGACAGGCTTGGACAAACGCGATCGCTGGCCGAACCGCGCCCGTCTGGCGCTGTCGGTCGTGGTGAATGTCGAGGAGGGCTCCGAGCAGTCGATCGCAGAGGGCGACAAGGGGCCGGAGCCCGTCGACGAACTGGGCGTCGTGCTGAAGCGGCCGATACGCAACTACGCCAACGAAAGCAACTATAAGTATGGCTTGTTGGCCGGCGCGCCCCGCGTCATGCGCCTGCTGGCGGAGCACGGCATCAGGGCCACCTTTACCGCGGCGGCGCTCAGCCTGGAACGCGCCCCGGACCTGACGCGCCAGATCGTGGCCGGCGGCCACGAAACCTGCAGTCACGGCTGGCGCTGGGTGCACCAGTTTCACATGGACGAGGCGGCCGAGCGGGAGTTCATCGCCAAGGCGGTCGCCTCGATAACGCGCACCACGGGGGAGCGGCCGGTCGGCTGGCTGTCGCGCTATCTGTTGACGCCGAACACTCGGCGCCTCTTGGTCGAAGCGGGCTTCACCTACCACATGGATGATTTCAGCGACGACCTGCCCTTCTGGGACCGGGCGGCCGGCAGGCCCATCCTGATCCTGCCCTATGCGCTTGACAGCAACGACATGAAGATGTGGACCTCGCCCTCGCTGACGCCGGAGGATTGGTTGAAATACGCCCTCGACACCTTCGACTGGCTCTACCGCGAGGGCGCCGAGGACCCGAAGATGATGTCGTTCGGCCTGCACTTGCGCATCATCGGCCGACCGGGCCGGATCGGCGCCTTCGAGCGGTTCCTCCTGCATGTGCGCAAGCATCCCGACGTCTGGATCGCCACCCGGCGCGAGATCGCCCAGCGCTGGGCCAGCCTGCATCCACCCGAGGCGACAGCATGACGCGCGACAGGCAACGCCTGGGTGCCGAAGCCCTGGCGCAGCTACGCCTGTTGGGCGAGGCCGGTTGCAAGGCGGCCGGGCCGGAGGAGGCGATACGGCCCATCACGGCCTTTCTGCCGAGTTTCCTGGGCGACCGCGAGGCGGCGACCCGGCCAGGCGCCTTGAAACCGGGCGAGCGGCAGTTCTACGTCAGCGGCTGCTTCATGGTCTCGCCCGACGGAAGCGAGAATTGGCTGATCGCGGAAACCGGCTTTCCGCCCGAGCAGCACCGCCTGCGCATTCCGATCGGCCTTGGCCATCCGGGCTGGGTGGTGGCGCAGCGCCAACGGCTGATCCTTGCCAATACCGATCGCAACACTGAGTTCAAACAGATCCTGAAGACCGCGCGCATGGGTTCCGCCATGTACGCGCCGCTCTACGCCGGCGAGCGGCTGTTCGGCCAGCTCATCTGTGCGGCGCAGGCACGCGACACCTTCGAGGAATATGACCTCGAAGTCCTCTGCGCCTTCGCTCCCCTGGTCGCGGCGCTCTATCTGGCCAAGGGCGGCGAGACATGGCTGAAGACTCTCTAGCGGACGGCCGCCGCCTCTCTGTCCGGTCGGCCGGGCTCGCCGATGCGGCAAGCATTGTCCGTCTGGTTTGCGCTCTTGCCGCCTACGAACATGTCGCGCAGTCGGACGTGCGGCTGACGGAAGCCGAGGTGCTGCGCGCCGCCTTCGGCGCGCGGCCGGAATTCGAGGTGCTGCTGGCCGAGCGGGATGGCCTGCCGGTCGGCTTCGCCCTGTTCTTCCAGAGCTACTCCACCTTCGCCGGCGGTCCGTGCCTCTACCTCGAAGACCTGTTCGTGGAAGAAACGAGCCGCGGCCTGGGACTCGGGCGCAGGCTCCTCAGGGAACTCGCAAGGCTCTGCCTCCAGCGCCGATATCTGAAACTCGACCTTTCGGTGCTCGACTGGAACCCAACCCGCGCGCTTTATCACCGCATCGGCTTTCGCCAGCGCGAAGGCTGGCTGCCCTACCGACTAGACGGCGAGGGCATCGTCCGCTTGGCGAACAGCTAGAGCGGGATGATTTTAAGTTGGTGCATATCCTGAGTTCCTGAAGTAGTTGGCGCATTCTGCGGCGGTGAAGCTGCCGAGGAGCTCGCCGATCGCGGCGCAGATTGCCTCCAGGGTGCGGGCGTGGGCCTTGCGCAGCAGGTGGACACCTCGAAAACCTCTGGCGTTGAGGGTCGCGGGTTGATTCTCTGACCTCTGGCGATGGCCGGAGGCGGGGATGGCGGGACAGGCTGGTTTCTTCGACACGGACGAGCGGCCGGCGTGGCTGTCGGCGGCGGGGGACCCGCTGGAGCGGCTGGCGAAGGTGGTGGACTTCGAGCTGTTCCGCCCTGATCTCGAGGCGGCGGTGCCGCGCACGGACCGCTCCAAGGGCGGGAGGCCGCCA
>VGEV01000249.1 GCA_016869175.1 Alphaproteobacteria bacterium
TCGCGCGTGAGCCGGGGGCGGCGCGCCTCGACGACAGTGGCATCGACGATCTGCCCACCCATCGCCAGATAGCCCTTCTCCCGTAGCGCCGCATCGAACCGGGCGAACAGCCGGTCGAAGGCACCAGTCCGAACGAGTTGCTCGCGGTAGAGCCAAATCGTCTTGGCATCCGGCACGGCATCGTGCAGCGCCAGCCCGACAAAGCGCATGAACGACAGCCGATCCCGGATCTGATACTCGGCCTGATCGTCGGACAGCGTGTACAGCGTCTGCACAACCAGCACCTTGAACATCAACACCGCGTCGTATGGCGGCCTCCCGCCCTTGGAGCGGTCCGTGCGCGGCACCGCCGCCTCGAGATCAGGGCGGAACAGCTCGAAGTCCACCACCTTCGCCAGCCGCTCCAGCGGGTCCCCCGCCGCCGACAGCCACGCCAGCCGCTCGTCCGTGTCGAAGAAACCAGCCTGTCCCGCCATCCCCGCCTCCGGCCATCGCCAGAGGTCAGAGAATCAACCCGCGACCCTCAACGCCAGAGGTTTTCGAGGTGTCCCAGCGGCAGATCGATGCGATGCAGCCTAGCGAGACGCTGTGGGATGCCGACGTTTCCGGCTTTGGTTGCCGCCGCCAAGCGGGCTCGCGCGTCTATGTGTTGAAGTACCGGAAGGGTGGCCGGCAGCGGTGGCTCACGGTCGGGAAGCACGGTTCGCCTTGGACCGTGGAGACTGCGCGGCGCGAAGCCAAGCGATTGCTCGGCCTGGTCGCCGGCGGTGCCGATCCGGCCGCCTTCAAGGCCGCTGAGCGCACAGCGCCGACCGTCGCCGACCTGTGCGAGCGCTTCCTTGGGGACTACGCGCGCGAGCACAAGCGCCCGTCCAGCGTGGCGACGGACGAACGCAACATCCGCAACCATGTCATCCCGTTGCTGGAACACCTCGCCGTGGCGGCGGTGTCGGTCGCCGATATCGACCGCTTCAAGCGCGCGGTGCGCGATGGCCGCTCGACTGCCAAGCGCGAGCGCGGCCCGCGTGGGGCGCCACCGGTGAAGGGTGGTCCTGGCGTGACGAACCGCTGTCTTGCGCTCTTAAGCAAAATGCTGAATCTCGCGGAACGCTGGGGCTGGCGGCCGGGCAGTAGCAATCCGACCCGCCATATCGAGCGCTACGCCGAACGCAAGATCGAGCGCTTCTTCTCCGGCGCTGAACTGGCTGCTCTTGGCGCGGCGTTCACGGAAACGGAGCGCCACAATACGGAAAATCCATTCGCCATTGCCGCCATTCGCTTGCTGGTGCTTACCGGCGCCCGGCTTGGCGAAGTGCTTAGCGTGCGCTGGGAGTACGTCAATCTGGCCGACGCCGCCATGCGCTTGCCGACCTCCAAGACGGGGGCGAAATCGATATACCTGAGCCCGCCAGCGCTGGAAGTCCTTACGAGCCTGCCACGCCTGGATGGGAATCCATTCGTCATCGCCGGCAATCGCGAGGGCACTCACCTCGTCAATCTGCAAAAGACCTGGCGCCGGCTATGTCGCGTCGCGACGGTCAAGCTCTGGCTTAGAGATGCGGCAAGCCCAGCAGGGCGGCTAGCAACTCGCTTAGCGTTGGAATTGGGGCGCGAACCGACCTATGCAGAATGCGTGTCGGCGGCCGATTTTCCGCTGCCGGTCGGATTGACCGATGCGCGCATCCACGACCTACGGCACTCTCATGCGTCGGTGGGTGCGGCGGCCGGGCTGTCGCTGCCGGTGATCGGCGCCTTGCTGGGGCACTCGCAGCCCGCCACCACGGCCCGCTACGCGCATCTCGCGGCCGACCCGCTCCGGGCCGCGTCCGACCTCATCGCCAGCCGCATCGCCGCCGCCATGCAGGGCAAGCCGGCCGATGCCGGCAACGTGGTGGCGTTGAAGCCGAAGGCCCCTGCTTGAATCGCGTGGAGGTCCGTGATCTCCCGGCGCCGCGCTGATGAACGGGGAATAGCCGTGGCGGGCGATCCGCAAGGCGGCCGGTGCAAGACGACCGTCAGATGTTCCGGCTGTCATAGGCCCAATGCAAGAGCGCTTGACGCTGACGCGGCCGGCAGAACGGATCACCCGGCTCGCAGTTCTGTTTGATCTGCGCGATGTGCCGTCGAAACGCCTTCCAGCGCTTGGACACCTCGAGAACCTCTGGCGTTGAGGGTCGCGGGTTGATTCTCTGACCTCTGGCGATGGCCGGAGGCGGGGATGGCGGGACAGGCTGGTTTCTTCGACACGGACGAGCGGCTGGCGTGGCTGTCGGCGGCGGGGGACCCGCTGGAGCGGCTGGCGAAGGCGGTGGACTTCGAGCTGTTCCGCCCTGATCTCGAGGCGGCGGTGCCGCGCACGGACCGCTCCAAGGGCGGGAGGCCGCCATACGACGCGGTGTTGATGTTCAAGGTGCTGGTTGTGCAGACGCTGTACACGCTGTCCGACGATCAGGCCGAGTATCAGATCCGGGATCGGCTGTCGTTCATGCGCTTTGTCGGGCTGGCGCTGCACGATGCCGTGCCGGATGCCAAGACGATTTGGCTCTACCGCGAGCAACTCGTTCGGACTGGTGCCTTCGACCGGCTGTTCGCCCGGTTCGATGCGGCGCTACGGGAGAAGGGCTATCTGGCGATGGGTGGGCAGATCGTCGATGCCACTGTCGTCGAGGCGCGCCGCCCCCGGCTCACGCGCGA
>VGEV01000250.1 GCA_016869175.1 Alphaproteobacteria bacterium
CCATCCCGCCCGCACATCCGTTGGCCAAGGCCGAGTTCGCAACCATCCGCCTGCGCTTGTTGAAGCTCGGCGCCCGCATCGTCGAGACCACCCATCGCGTGCGCATCGCCTTCGCCGCCGTTTGCCCGGATGCCGCTCTCATCCGCTTGCTCGCCGGCGCGCTTCGACCCGCCGCTCCATGACCGACGGGGCCGATGCCCCGAAAACACCCGTTCCCGCAATCCCAAACCAATAACCCGACACCCGACAAACCAACCCGCGATGAAAAAGACGCAACGACCACGCATGCCGCGTGATCGCCTTGCCTCCCTGCCCATCACATCATGGTCTCTCGTGAATAAACCGGGCTAGTCGACGAGCGGTTGCCAGCCGGCGCCGGCCAGCCGTTCGGCCGGTCGGAACTTGTCCTTGTAGGCCATCTTGAGCGACTGCTGGATCCAGTAGCCGAGATAGACATAGGGCAGGCCGCGCCGTCTGGCCTCGGCGATGTGCCAGAGGATGATGTAGGTGCCGAGCCCGCGCGCCGACTGGGTGGGGTCGAAGAAGCTGTAGACGAGCGACAGGCCGTCATCCAGCACGTCGGTCAGGCAGACGCCCAGCAATTCGCCAGCGCCGCCGCGGAAGTCGAACAGCCGGGTTGGCACCGGACTGTCCTGCACCATGGTCATGTAGTCGTCCATGGTCATGCCGGTCATCCCGCCGGCGCCGTGCCGGGCGCCGATATAGCGCTGGAACAGCCGGTAGTGGACAAGCGATGCCGCGGGCGCCAATTCGGCCGAAGTCACATCGGCATTGCGTTTGGTCACCCGACGCTGGGTGCGATTGGGCTCGAACTCGATGGCACTGACCCGCACCGGCACGCAAGCAACGCAGCCGCGGCAATTCGGCCGATAGGCGATCGACTGGCTGCGGCGGAAGCCGGCGCGCGACAGGCTGTAATGCAGGCTGGCCGGGTCGCCAGCCGCCGACAGGTCGGTGAACACCATCTGCTCCACCTGGCCCGGCAGATAGGGACACGGCGCCGGCCGCGACATGTGAAAATACGTCAAAGGGGTGATGCGGAACGGCTTCATCGCGATCAATGCCCGAGTACTGCTACCTTGTTTACGGCACTGCCAAGAACCCGGCGCCAACGCCGTTCGCCGCCCATGATCGCCGCCGCCAAGCGGTTTGCCAAGAACAAGGTTGGTTAACGATGCCAGGTTCGGTCCCGCCGCCGGCGCCGCCCGACCCCGCCGCGCTACGCCAGGCGGGCGAGCTGTTGCTCGGCGAGGTGCTGCGCACGCCCTGCTTGCCGGCGCCGGCGCTGTCGCGCGAAGCCGGCTGCGAGCTCTTTCTCAAGCTGGAGAACCTGCAACTGACCGGCTCGTTCAAGGCGCGCGGCGCGCTGGTCAAGCTGGCCAGCCTCGACCCCGCCGCCAGGCGGCGGGGCGTGATCGCCATGTCCGCCGGCAACCACGCCCAAGGCGTGGCCTACCATGCTGGGTGGATGGGCGTGCCGGCGACCATCGTCATGCCGCGCGGCACGCCCAATCTCAAGGTGCGCCAAACCCGCGCGCTCGGCGCCGAGGTGCGGTTGCTGGGCGACAGCGTGGAAGAGGCCGCCGCCGCCGCGCGCGCCTTGCGCGAACAGGCCGACCTCACCTTCGTGCATCCCTATGACGATCCGCTGATCGTCGCCGGACAGGCCACGGTCACCTTGGAGATCCCGGCCGAGCTGCCGCGACTCGATGCGCTGGTGGTGCCGGTCGGCGGCGGCGGGCTGCTGGCCGGGGCTTGCCTGGCCATGGCGGCCGAGCGGCCGGGGCTCGTGATCTATGGCGTGCAATCGGCACAGTATCCGGCGTTTGTCCAGGCGCTTGGCGGCCAGCCGAGCCGCTGCGGCGGAGCGGAGCTGGCGGAAGGCATCGCAGTCAAGGCGCCGGGACAGTTGACGCTTGCCTACGTGCGCGGCCGCCTGGCCGGCCTGCTGACGGTTGCCGACGATGCCATAGAACGGGCGATCGACCTGACCATCGCCGGCAGCCGGACCGTGCCGGAAGGGGCCGGCGCCGCGGCCCTGGCGGCGGTGCTGGCCGAACGGCATCTGTTCGTCGGCCGGCGGGTCTGCCTGATCGTGTCGGGCGGCAACATCGACCCGCGGCTGCTGTCGGGCCTGCTGCTGCGGGGCCTGGTGCGCGAGGGCTGCATCGCCAAGCTGCGGGTGGAAATCCCCGACAGCCCGGGGACGTTGGCCGCGGTCGCGCGGCTGATCGGTGAAGCCGACGGCAACATCCTGGAAGTCAGCCATCAGCGCCTGCTGCCGGGTGTGCCGGCCAAGCTGGCCGATCTCGACGTGCTGGTGGAGACCGAAGACCCCGCGCACGTCGCCGCCATCGTAGCGCGGCTGGCGGGCGTCGGCTACCGGTTGCGGCGCTTGACGGAGACGGACTTCGAATCCTAGCGGATCGGCGCCAACGGATGCCAGCCATCCGTTTGAGCGGTCGATCCACCTGGCCGCAAAGCGCTGTCGCGACGGCCCCGGGCCAGAGCGAGGCCGCAAGCCGCCAGGGCGAAGAGAACGCCAGCCGTCGGCTCGTCGACCGGATAGTGGAAGAACACTGCCTGGTCGAACGGCAACGGCGGATCAGGGGCCTGCCGGCCATGCTGCACCGACCCCGGCAGGGACGGATCGTTGAGATCGATGC
>VGEV01000251.1 GCA_016869175.1 Alphaproteobacteria bacterium
GCCTGCGCTTGTTGAAGCTCGGCGCCCGCATCGTCGAGACCGCCCATCGCGTGCGCATCGCCTTCGCCGCCGTTTGCCCGGATGCCGCTCTCATCCGCTTGCTCGCCGGCGCGCTTCGACCCGCCGCTCCATGACCGACGGGGCCGATGCCCCGAAAACACCCGTTCCCGCAATCCCAAACCAATAACCCGACACCCGACAAACCAACCCGCGATGAAAAAGACGCAACGACCACGCATGCCGCGTGATCGCCTTGCCTCCCTGCCCATCACATCATGGTCTCTCGTGAATAAACCGGGCTATCTGCACGACATCCTGACCAGCGGCCGGCATCTGCTGGGGCTGATCAACGACATCCTCGACTTCGCCAAGATCGAAGCCGGCAAGGCGGTGCTGGCCGAGGACGAGATCGATACCGCGGATCTGCTGCGGGAGGTGGCGCGGCTGATGCGCGAACAGGCAAACGATGCCGGGCTTACCCTGTCGCTGCAGCAGGACGATCCGGCGCCCCGGCTTCGGGGCGACACGCGCAAGCTGCGCCAGGTGCTGCTCAACCTGCTGTCGAACGCCGTTAAGTTCACCCCCGCCGGCGGCTCGGTCACCCTGTCGGCGCATCGCCAGGGCGCGGATTTCGCCTTCACCATCGCCAAGGCCGACCATGCCGCCGTGCTGGAACCCTTCCGGCAGGTCGAGAACGTCTACACCCGCACCCGCCAGGGCACCGGCCTGGGTCTGCCGCTCAGCAAGGCGCTGGTCGAATTGCATGGCGGCACCATGACGCTGTCCAGCGAACCCGGCACTGGCACGGCGGTCGCGGTGGTGTTGCCGGCCGACCGCGTGCTGGACGCCGAGGCCGCCTAGGGCAATTGCCGTTCCACTCGAACCGGCAGGTTCGGTCTCACCGGAAGCCATTGCCCGGCAACCATGCCTGCGGCGCGGTCGGCTCCGGTCAGAGGAATCGCCGATCGCGATGCCACCTGATCGAACACCGCGCTAGATCCTGTCGCCCCCCGGCATGGCGACGAAGCGCACGGCAAGCGCGCGGGTCTCCTTCAATCGGCCGTCCGCTTGTTTCTCGAACAGCGTCAAGTGCTGCTCGGCGTCGGCTGGTCCCAGCGGCATGATCAGCCGCCCGCCCGGCGCCAGCTGTTTCAACAAGGGCGGCGGCGGATGGCCGAGCGACTGGCGCAGCACGATGGCGGCGAACGGCGCGACCTCGCTCCAGCCGTAGTAGCCATCGCCGCGGCGAATGCGCACCGCCGTGTGGCCCAGCCGATCCAACCGTTCCCTGGCCCAGTGCGCGACCTCGGGCTGCAGCTCCACGCAATAGACCTCGCCAGCCAGGCGGGCCAGCAGCGCCGTGTCGTAGCCGCCGCCGATGCCAACCAGCAGGACCCGATCGGTGAGCTTGGGCGCCGCCAGCGCCAGCATCAGCGCAACCAGGCTGGGTTGCGAGACCGTCTGGCCATGGCCGATCGGCAGCGGGCGGTCGAGATAGGCGAAGGGAACCAGCGGTGGCGGAACGAAATGGTGGCGGGGAGTGGCGGCAATCGCCTCGAGCAGCCGGGGATCGGCCGGATCGCGGCCAAGCGCCAGCAGGCTGCGATCCAGGCCGCGCCCAATGTCGCGGGCCAGTTCGCCGCGCGCCACGGCAAGTTCGGTCTCGCCCGGTTCGCCCGCATGCGCCCAGCTCGACGCCAGCAGGGCCAACGCCCAGACAAGCCGGCAAACTCCGCGTCCGCTAAGCCGCATCGCGCACTCCTGGCCGACCGGCGCAGTATTTCACGCGACCGTGGCCTTGCCCATGCCGGCGCCCGCGGTTGATGATCGGCGGCGGCGCATTATATGCTTGGACGCACCATGGCTGCGGCAGGGGGAAGCGTGCGCAAGATCACCAGCTACAATCTGACCGAACTCCTGGCCGAGGAGCGGCGGCGGGCGGATGCCCGGCGGCCCCGCCGCGAACAGGCGGAGGAAGCGGTCAAAACATTGTTGCGCTGGGCGGGCGACGATCCCGACCGCGAAGGCCTGCTGGGCACCCCCGGCCGGGTGGTGCGCGCCTATGAGGAATTCTTCGCCGGCTACAACAGCGATCCGGTGGAAATCTTGCAGCGCACCTTCGAGGAGGTGGACGGCTATGACGAGATGGTCGTGCTACGCGATATCCGCTTCGAGAGCCACTGCGAGCACCACCTGGCGCCGATCATCGGCGTGGCCCATGTCGGCTACCTGCCGGATCGCCGCGTCGTTGGCATCAGCAAGCTGGCACGGGTTGTCGAGATTTATGCCAAGCGTTTGCAGATTCAGGAGAAAATGACGGCGCAGATCGCCAATACCATCGCCGAGGTGATGCAGCCCCTGGGGGTCGGCGTGGTGATCGAGGCGGTGCACCATTGCATGACGACGCGCGGCGTGCACAAGCCGGGGGTCGACATGGTGACCAGCCGCATGCTGGGCGAGTTCCGCGACAATGAAGCCACCCGGCGCGAGTTCCTCAACATGATCGGCCGCAGCGGCCGGGCGATCGACGTCTAGCCTGGATTATTCGTGGCGCGGGCCGTATCGGTGCGGCGGGTGTAGCATAGCTCACTGATTTCGTTCAGGATTTGGTGGTCTAAGCCGGTCCTTCACGAGAGCAGGGAGGCGCCACGCCCGCCATGGCCGACGATAGAGAACGC
>VGEV01000252.1 GCA_016869175.1 Alphaproteobacteria bacterium
CTGCGGTACGCCCTCGCCCTTGTCGTACATGAGGCCGAGATTGAACTGGGCGCTGGCATGGCCCTGCTCGGCGGCGCGGCGGTACCACTTCACCGCCTCGGCATGGTCCTGCGGTACGCCCTGGCCGTTGTCGTACATGGTGCCGAGATTGTTCTGGGCGCCGGCATGGCCCTGCTCGGCGGCGCGGCGGTACCACTTCACCGCCTCGGCATGGTCCTGCGGTACGCCCTTGCCGTTGTCGTACATGAGGCCGAGATTGTTCTGGGCGCCGGCATGGCCCTGCTCGGCGGCGCGGCGGTACCACTTCACCGCCTCGGCATGGTCCTGCGGTACGCCCTTGCCGTTGTCGTACATGAGGCCGAGATTGAACTGGGCGCTGGCATTGCCCTGCTCGGCGGCACGGCGGAACCACTTCAGCGCCTCGGCATGGTCCTGCGGTACGCCCTGGCCCGTGTCGTACATGATGCCGAGATTGTTCTGGGCGCTGGCATTGCCCTGCTCGGCCAGCGGGCGCCATTCCTTCAGCGCCGCCGCGTAGTCGCCGCGCCAGTAGGCCTCGAGTCCCTTGTCGAAGTCTTGCCCGGCCGCCGGCAGCGCCAGCAGCAGCGCCGCGAATAAGCCCGCCACCAGCCTCAGCATGGCCTGCCTCGCCTTGTCTGGCGGCCAGCATAGCAGGGTGTTGCCGGTGACCTGTAGCAGCCGGGACGTGGCGCGGTGGCGTGACGTCACAGTGGCACACCACCATGCCCTCAGGCCGCGCCAGTGCTACCGCTACCGCCGCTTGCCGGCCTGGCGCTCCATGGCCTGCACCTCTTCCCAGGTCTTGGGCTTCCACTCGCGGGCCAGCCGCTGCCGCGACCCCGCCGCCCGCAACGCCGCGCCCATAGCTTTCGCCGCATCGGCCGCCGTCTGTACCGGGGGCAAGTTAAACGACACCGCCGCATCCTTGCGCGGGAGCGCCGGCGCAGGTCTGCCGGCCACGGTCGTGCGGCGCGTCCCCGGTGCGGCGGGAGGCGGAACGGCGATCCGGGGTCGGGATTACGCCGCCCGGATCGTTGCGCTATTATCCTCCCGGCTGGCGCATACCAGTGGGGCGATTGACGACGGCCGGACGAGCGGCTGCAAGCGAGGTATTATGGACATCAGGAAGATCGCGGCGGCCGGCATCATGCTGGTCGCACTGGCCGGCTGCGCGGGCGCGGCCATCGAGGGGGCGAACATCGTGCGCGACAAGGCCATCGTGGCCAACAACATCGATGCCGCCCGCGCAGGCAACGCCGTCGCGCAGTACAAGGTGGGCGAAGCGTTGTGCTGCTCGCTGAACGAGGGCGCGGGCTTCTACAATACGCCCCAGTCAGTCGACTGGCTGTGCCAGGCCGCTGCCCAGGGCCATCCCGGCTCCGCCTTTAAGCTCGGCCAGATCTACTCCGGCGAAACGGTCGACGGGGTGCGTCTCATCCGCCGCGTCGGCGCGGCCATAGCCGGTGCCAGCACCGACATCCCCGTGGCCTATTCCTGGTTCCGCCACGCCGAGACGGGCGGCATCAAGGACGCGACCAAGATCTCCGATAAGATGTGGCGTGAGATGACCCCCGCCGAGCGCGACACCGCGGCCGCCATGCTCACCGGCAAGGCCCCGCTGCGCTGCCGCTGGAACGAGGTCATCCGCCAGGACTGACGACCATAAGGTGCGGGCGGAACAATCCGCCCGTACCGTGGTTCCGGGGCGACAGCGCCGCCAATCGGGCAAAGTGGAAACCGGCCGAGACGATAACCGAGTATCTTGCTAATTGCCGCAACGGCCTCGAAACCTATTCGGCTCGCCGAGCGGCCGAGTTGCTGGGCATAAGCCGCGCACATCTATACCAAACAAAGCCAGTGGCCGAGCTGCCGGATGATCTATTCGAACGCCTGCTTGCCTCTTTCAGAAGCGATTGCTGGTGAGCATGCGACGGGTATCCGGGTGCGATCAACATGGCGCCGATCACAATATGCAGAGCATTGGTCGCAATGCCAATGGCGGCCAAAACACCCGCTGCGAGCATCACCAGCAGCGCGTTGCCGGTCATGTTGCTGTTCTTGCCGATGACGAGTTCCATCTCCTCCCATGTCGCCTCGCTGCTTGAAGTGGTTCCGCCGCGCCGCCGAGCAGGGCCTTGCCGAAGCCCAGCAGACCACGCGGGTTGGTCGAGCGACAGTTTCCGACATGCAGTCTTGGTGCGATTATCCCTCTCTGGGTGATCGGCTCTGGCGACTACCCCGCGACGAAATGCAGGCGCTCGCGGGCGCGGCGGATGGCGTCACGGATGCGCCAGCGCTCCGTCGGCGACAAGGGTTCTGTCGGCTCGCCCAGCATCGCCGGCAACGCCGCCAGGATGGCGTCGTTGGCAAGCCCCTCGGTGACGAGCAGGCCAATGGCATTGCCGATCAACTGCTGTCGGTAGATTTCCCTCGCCCCTTCGCGCGTCAGTTCAATGAGCCGGTCGCGCGCGAGGCCGCCGCCGAAATCGGCCAACTGGCGTTGCAGCACTTCGGCCGCCGCCAGCCACAGCGGGTCCGGCGCGCGGCGCGAAACGTTGCTGTCGTGCTCACCGGCGGCGAGATAGCGGAACGCCTGCATCAGGTCCCGCAAC
>VGEV01000253.1 GCA_016869175.1 Alphaproteobacteria bacterium
GATATGCTCGCCGACATCAGGAACGACAACGCCCAGGCAATCGCCGCCCGGGCCGCGACCTTCGACGAGTTCAAGCAGATCACCCGCTTCAACGAGTGGGTGGCGCTCGAGGACCGGTTCAACGGCTGAGGCGCTCAACCGCCCGCCGGCACCGCGAAGCCTTGGGGCGGCAGGCCGCGCAGCCGGCGCTCATGCATCGTCCGATAGGCGCTCTCGATGTGGCGCGTGAAGCGGTCCGTGTCGAACAGCGCGGTCGTCAGACGGTTCGCCTCGAGCTTCGCCCTGACCGCTGCCAGCGCGGCCGGATCCGTGGCGAGCCGCAGCGCCAGCGCCTCGTAGTCGGCCAGGCTCCCGCTGACCAGTTCCGGCAGCCCAACCGCCGTGAGCAGGCTGGCGGCGACCCGCCCGGCGAAGGCCCTGCCGGGGCAGGTCACGACCGGCAGCCCGGCCCACAGCGCGTCGCTGGCGGTGGTGTGGGCGTTATAAGGCAGCGTGTCGAGGAACAGGTCGGCACGGCGGTGGCGCGCCAGGTGCCGGGCCGGATCCAGCCTCGGCGCAAACACCAGCCGCTCCGGCGCCACGCCGCGCCGCCGGGCTTCGCGCCGGAGATTCGCCTCCGCCTCGGGATTGCCGTGGAACAGCCACAGGACGCTGCCATCCACCCGCTGCAGCAGCCGCATCCAGATGTCGAACATCTCCGGCGTTATCTTGTAGAGGCCGTTGAAGCAGCAGAACACGAACCCGTTCTCCGGCAGGCCGAGCTCCGGGCGCGACGGCGTTTCACCGGCGATCGCGCGCGTGCGGTCGTTGACCTGGTACGAATCGGGAAGCTGAACGATCTTCTCCGTGAAGAAGCCAGCGTGCGCGAACGGCGTCACGACCGGATCGCCGATGATGTAGTCGATGTACGGCGCGCCCAGCGTGCCGGGATATCCGAGGTAGCTCACCTGCACCGGGGCCGGGCGGTGGCTGAAGATCTCCGGCCGGGATTCGGCCGTGTAGCCGCTGAGGTCGACCGCGATATCGACCTCGTGCCGCAGCAGAGTTTCGGCGATCGCCCGGTCCGTCTCGTTGCGGCCATCGACGAACAGCTCGAACGAGGAGGCCAGCCGGCGGCGCATGTCGTCGTCAGCCGCGGGCCCGACCGAGAGTCCCAGGATCTCGAATTCCTCGCGGCGGTGCCGTTCGAACAGTCCCGCCGCCAGGCGCGGCACGGCGTGATCGTGAAAATCGCCGGAGACATAGGCGAGCTTGATCCGGCCGCGCGGCGGGCGCCGGCCGACCGAAGCCAGCGTCTCGCGCGCCGGGAACTCCTCCGCGCAACAGGCCTCGGCGGCGCGGCGATGCAACGCCGGCTCGTCGAGGATCGCCATGGACGGGAACGGCGCCACCGCGCCGGGATCCTGGCCCAGACGCGAGGCGATCGCCGCCTGATGCGGTGCCAGCTCGTCCCAGGCGCAGGCCTGCTGCAGCGCGTGGATGAGGTGACCGGGCACGTGCCGGAGGTTCGGGTCGAGGCGCAGCGCCGTGGCGTAGGCGCGAGCGCTGTCGGCGAAGCGGGCCTGGCGGAACAGCGCCTGGGCCCGGTTGCTGTGCGCTGGCGCGAAACCGGGGCGGGCGGCGATCGCCCGGTCGTAGCTGGCGATCGCCTCGTCGTGGTGGCCCAGTGCGGCCAGCGCCAGGCCGCTGCCGACATGCGCCTCGACATAGCCGGGATTGAGGGCGAGCGCCCGCTCGCAGGCGGCCAGCGCCTCGGCGTGGCGGCGCAGCGCCTGCAGCGTGCCGGCGCGGTTGCAATGGGCTTCGGCGTGACCGGGATTGAGCGCGATCGCCCGGTCGAAGGCGGCCAGCGCCTCGTCGTGACGGCGGAGCTGGTGCAGGGCCCCGCCCGTGTTGCTCCAGGCCTCGGCGTAGTCCGGCCGCAGCCGCGTGGCCGTGACGAAGCTGGCCAGCGCCTCCTCGTGCCGCCGCAGGTCGATGAGCGTGACGCCGAGATTGTTGTGCGCCCCGGCATTGTCCGGGGCCAGCGCCACCGCGCGCTCGAAGCTCGCAGCCGCCGCCTCGTGGCGCCCGAGCGCGGCAAGGGCATTGCCGCGATCGCTATGCAGGCCGGCGTGACCGGGCAGCAGCGCGAGCGCACGCTCGAAGCCGGCGAGCCCCTCCGCGAACTGCCCCAGCTGGCAGAGCCCGAGCCCGAGATTGTGCCAGGCCGCGGCGTGCGCCGGGCTGCGCGCCAGCAGCTCGCGCAGGCAGGAAATGCCCTCGGCAGTGCGGCCGCTCTGCAGCGCCACCAGGCCGCGCAGATGCGCCGCCTCCTGATGCGCGGGCTGCTCGCGCAGCACCTGGTCGTAGAGGGCTTCGGCGTCCGCCAGCCTGCCCTGCTGGTGGAGAGCGAATCCCTGCTCGAAGCGCGCCTGGTTACTGGCTGTCATCCCGCCGGGCTATATGCACCGGCGACGGCGCGTCGTCCACTGGTCAGCGTGGCGGCCAGCGGCCCGCTTCGGCGGCGGCGAAGAACTCGTCGAGCGCCCGGCTGAAAGCCGCCGGCTCCTCCAGGTTCATGCAATGGCCGGTGTGCGG
>VGEV01000254.1 GCA_016869175.1 Alphaproteobacteria bacterium
GTTCTCTATCGTCGGCCATGGCGGGCGTGGCGCCTCCCTGCTCTCGTGAAGGACCGGATTAGACAACCAAATCCTGAACGAAATCAGTGAGCTATGCTACACCCGCCGCACCGATACGGCCCGCGTCACGAATAATCCAGGTTAGGGGGCGGCGCATTGCGCATCGGCATCGACCTGGGCGGCAGCAAGATCGAGGGCATCGCGCTGGCCGACGATGGCGGCGTTGGCGCGCGCCTGCGCATCGCGGCGCCGCAGGGCGATTACGGCGCGATAGTGGCGGCGATCGTCGGCCTGATCGGCAAACTCGAGGCCATGGCGGGCCAGCCGGGCAACGTCGGTGTCGGCATTCCCGGCACGCTGTCGCCGGCGAGCGGCCGGGTGAAGAACGCCAATTCCACCTGGCTGATCGGCCAGGCGCTCGACCGCGACCTGGCGCAAGCGCTGGGTCGCCCGGTACGGCTGGCGAACGATGCGAACTGCTTTGCGTTGTCGGAGGCGAGCGACGGCGCCGGCCGTGGGGCGGCCGCCGTGTTCGGCGTGATTGTCGGCACCGGTACGGGCGGCGGCTTGGTGGTCGATGGCCGTGTTCTGGAGGGACGCAACCGCATCGCCGGCGAGTGGGGGCACAACCCGCTGCCCTGGCCCGAGCCGGCGGAACTGCCCGGCCCACTTTGCTATTGCGGCAAGCGAGGCTGCATTGAGACCTTTCTTTCCGGGTCAGGCTTGGCGCGCGAGCATGGCGGTGCGGCGACGGCCCATGGCGTGGCTGCGGCTGCGGCAGCGGGCGAACCGTCTGCGGTGGCTAGCCTGGAGCGCTATTGCCGGCGCATGGCAAAGGCGCTGGCGACGGTGATCAATCTGTTCGATCCGGAGATCATCGTCCTGGGCGGCGGCCTGTCGAACATCGCCGGGCTCTACCGGCGGGTGCCGGAATTGTGGGGCGAGTACGTGTTCTCCGACCGCGTGGACACATCGCTGCTGCCGGCCTGCCACGGGGATGCCAGCGGCGTCAGGGGGGCCGCGTGGCTATGGCCCAAGGGCAGGCGGTGACCGAGCTCTGCCGCGACTGCCTGCGGTTGGCGCCGGCTTCGCCGGGCGCGCGCTGTCCCGCCTGCGGTTCGCCCCGACTGTTGCGGCATGCGGAACTGGACCGCCTGTCCCTGGCGCATCTGGACAGCGATGCCTTCTACGCCGCGGTCGAGAAGCGCGACCGGCCCGAACTGCGCGACCGGCCGGTGATCGTCGGCGGCGGCCGGCGTGGCGTGGTGAGCGCGGCCTGCTACGTGGCCCGGACCTATGGCGTGCGCTCGGCCATGCCGATGTTCAAGGCGTTGCAGGCCTGTCCGCACGCGAGCGTGATCCGGCCCGACATGGCGAAATACGCCGCGGTGAGCCGGCACGTGCGGACGATCCTGCTGTCCGCCACGCCGCTGGTCGAGCCCTTGTCGCTGGACGAGGCCTTCCTCGACTTGACCGGCACCGAGGCGCTGCACCACCGGCAGCCGGCGCAGACGCTGGCCGCGCTTGCCGAGCGCATCGAGCGCGAGATTGGCATTACCGTCTCGGTCGGCCTCAGCTACAACAAGTTCCTGGCCAAGATCGCATCCGAACTGGACAAGCCGCGCGGCTTCGCGGTGATCGGTCGGTCGGAGGCGCCGGGCTTCCTGGCCAGCCGACCGGTCGGCATCATCTTCGGCGTCGGCCAGGCGATGCAACGCAAGCTGGCGGCCGACGGCATCCGCCTGATCGGCGAGGTGCAGGGGCGCGAGCGGGGCGATCTGGTGGCGCGCTATGGCGCGATGGGCGAGCGGCTATGGGCCTTCGCGCGGGGCCACGATACGCGGCCCGTGGATCCCGCCGGCGAGCGCCGCAGCATCTCGGCCGAGACCACGTTCGAGGCCGACCTGGCCGACCGCGCCAGCCTGGAGGCGGTGCTGTGGCGCCTGGCGGAGAAGGTGTCGTTGGGCCTGAAAAGGGCGGAGCTGGCCAGCGAGGGCGTCGCCTTGAAGCTGAAGACCGCCGAGTTCCGGCTGCGCACCCGCCATGCCCGGTTGGCCGCGCCGAGCCAGTTAGCGGAACAGCTTTTCGCCGCCGCGGCAGCGCTGCTCGCGCGCGAGGTCGACGGCACCCGGTTCCGCCTGATCGGTCTTGGCTGCGATCGGCTATGCCCGCCGCCGCCGGCCGACGCGGCCGACCTGGCGGATCCCGACGCCGGCAAACGGGCGGCTGCCGAGCGGGCCGTCGATCGCTTGCGCGAACGCTTCGGCGCGGGCGCGATCGGCAAGGGCCGGGGCGTCTTTCCAGCGCGGCCTCCGCGCTAGCGGGGCGGCCTAGGTCCTGTGGACTCTTGGGAGTCTCGAATCGCGCGATCCGTGATTGAAGGCTGCTTTTCGGGAGGCATCCTTGGGCGTCATGGATCGGCTCGTGCTGAGCGACGAGCAATGGAGCAAGATATCGGGTCTGATCATCGGCCGGCCCGAGCAACGCGGCTCGACCGGGCGGGACAACCGCATGTTCGTCGAAGGGGTGCTTTGGATCGTTCGCACGGGCGCG
>VGEV01000255.1 GCA_016869175.1 Alphaproteobacteria bacterium
ACGAGCCCAGGCCGTGCGGGATGCTCGGCCCCGTTGCAGAGCCGTTCCGGTTTTCGGGGGAGGCCGATCTGGACTACGCCTGCGGCAAACGCGGCCGCAAGCGCCTAGTCTTTTCCGACGATGATCTACGCTATGTTACCGTCGATCTCTGCGCGGCCCGGCGCGATGTCCGCATCACCAAGACTTAAGGGAGCGAAGCGATGGACTTATTCGACGCCTTCGGCCGCATGGTCGGCGCCCTGCCGACCGTGGCCGCCCATTTCCTGATCGCGCTGGCAACCTGGGCGCTGGCGATAGCCATCATGCTGCGCTTCACGCCGGCGGACGAGATCAAGCTGATTCGCGCGGGCAATGCCGCCTCGGCCGTGTGGGCGGGTGGCGCCGTGATCGCCATGGCGCTGCCTATCGCGGCGGCTATGAAATATTCCGGCGGCGCGTACGAGGTCGCGGCCTGGAGCGCGCTGGCGGCAGCGATCCAGCTCATCGCCTATTTGGTCGCCTGCCGCGTTACCGGCAAGACAAGGGAGAAACTGGAGAGCGGCGACATGGCTTCCGCCCTGTTCGTCGCCGCGATCCAACTTGCTGTCGCCTTGATCACGGCCGCCGCGCTGTCGGGCTGAACGCCCATGAGCGGTCTCACCCGCTTCATCGTCATGGCCATGTTTGGCTACCTCGCTAGCCTGTTCTACGGCAAGTTCGAGGACGAATTCAGTCGCCGCTCCCCGGCCCGGCCACCGGCCTTCGAACAACTCGCGCCCGCCCCCCAGACCATCCATGATCCCGTACCCCGCGCCATCGCGGAGCAGGAACGGGGCTTGGGCGATCTCGGGCGCGGACGCGTCAATATCCTCGAGACCAGCCAACGTCGGCGCGGACAGTTGTCGTCCGGCACGGCTTGGTCGGTGGGCAGCGATCTCTGGGCCAGCGCGCGCCACGTGGTGGAGGATTGCGAGCGCCTAAAATTCGCCGGCGGGCCCTGGCGACCGGTGACCTGGGCCAGCCGCCATCCCGACGCCGACGTGGCGGCCGTGCGTGCCGGATTCTCCCGCCCTATTGTGCCGATCGCGGCGGCGGCGCCCCAGCCGGGCACAGCGGCCTTTGCCGTGGGCTACCCCCAGCTGCAGTCTGGCGTCATGCATCTGCGCCTGCGCGGGGTGGAGCGCGTCAAGCTGGCCGGCCGCATCGGCAGCGCCGCGCCCTTCCGCGCCTACGTCTGGCAGGTTGACCGCTACCCGAAAATCCGCGGCGGGTCGGAAACCGTGGGCGGGATCAGCGGCGGGCCCGTGATCGACCACAACGGCCAGGCCGTCGGCGTCGTGATTTTCGAGGCGCCGCGCCGTCAGGCGCTTGGATCGGTCTCGCTGTCCGATCTGAGGCGCACGGTCGGGCCAACGGCGCTAGGCAAGCGCGTGGCGGTCGATCCAGCCGCCTTCGACGCGCTGGGCCGAAGATTGTTGGAAAGCGGCGCGGTGACCCAGGTGTTGTGCCGGTAGAAGGCCGCTGGGCGCCGGGCCGCGACTGCGCTTAAATCGCGCAATGAACGGATTCCTCGTTTTCCTGCTCGTGATGGCCATGGTACTGACGCTCGCCACGCTGTTTGGCGGCTTGTTCTCCATGGCGCGCGGCGGCGAGTTCAACCAGCGCTGGGGCAACAAGCTGATGCAAATCCGCGTGATCATGCAGGGCTTGGCGACCGCGCTGTTCGCCCTGGTTATTTGCTATCAAGCCCCTTGTTCGACAGCTTCAAACTCAAGTGCATGACCAATTGTGGCACTAGCCGCCGCTCAGCAGCCCAGATCCGGCCGCAGGAGCGATCGTTATGCAGCCCGGATCGGAAGTAAATTCCTATCCCTTCGACCTCTGCGTGATGGACGCGGGCGCCACTACCGTCGCCAACCAATATTCCAACGTGTGAGCAGCGGTCGCCGCCCTGCATGGGCATGACCATGCGCGACACCAGACCTGATTCAGTGCGAAACAGCGCGCCCCCACTTCGGGCGATCGGCTGGATTTGCTCACATTCCAAGGACGCCGACCTCGCAGCCTCCTTCTCACCGCGCTCCGGGGCGTTGAAGCCCTCGGCTGTGCTGGAGTTGACCCGTTTCCGTGGACGGTTTAGCGCTTGGGTCACAAGCGGTTATCCACAGGGGGCGCGCCGGGCGCCTCGAACGCTACCGTGCGCGCGGCCCTGTGGGTAACCGCGCGCTCTTGTTGCATTGAATGATGACACCGTTCGAACTCGATGGGCGAGATTCTGCCCAGGCTCGAATGATGCCGAGTGGGGTTATACCAGCCCTCGATGAACTCGAAGACCGCCATGCGCGTCTCGGCTTTGGTTGCAAAGCGCCGGCGATCAAGCAGTTCGCATTCCAGCGTCGCGAAGAAGCTCTCGGCCATCGCGTTGTCGTAGGCGTCGCCCACCGTTCCCATCGAGGGCCGGGTCTTCGCCGCTTTGCATCGCAGGCCGAATTCGATCGAGGTGTACTGCGTGCCGTGATCAGAGTGGTGAACCACCCCTTTCGCACGCCGCTGCCCGA
>VGEV01000256.1 GCA_016869175.1 Alphaproteobacteria bacterium
GCTGATGCGCCCGCCGTCGAACGACGCGCTCATCTTCTTGCGCCCGACGCTTGGCAAATCGCAGGAGCGTTCTCTATCGTCGGCCATGGCGGGCGTGGCGCCTCCCTGCTCTCGTGAAGGACCGGCTTAGACCACCAAATCCTGAACGAAATCAGTGAGCTATGCTACACCCGCCGCACCGATACGGCCCGCGTCACGAATAATCCAGGCTAGACATCCTGCGCGACAAGCTGCTGCCCAGGTCGCACGAGGCGGGGCCGGTCAGCCTGTCGTCTGGCGAATCCGAGCAGCCGGATCTGATCACCCATCCAAGCTGGTCGCAGACGCTTACCGCGAGCTGGCTGGTCGAGTGCGGCGGTTTCGCCGAGATCGGCGAGTTCTTCGGCGAACTCTGTCGCCGCCTGGCGCGGGACGGCGTTCCGCTCACCCGGGCACGCCTTGGCCACCGCACCATGCATCCGGAGGTATTCGTGCGCAATTTCGAATGGCGCACCAGCGATCAGGCTGTCACGCGGATCGAACGGGACTATAGCGTCCGCGGAAGCGCCATGTATCTCAACAGTCGGGTCAAATTGATCCACGATAGCGAGGCCGCCTATCGCCGGCGTCTGGTCGGACCAGCCGAAGATCTGGAATTTCCGGTTCTTCGCGAATTCCAGGCAGACGGCCATAGCGACTACCTGCTATTGAACTTGCGGCATTGCGGCGGGGCCGTCAATTTCATTTCCTTTCTGACCGACCGACCGGGCGGTTTCTCGACCGCCGAGCTGGCCTTGCTGCACGACTTGTTGCCGCTGTTGGCGCTGCGGGTTGAACTGTTCTCGGCGCAAGAGTCGACGCGCACGCTGCTGACGACGTATCTCGGGCGCGAGCCGGCCCGCCGGGTGCTGGCCGGCGCCGTCCGTCGCAACCAAGTCGAAAGCATTCGTGCGGCAGTGTGGTTCAGCGACTTGCGCGGCTTCACCTTGTTGTCCGACCGGCTGCCGGCGGCGGAGGTGATCGCGCTGCTCGACGAGTATTTCGAGCTTGTCGGCGGGCTGATCGAACAGCGAGGCGGGGAAGTGCTGAAATTCCTGGGCGATGGCGTGCTCGGCATGTTCGATGCCAGTCGCGACTAGGGGCGCGCCTGCGCGACCGCGCTGGCCACCGCGCTGGCGGTCGAGCAGGGGCTGACCCGCGCCAATGCGCCGCGGCGGGCCGAGGGCCGACCGTTGATCCGCTGCGCGACCGGCTTGCACCTGGGCGATGTGCAGTATGGCAACATCGGCAGCCGGGAGCGGCTGGACTTCACGGTGATCGGGCCGGCGGTGAACGAAGCGAGCCGCGTGCTCTCGCTGGCCAAGGAACTCGACCTGCCGGTGCTGACGACGGCCGCCTTCGCCGCGCGCGCGCCGCACAGCCGGCTGGAAAGCCTGGGCGTGCATGAACTGCGCGGCGTCAGCGAGGCGCAGGAGATCTATGCGTTGACCGAGATGGAACCGGTGGGATGAGGCGCAGGCCGGGCCGGGTGGCTGGCGCGGCAGGCCGGCCTGTGTCGGCCGGTGGCTCCGGCCCGGCCGGGCTGCCGATGGCCGGGCCGCTTTCCCGGGGCGCCATCGCTGGAAGGTCGCGGCATGCGTGATCTCGCCTTCTCGCTCGGCCTGCTGACGATGTGCCTGCTGGCGCTGTGGGCGCCGGCGGCGGGCGTGCTGGCCTGGATGTGGGTGGCCATGGCCTTCCCGCAGTTCCAGACCTTCAGTTTCGCTCGCGGCATTCCGGCCAACGCCATCCTCTCGGTCTTCGTCTTGATGGGCTGGCTGTTCCTCAAGGAGAGAAAGCATCCGCCGGCTTTCGATCGCACCACCGTTCTGATTTATCTATTCTTCTTATGAATGGTGATCGCCTATTCATTCTCAATAAATCTTTGAATACTCGCGATCCTACTTGATTGTCAATCTTAATTTATTCATGTTATTGCATTTAACATTGTGCATGATGCGCACCCCTATTCGTGCTCAAGCGATCGTCATCGTGTTCGCCGCTGTGTTCTTGTTCTATTGAGTCAAGTACGGCGCTTTCGCCTTGGTGACGGGCAGCGACCGCATGGTCAGCGGCCAACGCGGCAACATGGCCGACAACAACGAAATCGCGCTGGCCATCGCCATGGCGGTGCCGATCTTCTTTTTCCTGGCGCGCATTTCGACGCTGAATTGGGTGCGACTGGGTTGGCTCGGCGTCTTTTTCCTGGCCTTCGTCGCGCTGGTCTGGACCGGTTCGCGCGGCGCCTTTGTCGCGATCGTCGCGGCTGGCGGCTATCTGGCGCTGAAAAACCGCAAGTTCGGCGTCATCGTCCTTTTGGGCATCGCTGGCGTGATCGCGATCCTGGCCCTGCCGAAACACTAGGACACCTCGAAAACCTCTGGCGTTGAGGGTCGCGGGTTGATTCTCTGACCTCTGGCGATGGCCGGAGGCGGGGATGGCGGGACAGGCTGGTTTCTTC
>VGEV01000257.1 GCA_016869175.1 Alphaproteobacteria bacterium
CGACGGGGCCGTGGCCTCCGTCGCGCCCAAGGATCCCGGGTTCTTGCCGTCCATGCTCCACTCCTCCTTCATCCAAGGAATAGCGCTCCAGACTGTCTCAAGAAACCGTGCCCCAACCCAGGCGATCAAGCCCATGACACTTGACCTCGCCGCTTGAGCAAACGCAACTCATCCCGCTCGGAGGACGTCGACAGAGAATTCCCACCACATACGAGACACAACCTGACCGCGATCCACGTCCAAACTGAACGAAAACGGCAGGACCGGTCTGCCCGCTGCGCTGAAAAACACCGCCGCCGGGACACAACACGGCGGCTTCGTGGTCCGATCCGCCCAGTTTCCGCAGCCTGCGCGACCGCAGGCGCCGCTCGGGGCAAAAAACGCTTGCACGGCGAGCAACGTCACGCGATCTTCACATCAGACCGCGCGCCACTTGGAAAATGTCGGTTCAGGCGATCTTGACTTCGGAAGGCATGCTACTTGGGGAAAGTCGGGTACAATGAAGAATACAACAATGGAGAAAATATATGACGATGCAAGAACAAAGAGAAGCTTTGGTTAAGCGCCATGAAGCTCAGTTTGAAGCAACCCAGAAGCAGCAAAAACTGCAGCTAGAGATGATGCAAAAACAGCAGCATGCGCAAATAGAAAGCATCAAGATTCAGCACAAGCTGGAACTTCAGGCACTGGAAATGAGAGAAAAAGCCAATCAGAGAAGTCGTTCGCTCTGAACAACCCGCCTTATTCAACGGATGGGCCTGCACGGCCGCTCAGGCGCCTGAGTTGTGGTGGGCGGTGGGCTTGAGCGCAGCACCGGGGGTCAGGTTGGGCGGGGCGGTGCATTTCGCGGGGCAGATTGGTGGCTGATGGCCGGTTTCGCGCGTTCTGGGGTGGCGAACGCGCATGCGTTTGGGCCGCCTTTGGGCGGGTCAGTGTGCGGCGAGATCGGCAGTTGGGCGCCCGACTACGGATCTGCCGCCCATTGCAGCGCGGTGATCTCGGGCCAGAGGATGGCCCAGAAGCCTGCGGCAGCGGTGGAGAGGGTCAGCGTCATGCGGCGGGCTGAGATGATCAGCCTGGCACCGGCGCGCAGGACGCGCTCGCGCAGGCGGCGCAGGCTCCAGCCGGTGCCGGTGGCGCGTGCCATGGCGCGGCGGGCGATGTGCATCAGCTGATAGGCCATCATGGAGATCAGCATCCTGACCTCGTTGCAGGCGAAGGCATCGATGGCCGGGGCGGCCGAGCGCGGCTTGCGGCCGCGCACATAGGTCTTGGGGCGGTTCGTGGACGAGAGCGCCGGGTCGAGCGCATCCTTCAGCTCGCCCATGTGGGCCTCGGCCTTGCCGCGCGCACGGTAGTGGTCGAGCACCTCGCAACTCGCCATCTGCCGCCAGCTCAGCGCGGTGACGAGGAAGAAGCGGTCGAGCAGCAACTCGTCGGGGCGTTCCTTGACCACCAGGATCACGCGGCGCGCTTTCTCCCAGCTCTCGGCCCGATACTGCAGCACATGGGTCCACAGCCGCGGCTCGTGGGGGCGCCGGCCACGCGGTCGCTTCATGTGGGGCGCGGCCAGACGATCGAGCGCGGGGTTGGCACGCAACCGGGCGACGAAGTCGATATTGCGGGCCTCCAGGCCCGCCAGCAGCGTCGCCGAGGGAAAGCCCGCATCCATGCGCACCATGGCCACCTTGCACAGCCCACCCTGCGCCCGGTCGACCACGTCGAGGATCACGTCCAGCGCCCCATCCGCGGTGCCGACATTGCCCGGCCGCAGGCGCCCGTCCAGAATGTCGCCGGTCTCGGCGATGGAGGTGACAAGCGGGTGGTAGATGCGCGCGTTGTAGTGGCCGTTCCACGCGGCCTTCGGCTGGTGGCCTTGCACCTCGATCGGCAGGCTGTCGATATCGAGCGTCACCCGCGGGCGCTTCCGCCCGCCGTTCTCGGCCCGCAAGCCACGTGCAGCGAGTTCCAGCACGCCGTCGCGGAGCGCCTCCAGGTTGCCGGCCTGCGCCATGATGGCCGTGAAGCGCGACAACGTCGGCGGCGAGGCCAGCCCCGGCTCCGCCACCAGCGGGGTCAATCCGGCCGATGAACTGCACGCCAACCGCATGGCAAGATCGAGGCGCAGCGCATCGGCATCATCATGATCGCGCCAGCCCTGTGCCGCGAGCAACACCGCGGTCCGCAACAGCGAAGGCAGGTCGTGCAGCACATCCACTTGGCGCCGAGGATCCTTCAGCCGCGTCCCCAGCCAGCCCATGATCCCGCTCGATTCCAGGATCTCGCGCAAAAGCACCGCGCCGGGTTCACCAGTCAACCGGTCTTCCCGGCACGCGACCCGACTCTGTTGCACAAATCGGCTGACGACCGGACTTCCCCTGCCGCCGGACAGACCTATCCTGCGATTTTCGTGACAGGGATGCCGAGCGCGGTGTAGCCGTTCAGGACGGCAACACGAACTTGG
>VGEV01000258.1 GCA_016869175.1 Alphaproteobacteria bacterium
CTGAGGCTGGTCGCCGAATTGCGGCCGCAGCCACCTCCAGCGCCGGCGTAAACAGGCCGGCCGCATGAGTTCCAGCGAAAACCACAGCAGAGGTGCGTCTTGGCGAGAACAATATCGTAGCTTCCGCAACCCGACGCGCCGATTTTACCCGCATCCGGGCCATCTGGCCGCCCGCGGCGGGGCTCGGGCTTGCCAATGCGCACTCTAGGCGTCAATCTTGCCCCCAAAAGCCAGTCATCCGGTGGATGCCGGATATCATGGGGGCATGGCGCAGATATCCCTGAAAGACGCCGAAGGCCGCTTCAACCGCGCGCTCAACGACGCCGAACAGTCGGTCTGGGTGCCGATGAAGCCTGAACGGCCGGAAAAAGGCCAGGGCGGCCGGAAGTTCCGCTTGGTCAGCGACTACCGACCGAACGGCGACCAGCCGCAAGCCATCGTCGAACTGACCGAAGCGATGCTGCGGGGTGAGCGCGACCAGGTGCTGCTGGGGGTCACCGGCTCGGGCAAGACCTTCACCATGGCGCACGTGGTGCAGAACGTGCAGAAGCCCACCCTGATCCTGGCGCCCAACAAGACCCTGGCCGCACAGCTCTATGGCGAGATGCGCTCGTTCTTCCCGGACAACGCGGTCGAGTATTTTGTCTCCTACTACGACTACTACCAGCCCGAAGCCTACGTGCCCCGCACCGATACCTATGTCGAGAAGGAAAGCTCGATCAATCAGCAGATCGACCGCATGCGCCATGCCGCGACGCAAGCGCTGCTGGAACGCGACGACGTGATCATCGTCGCCTCGGTGTCTTGTATCTACGGCATCGGCTCGGTCGAGACCTACAGCCGGATGACCATTCCGTTGAAACGCGGCGGCCGCTACGAACGGCAAGGACTGCTGCGGCAACTGGTGGAGCTGCAATACAAGCGCAACGAAGTGGGCTTCCAGCGCGGCGCCTTTCGCGTGCGCGGCGACGTCATCGAGTTGTGGCCGGCGCATTTGGAAGACCGCGCCTGGCGACTGAGCCTGTTCGGCGATGAATTGGAGAAACTGGTCGAGTTCGACCCGCTGACCGGACAGAAGACCGACGACCTGAGCGAAGCGAAGGTCTACGCCAACAGTCACTACGTCACGCCCAAGCCGACGCTGCAACAGGCGATCAAGCGCATCAAGGAGGAACTGCGGGTCCGGCTCGACTGGTTTCGCGATCGCGGCCTGCTGCTGGAGGCCGAGCGTCTGGAGCAGCGCACCATGCTGGACCTGGAAACCATGGACGCGACCGGCAGTTGCCCCGGCATCGAGAACTACTCGCGCTATCTGACCGGCCGCAATCCGGGCGACCCGCCGCCCACCTTGTTCGAGTATCTTCCGGAGGATGCGCTGCTCTTCGTCGACGAGAGCCACATCACGGTGCCGCAGGTGGGCGGCATGTTCCGCGGCGACTACCGGCGCAAATGGACGCTGGCCGAGTTCGGTTTCCGCCTGCCGTCCTGCGTCGACAATCGGCCGCTCAAGTTCCAGGAATGGGACGCGATGCGACCGCAAAGCGTGTACGTTTCCGCCACGCCCGGTCAGTGGGAACTGGAGCGCACCGCCGGCGTCTTCGTCGAGCAGGTGATCCGACCGACCGGCCTGGTGGATCCGGTCTGCGAGTTGCGCCCGGTGGAGAACCAAGTCGATGACTTGATCGCCGAATGTCGCGCGCTGGTGGCCAAGCGGCAGCGGGCGCTGGTGACGACGCTGACCAAACGGATGGCGGAGGATCTGACCGAGTATCTCCACGAAGCCGGTTTCAAGGTTCGCTACATGCATTCCGATGTGGAAACGCTGGAGCGCATCGAAATCATCCGCGATCTGCGACTGGGCCTGTTCGATATCCTGATCGGCATCAACCTGCTGCGCGAGGGGCTGGACATTCCCGAATGCGCGTTGGTGGCGATCCTGGACGCCGACAAAGAGGGCTATCTGCGCTCCACCACCTCGTTGATCCAGACCATCGGCCGGGCGGCGCGCAACGTCGATGGCCGCGTGCTGCTCTATGCCGACCACATGACCGACAGCCTGAAACGCGCGCTGGAGGAAACCGAGCGCCGGCGTGCCAAGCAGGCGGCGTTCAATCTGGCCAACGGCATCACGCCAGAGTCGGTGCGCAAGCAGATCGCCGACATCCTGGACAGTGTCTACGAAGGCGACCGGGTGACGGTGACCACCGGCGAGGAAGGCACGCCGCACCTTGTCGGCCACAATCTGCGCGGGCATATCGAGGATCTGGAGAAGCGCATGCGTGCGGCCGCCGCCGACCTTGAATTCGAGGAGGCGGCCCGCCTGCGCGACGAAATCCGGCGATTGGAGGCGCAGGAACTGGCGGCCCTCGACGGCGAGGACGGCTCGTCCCGCGGCAGGCGGCCGGATGGCCGGCCGGCGCCGGGCAGCGCCGGCAGCCAGGCACGGCC
>VGEV01000259.1 GCA_016869175.1 Alphaproteobacteria bacterium
CGACAAACCAACCCGCGATGAAAAAGACGCAACGACCACGCATGCCGCGTGATCGCCTTGCCTCCCTGCCCATCACATCATGGCCTCTCGTGAATAAACCGGGCTAGAGCCGCGCCAGGATTGCGCCGCTGGTCGGAGTCACGCTTTCGCCGCCCGCCAGCAGGCAAAGCCCGGCGTCCGTCACCTGGCAAGTGGCGGTGCCGCGCATCTGCCGCACGCCTTCCACCACCAGGTTGAAGCCATGCACATAGGCCTCCGACAGGTTGCCGCCCGACGTGTTCACCGGCAGCCGGCCGTCCGGCCACAGCAGCGCGCCCGCGGCGGCGAACGGCCCGCCCTCGCCCCGCCCGCACAGGCCCCAGTCCTCCAGACCGAACAGCACGGTGATGGTGAAGGCGTCATAGATCTGCGCCACCGCGATGTCGGCCGGCCCGACGCCGGCCCGGCCATACAGTTCGGCCGCCAGCCGGCGCTGGTTGCCGGAGGCGTAATCCGCGTCCGGCATGTTGTGGCCGCCCAGCATGCCCGTGCCATAACCGGGACCGGCGCCCTGGCCGGCCGCCAGCACCGCCACCGGCCGCGCCGCCAGGTCGCGGCCACGTTCCGCGGTGGTGACGATGACGGCCGCGGCGCCGTCGCTTTCCAGGCAGCAATCGTAAAGCCGCAAGGGCTCGGCGATCGGCCGGGCGGCGAGATAGTCCGCCATGTTCAGCGGCCGGCCATGCATCAGCGCGCGCGGATTGCGCTGCGCATGCGAACGACAGGCCAGCGCCACGTGACCCAGTTGCGCTTGCGTCGTGCCGTATTCGTGCATGTGCCGGCGGGCGATGAGCGCGAACATCTGCGGCGGGGCCAGCAGGCCGAACGGCGCCGACAGATGGGCATGCGGCGACCAGGGATGGAACTGACCGAAGCGGAAGGACTGGCCCTGGCAGAGGCCGCGAAAGGCGGCGAC
Source organism: Alphaproteobacteria bacterium (assembly GCA_016869175.1). GTDB lineage: Bacteria > Pseudomonadota > Alphaproteobacteria > VGEV01. The sequence continues at coordinate 956 of VGEV01000259.1, forward strand.
ATAGTGCGCCTGGCCGCTTTCCACCGCCGCCACGGCATGCGCCAGGGCGCCGCAACTGCCGCCGCCACCGCCGCCCCAGGCCATGGCGGCGAAGCGCAAGCTCTGGATGCCCAGCGCCACGCTCAGCAGCGCCGGTTCGCTGGCGTCCTCGGAATAGGAAGCGAAGCCGTCGATGCGGTCCGGCGGCAGGCCGCAATCGCGGGCGGCGGCCAGGATCGCTTCGCAAGCGAGCCCCAGTTCGGAAGCATTCTGGAGACCGCCCCAGCGGGCATAGCGGCTTTCGCCGATGCCGACGATGACGGCGCGTTGGCTGGGCGGGGGCATGCGCTGTTCGTTTACAGGTCGTGCGCCGGACGGCTAGGTTGCCCCGCATCTTGCACGAATGGGGGCTTGCGCGCATGGGCGGCTGGATGGAGGCGTTTCGTGGCGCGGTCTATCCCTGGCATTGCGACCATCTGGGGCATATGACGGTGATGCATTATGTCGGCCTGTTCGACCAGGCCGGCTGGCATGTGCTGTCCGCGCTGGGCTGCGGCTGGGAGGCCATGAAGGCACGCGGCGAGACCTTCGTCGATGCCCGGCACAACATCGAGTACAAGGCCGAGCAGAAGGTGGGCTCGCTGATCGTGATCGACAGCGCGGCCGTGCGGGTTGGCGACAAGTCGCTCACCCTCAAGCACCGCATGCGCAACGTGGAGACGGGCGTGCTGGCCGCTACCTCGGAGATCGTCTGCGTCTATTTCGACATGGGCCAGCGCATGGCCAAGGCCATTCCGGACGATCTCAAGGAGCGCATTAAGGCAAAGTTGGCGAACGTCTAGCTAGGGTCGCCGCCGGCAGCGGATTGCTTCCCACCTTGCGCATCCTGACCTACACAACGCTCTACCCCAACGCGGCAGCACCGCATCATGGCGTGTTCGTGGAGAACCGCCTGCGGCATCTGGTGGGCTCGGGCGAGGTGGCGGCCAGCGTCGTGGCGCCGGTGCCGTGGTTCCCCTTCCAAGCGCCGGTGTTCGGCGAGTACGCCGTGTTCGCCCGCGCGCCGGCCGCCGAACAGCGCTACGGCCTCGCCATCGCCCATCCGCGCTATCCGCTGCTGCCGCGCGCCGGCATGACCATGGCGCCGGCCTCGCTCTATCTGTTCACCCGGGCAGCGGTGCGGCGCATCCAGACGGAAGGCCACGATTTTGACCTGATCGATGCGCATTTCCTTTACCCCGACGGGGTTGCCGCCGTGCTGCTCGGCTGGCTGTTGAACAAGCCGGTCGTCATCACCGCGCGCGGCAACGATCGCAGCCTGGTGCCGCGCTACAGAAGTGGACCCCGGTTTTGGGACCAGGGGCTTGAGTGGAGCCGCGTTCTGATCCGTCATTGTGACGGAGGGAGCGATGGCGAAGACAAGACGGAAGTTTGATGCGGCATTCAAGGCGAAGATCGCC
>VGEV01000260.1 GCA_016869175.1 Alphaproteobacteria bacterium
TCGCGCGTGAGCCGGGGGCGGCGCGCCTCGACGACAGTGGCATCGACGATCTGCCCACCCATCGCCAGATAGCCCTTCTCCCGTAGCGCCGCATCGAACCGGGCGAACAGCCGGTCGAAGGCACCAGTCCGAACGAGTTGCTCGCGGTAGAGCCAAATCGTCTTGGCATCCGGCACGGCATCGTGCAGCGCCAGCCCGACAAAGCGCATGAACGACAGCCGATCCCGGATCTGATACTCGGCCTGATCGTCGGACAGCGTGTACAGCGTCTGCACAACCAGCACCTTGAACATCAACACCGCGTCGTATGGCGGCCTCCCGCCCTTGGAGCGGTCCGTGCGCGGCACCGCCGCCTCGAGATCAGGGCGGAACAGCTCGAAGTCCACCACCTTCGCCAGCCGCTCCAGCGGGTCCCCCGCCGCCGACAGCCACGCCAGCCGCTCGTCCGTGTCGAAGAAACCAGCCTGTCCCGCCATCCCCGCCTCCGGCCATCGCCAGAGGTCAGAGAATCAACCCGCGACCCTCAACGCCAGAGGTTCTCGAGGTGTCCAGATGATCAGCGAACCCGCCAAGCGCGACACCCGGCCGTCGGCGGCCGCAACCGGCCGCCCCAGCGCTTGCATCCAGCGATAGCCGGCGCCTTCGCAGCGCAGGCGAAGTTCGCAGTCGAAGGTCGCCTTGTGGCGCAGGCTCCGGCGGATGGCCAACAACATCAGCCGTCGGTCATCGGTATGCAGGCGGCGAGCCAAGGCATGGAAGCGCCCGGCCAGGCTGCCATCGGCCAGCCCGAGCAGTTCGTGCAAGCGCGGCGAGTAGTAGATGCGGGCGGCCTCGGCATCCCAATCCCACAGGCCGGCGCCGGAGCCGCGCACCGCGGCGTCAAAGCGGTTCTTGGTCGCTTCGAGCGCCGCGGTCATATGTGCCGCCAGCGACAGCGCGCGGGCACGGGAACTGCCGAATGACCAGCCGACCATGGCCAACAACGCGCTGGCCACCAGCCCGCCCGCCAGCACCGTGAGTGGCAGCACCGCGGCCTGCCGCCGCTGGCTGACGATGATCTGCCAATGGCGCCCGCCGAAACCGACCTCGCTGCGCGCGACCGAGCGGCCGGCATAGCTGGCGCGACTGGGTTCGGCGGAACCGCTCAGATGTCCGTCGCGGTCAAACATCACCCGGGCCGGGACGCTGCTGGTGTCCAGCCACTCGATGTTGACATCGGTTGCCTCGATCGTCACATCGCTCAGCAGGCCGGCTGCCACGATCGGCAGCACGATCCAGGCGCGCAAGGCCGCGCGCCGCGCCGAGTCGGTCTGGTAAGGTCCGCCGGCGTGATAAACCGGCGCCACGATCACGGCACCGGTCCGAGGGCCCCCGGGTTGATCGAATTGCAGCACATCCGACATGACCATCTGTCCGCTGTCACGCGCCCGGTCGAGCGCGGCGCGTGCCGCCGGGTCGCCGCAGATGAAGTGGCCGAGGTAGGGCGCCTCACTCGGAGATTTCGCATCGCAAACCTCGTCGGCATCGACCGGCGATGGTTCAGCGAGGCGCGCCAGGTGCGCCGTGTCGGCGCTCAGCGGCTCGGGCCGCAGCAGAAGCAGGTCGATCAGGCCGGGGAAATTGTGCGCTATCGCCAATGTCTCGACATAGTCGTGCCATTGCGCCCGATTGCTGGCCGGCAGCAGCGACAGCAGCGAGCGCGCGCCATGCAGGATGGTCGCGTGCTGGTGCAGCTTCTGCGCCAGTTCCGTCGACAGGCGCCCGGCGATCAGGTCGAGGCGCGCTTGTGCGTCTTGTTCGGCCATCCGATCGGCGAGCCGCCAGGCGACCCCCGTCGCCAGCAGTCCGACGAGTGCCAGGACGATTGCCGGCTGCCGCGCGAAGCGCTCAGCCGCCCGTCGGCCGGCCGATAGAAGCCACCCCGTTTGCCAGCGCGGGCGCGCCGACCCGGGAGGCGGGGGCTGCATCTGGGTTGCTTTGGGGCTTCGAAACATAACCCTTGGTGTATTGATCTTCGGTAAGTCACTTGTTAACGGCGCCTGTCGGACCATATGGCTGCTTGCGGCTGGCTAAGGCGCCTCGAGGTAAGCTGACACCGTCCTGCAACGAGTAATTGCCGCATGAGCCGCGACAGACCCGGTCGCCCGGTCGCGCAGGAGCCGGCCTTGTGGTTCCTGGTTGTCGCCAACATTTTGATCCCGCATTCGCCGGATGACATCGTATTGTAACGATGCAATTTCTTAGAGATTCAGATATAAGAATCAATAAGTTAATCTGGATTGAACGAGGCTATTTTGCAGAACCCAACGGGTGAATCAGGTGATGGTCCGCTCCGGCTCAATTTCGACCGCCGCGTGAAGCTGGAG
>VGEV01000261.1 GCA_016869175.1 Alphaproteobacteria bacterium
CTGTAGGATCGACCATTCGAAGTCCGTGATCTCGTAGCGGCGTGCAGGCATCCTCGACCCTCCTCGAGGACCCTTGAATCACCCTTCGCCAACTTTGGGAATCCCATTTATGAGTTCATGACCTAATGTGCCAATTTGAAACCATCGGCCGAGGATTGGGCCGGGCGCCCGGCTCAGATGTTGATGGCGCGGCCGTCGAGCGCCAGTGCCGCCTCCTTGACCGCCTCGTTCAGGGTCGGATGCGCGTGGCAGGTGCGTGCGATGTCTTCCGCCGAAACAGCGAATTCCAGCGCCAGTGCCAGTTCGGCGATCATCGTTCCCGCGTCGGGACCGACGATGTGCGCGCCCAGCAGCCGGTCGGTCCCGGCATCGGCCAGCAGCTTGACGAAGCCGTCGGTGTCGGCGTTGGCGCGCGCCCGGCTATTGGCGAGGAAGGGGAACTTGCCGACCCGATAGGGCCGATTGGCGCGTTTCAATTCCTCTTCGCTGCGGCCGACCGCAGCCACCTCGGGCCACGTGTAGACGACGCCCGGGATCGCTTCGTAGTTGACATGAGCGGACTTGCCGGCCAGCAGTTCGGCCACCGCCACGCCTTCTTCTTCCGCCTTATGCGCCAGCATCGGTCGCTCGGGCAACAGGTCGCCGATGGCATGCACGCCCGCGACGTTGGTGCAGTAGCGCGCATCGACCGGCACGAAGCCGCGCGCATCGCGCGCGACGCCGATGGCCTCCAGCCCCAGGTCGTGCGTTGCCGGGCGCCGGCCGACGGCGACCAGCACGATATCGCAGGCCAGCGTCTCGCCGGCACCGCCCGCGGCCGCTTCCAGCGTCAGGTCCACGCCGTCGTCCCTGGCGATGGCGCCAACCACCTTGGTGGACAGCTTGAAGGTCAGGCCCTGGCGCTGCAGCAGGCGTTGCACCTGCTTGGAAACTTCGCCGTCCATGTTGGGCAACACGCGGTCGAGGAACTCCACCACCGTCACCTTGGCGCCGAGCCGGGCCCAGACCGAGCCCAATTCCAGGCCAATATAGCCACCGCCCACCACCACCAGATGCTTCGGCGCCGCCGGCAGGCAGAGCGCGCCGGTCGAGGAGACGATGCGCCGTTCGTCGATCGCGACGCCCGGCAGCGGCATGACCTCGGAGCCGGTTGCCAGCACAACGTGCCGGGCCGCCAGCACGCGCTCGCCGCCGTCCGCGGCAACCCGGACGCGGTCCGCCGTCGCCAGGCTGGCGCTGCCCTTGAGGTAATCGACCTTGTTCTTGCGGAAGAGCTGTTCGATGCCGCGGGTCAGGTCGGCCACCACCTTGTCCTTGCGCGCCATCATCCTGGCCAAGTCGAGCTCCACCCCGGCGACGCCGATGCCGTGCTGGCCAAGCTCGTGCGTTGCCTGGGCATAGAGATGGGAGGACTGCAACAGCGCCTTGGACGGGATGCAACCGACATTGAGGCAGGTTCCGCCCAGGGTGCCGCGCCGCTCGACGCAGGCGACCTTCAGGCCAAGCTGCGCCGCGCGAATGGCGCCCGCATAGCCGCCGGGCCCGCCGCCGATGAACACCACGTCATGGATGGGCTCGCTCATGGCCGGCGTCTCACACGTCCAGCAGCAGCCGCTCGGGCTCCTCGACATATTCCTTGAGGCGGACCAGGAAGCTGACCGCCTCGCGGCCGTCGATGATGCGGTGATCGTAGCTGAGCGCCAGGTACATCATCGGCCGGACCTCCACCTTGCCGGCCACCGCCATCGGCCGGTCCTGGATCTTGTGCATGCCCAGGATGCCCGATTGCGGCGGGTTGAGGATCGGCGTCGACAGCAGCGAGCCATAGACGCCGCCATTGGAGATGGTGAAGGTGCCGCCCTGCATGTCCTCGATGGCCAGCTTGCCGTCCCGGGCGCGGCGGCCGAAATCGCCGATGCGTTTCTCGATCTCGGCGAAGCTCAAGCGGTCGGCATCGCGCAGCACCGGCACGACCAGTCCCTGCGGCGTACCGACCGCGACGCCGATGTTGTAGTAGTTCTTGTAGATCAGGTGGTCGCCGTCGATCTCGGCGTTGACCGCCGGCAATTCCTTCAACGCCAGCGTCGCGGCCTTGACGAAGAAACTCATCAGGCCCAGCCGCACGCCGTGCCGTTTCTCGAACGACTCGCGGTACTTCGCCCGCGCCGCCAGCGCCGCCGTCATGTCCACCTCGTTGAAGGTGGTCAGCATGGCGGCGGTGTTCTGCGCTTCCTTCAGCCGCTGGGCGATGCGCTGGCGCAGCCGGGTCATGCGCACCGCCTGCTCGCGCGCCGCTTGCGGCCGGGCGCCGGGCGGCTGGGCCGGCGGCTTGGCGACCGGGG
>VGEV01000262.1 GCA_016869175.1 Alphaproteobacteria bacterium
GCGCCGCCAGCGCGCCAAACGAGCCACCGACCGACCCGACAGTCCATCCGAGGAATAAACCAGGGCGCAGGAAGGCCCCCCGCAGGGGGCCTTCCTGCCGTCAGCCGTGATGCATTTTTACTCCGGCGTTGACAGCGGACCGGGGGCCGAGCCGGCCACGGCGCTGGCCGCCTATCAGCAGGTTTACGCGGCGAGTTGGAAGGAGGCGGAGCCCTATCCGGCTTTCATTCCCACTTTGATACAACGCCTGGCGGAGGACGGGAGCTTGCGTCTCGGACTGCTGTCGCTCGATGGGCAACCGGCGGCGGCGCAGATCTGGCTGCTGGCCGGCGGGCGCGCCACCATCTTCAAGCTGGCTTACGACGAAGCGCAGTCGCGCTGGTCGGTTGGTTCGCTGCTGACCGCGTGGATGTTCCGCCAGGTGCTCGAGCACGAACCGGTGGCGGAGATCGATTTTGGCCGGCACGATGATCCCTACAAGCGCGACTGGCTGCCCGAGCGCCGCGAACATTGGGGACTGATCGCCTATCGCCGCGACCGGCTGGGCGGCCTGGCGATCGGCCTGCGCCATGCGCTGGCCCCGCGCCTCAAGCGCTTGTGGCAGCAGCCCCGCGACTGAGGCTCTCGACGCAGACAAAGCGCCGCCCGTAGAGTGGCGCGGTGGGAATGTCGCCCTGCGAGAGGGAGCTTGCGCCGCATGACGCTGAACGTCGATCCGATCACTGTCTCGGTCATCCAGCATCGCCTGGTCGCCATCGTCGAGGAGATGGGCGAGGCCATGCTGCGCACCTCGTATTCGCAGATCCTCAATTCGAGCCGCGACTTCTCGACGGCATTGTGCGACGACCAGTGCCGCCTGGTGGCGCAGGCCGAGCATGTGCCGGTGCATGTCGGGGCGCTGTCCTGGGCGGCGCGCGCGGTCGCCGACTACTTCGGCGACCAAGTGGCGGAGGGCGATGTCTATCTGGTCAACGATCCGTATTTCGGCGGCAGCCATCTGCCGGACATCACCGCCTTCATCCCGGTATTCCACGACGGCAAGCTGCTGTTCTGGTCGATCAACCGCGCCCATCACAGCGATATCGGCGGCGCGACGCATGGCGCCTACAACGCCGCCGCCACCGAGATCTGGCAGGAAGGGATCCGCATACCGCCGTTGCGCCTCTATGACCGTGGCGCGGTGCGCCAGGATCTGTTCGACATGCTGGCGGCCAATGTGCGCCATCCGCGCGATTTCCGCGGCGATCTCGCGGCCATGATCGGCTCGGTGCGGATCGGCGAGCGGCGGCTGCACGCGCTGCTCAAGGAATTCGGCGCCGGCATCGTGCGGCCGTCGGTCGAAGCGATCCTGGACGGGGCGGAGCGGCAGACCCGCAAGGTCATCGCCGCCTGGAAGGACGGCACCTATCGCGGCGAGGCGGCGCTGGACGACGACGGTCGCGGCAATCGCGACATCACCATCCGCGCCCGCGTCACCAAGCTCGGCAGCGACCTGGAGATCGACCTGAGCCAGTCGGACCCGCAGGTCGCCAGCTTCGTCAATTCCTCGCACGCGAACATGCAGTCGGCCGTCGCCATGGCGATCGCCTACCTGCTGGATCCCGACACGCCGCGCAACCAGGGCATGTTGCGGCCGCTCAAGGTGATCGCCAAGGAAGGCACCGTGGTGTGGGCCAAGCCGGGCGCGCCGGTGACATTGTCCACCAGCCATTGCGCGCAGGAGATCGTGGAAGCCATCATCCGCGCGTTGGCGCCGGCCTGCCCGGAGCGGGCGATGGCCGGCTGGGGGCGGCGGTTCCGTATCGCCATCCAGGGCGAGAATCCGGCGACCGGCGGCGGCTTCATCTGGCACCTGTTCCACGCCCGCCCGGGCGGCGGCGGCTCGGCCCATGCCGATGGCTTCCATTCGGTCGGCGAATGGCACTCGGCCGGCGGCATCAAGTTCGGCAGCGTGGAAGTGGCCGAGGTGCGCTTCCCGCTGTTCTTCCGCACGCACGAGTTCCTGGCCGATACCGGCGGCGACGGTCAGCATCGCGGCGGCAACGGGTGCCTGCTGGAACTGGTGGTGGAGACCAAGAAGCCGGCCCGCGCCAACACCGCCGGCGATGGCGCCCGCCACGGCAGCTGCGGCATCCTGGGCGGCCGCGAGGGTCGGCCGCACCATTATGTCTTGCGTTCGCGCGGCCGGCCGGAGCGGGTGCTGGCCACCAAGGAAGCCGGCATCGAGGTGCGGCCGGGCGATGTCTTCGTGGTGCGGTCGGCCGGCGGCGGCGGCTGGGGCGACCCGGCGCGTCGCGCGCCGGAAGCGCGGG
>VGEV01000263.1 GCA_016869175.1 Alphaproteobacteria bacterium
TCTCAAGCAGTTCCGCCGCGTCGCCACGCGCTTCGCGAAAACCGCGCAAAACTACCTCGCTGTCGTCACCATCGCCGCCACCGTGCTATGGCTGAGATAAGTGTCCACAGAACCTAGTGGTTCGATGTCGACGCTTGGCTCCTAAGCGTCGGTTGAATCGATCCACTAGCAGCCAGGCTTGGGGATGCTTTCGATCCGGGCCAGACGGCCCGACAGCGAAAAATCCTGGTAGTCGAGTTCGAGTTCGCTGGAGATGCCGTTGCCGTACATGCGGAACGCGACCTCAAATTCCGGCGTCCCGGCGGTATCATCATGCTGGAAGTAGGCGAGGCCGAAGCGCCACACCGGCTGCCCCGCCACCAGTTCGGCTTCCACCCGTGGCGCACCGTTGACCTTGGTGTCGCCGATCACCGCGAAGGCACGGTAGAGCCCGTTCTCGCCCGAGCCGTCGAAAATCGTCGTGTCGATCGTGGTCTTGCCTTCGCGCGCGGCGCGCAGCAGCAGCAAGGTGTGTTCGGTGGGAAACAGCGTGCCTGCCGGCAGCACCAGTTTTGCCGCCTCGGGCTTGACGAAGGTGGCAACACCGCCGCCGTCGGCCCGCAGCTCGCCCAGGCCGCTGACTTCCTCGCTCAGTTCGCCATCCACCTCGCTGCGCGTGCTGAAGCGCAAGCGTTGTCCGTCCTGGCTTTCCCAGGTGGCGGAGCGATAGTCGTGCACGCTCTCCTCGCCCGAGGCATCGAGGATGCGGGTGAGGATGCGCTGGTTCAACACATAGCCGTCGCAGGCATCCAGCCATTCCATCACGAAGCGCCCGCTGACATCGCCGATGCCGCTGCCCGGCCGGGCGCGTTTCAGCACCAGCTCATAGACCGCCCGATGGGATTGCAGGGCGATCCCGGTGGCTTCCGCCGCCCCGGCCACCAAGCCCAGCGCCATGGCCAAGATGCACAGCTTGCGACGCGACATCGGCAAACCCTTGCTCGCCGGTTGTTAGCACATGACCGGTATTCGGGGCGTTGCCGCTTTGCCGCAGCAGAGCTGCAATTTCGCCGGCTCCCGATTGCCGCCCGGCAGGTTCTGCCGATCGCTGGCCGCGCGCTTTCGGCCGGTTTCCGCGCACGCCGGCCTGGCACGCGCCTTGCCCATTGGACGGCGTGGGACGGGCCCCTTGTGTTGCCGGGCTCGCCAAGGAGAGTTCGGCATGAACACGCCGGTGATGATCGCCAAGGCCGAGATCGGCCGCAGCAGCCTGTCGTTGGCCAATGAACTGCTGTCGCGCTTCGGTATCATTCGCGCCCCGGTCCAGGATCCCTGGGGCATGCTGCAGCGGGCACTGACCTTGGCGGCCGAGGCGCAGCAGACCATCTCCGAGCAGCAGCGCCGTATCACCTATCTCGAATCGCTCTCGCCGACCGACGAACTGACCGGCCTTGCCAATCGCCGGCATTTCGACCAGGCGCTGGCCGCCAACCTGTCGCTGGCCCGCCGACACGGCCTGGGGGGCGTGCTGGCCCTGTTCGATCTTGACAACCTGAAACTGGTGAACGACGGCCATGGCCATGCGGCGGGCGACCGCGTGTTGCAGCGGATGGCCGAGGTGATCCGGGCCAGTATCCGTGCCACCGACCTGGCCGCGCGGCTGGGAGGTGACGAATTTGCCGTGCTGCTGACCCAGGCCCAACCGGAGCCGGCGTTGCGGCGGGCTTGACTGCTGCAGCGCCAGCTCAACCAGACGAATGGACACCTCGAGAACCTCTGGCGTTGAGGGTCGCGGGTTGATTCTCTGACCTCTGGCGATGGCCGGAGGCGGGGATGGCGGGACAGGCTGGTTTCTTCGACACGGACGAGCGGCTGGCGTGGCTGTCGGCGGCGGGGGACCCGCTGGAGCGGCTGGCGAAGGTGGTGGACTTCGAGCTGTTCCGCCCTGATCTCGAGGCGGCGGTGCCGCGCACGGACCGCTCCAAGGGCGGGAGGCCGCCATACGACGCGGTGTTGATGTTCAAGGTGCTGGTTGTGCAGACGCTGTACACGCTGTCCGACGATCAGGCCGAGTATCAGATCCGGGATCGGCTGTCGTTCATGCGCTTTGTCGGGCTGGCGCTGCACGATGCCGTGCCGGATGCCAAGACGATTTGGCTCTACCGCGAGCAACTCGTTCGGACTGGTGCCTTCGACCGGCTGTTCGCCCGGTTCGATGCGGCGCTACGGGAGAAGGGCTATCTGGCGATGGGTGGGCAGATCGTCGATGCCACTGTCGTCGAGGCGCGCCGCCCCCGGCTCACGCGCGA
>VGEV01000264.1 GCA_016869175.1 Alphaproteobacteria bacterium
TGTCGCCGCCTGGCGCGGCCGGCGCGTGCCACGCCAAGCGCTGGCGCATCTCGACATCGTGGAGAAGGAACGCCAGAGGCTCGCCTTCCTCGGCGATCTCGCGCAACGCTAGACGCGCACGGCGTCGATCACCGCGTCGGCGATGTAGTCGATCTCGGCCTCTTGCAGATAGGGATGCATGGGCAGCGCCAACACGTGCTTGGCCAGGCGTTCGCTGACCGGCAGCGTGCCCTCCTCGCAGTCGGCCCGGCGATAGGCTTCCTGCAGGTGCATGGGCTTCGGATAGTAGATTTGCGTGGGCACACCCTTGGCCTTGAGCCGGTGCTGCACACCGTCGCGGTCGTTGACCCGGATGGTGTACTGCGCCCAGACGCTGAGCGTGCCCGGCGCCACGTTGGGCGTGACCACGTGATTGGCCAGGCGTCGGGAATAGCGCTCGGCCACCTGGTTGCGTCGTTCGATCTCGTCGGGAAACACCTCCATCTTGGCCAACAGCACCGCGGCTTGCAGGCTGTCCAGCCGGGCGTTCATGCCGAGCCGCACGATCTCGTACTTGTCGCGGCCCTGGCCATGCGCGCGGATCGAGCGATAAGCGCCGGCCAGGCCGTCGTCGTCGGTCAGGATCGCACCGCCGTCGCCATAGCAGCCGAGCGGCTTGGAGGGGAAAAAGCTGGTGGCGGTGACGGCGGCCAAACTGCCGACGCGAGTCCCATCGCGTTCGGCGCCATAGCTCTGCGCGCCATCCGCCAACACCAGCAGTCCTTCCGCCAGGGCATAGGCGTTCAGCGCCGCATAGTCGGCCGGCTGCCCGAACAGATCGACGGCGACGACGACGCGCGGGCGAAACCGGCCCGCCTGCCGCACCGCCGCGACCCGCCGCTTCAGATCGGCCAGATCGAGGTTGTAGTCGGCTTCGTCCACATCGACATAGACCGGTTCCGCGCCCGCCAGCAGCACCACCTCGGCCGTCGCCGTGTAGGTGAAGGCCGGCAAGAAGACCGCGTCGCCGGGGCCGACGCCCCAGGCCATCAGCGCGATGCGCAGTGCGTCGGTGCCGTTGGACACGGCGATGCAGTGCCTGGCGCCGGCAAAGTCCGCCAGCACGCCTTCGAGTTCAGCCACTTCCGGCCCCAGGATGTACTGCCCGCCGGCCAGCACTTTCTTCAGACGCGCATCCAGACTGGTTGCGATGCGCGCCTGCTGGGCCTTCAGATCGACAAAGGCGATGTTCACTGCCGTTCCACCTTCGATTCCGCCGGCGCCCGTTGCAGCCGGCCTTCCCGCAAGTGATAGCGCTGCCCGGTGCGCGGACAGGTCAGGTCCGCGCCCAGCCGATCGCCGCTTTCCGAAACCCAGCCGATCGGCCGCGCCGGATTGCCGACGACGAGCGCGTGCGCCGGCACATCGCGTGTCACCACCGCGCCGGCGCCGACCATGGCAAAGGCGCCGATGCTCACACCGCAGACGATGGTGGCATTGGCGCCGATGGTGGCGCCGCGTCCGACATGGGTGGGGGCGAACTCGTCCTTGCGCTCGACATGCGCACGCGGCGTCAGCACGTTGGTGAAGACGCAAGAGGGACCGCAGAACACCTCGTCCTCCAAGGTGACGCCCTTGTAGAGCGACACGTTGTTCTGGATCTTGCAGCCCCGGCCGATGCTGACATCGGGACCGATCATACAGTTCTGCCCGATCACGCAGCCGGGGCCGACGCGGCTGCCGGACAGGACGTGGGTGAAGTGCCAGATGCGCGCGTTGTCGCCAATCGTGACGTCCGGGTCGACCACGGCGGTCGCGTGCACGAAACGACCGGCGGCAGGCGGCGGCCGGATGGCGGCGGCGCGGGCATCCATGCTGGCCTGCGCCTGGCGCAGCACCGCCAGCACGCGCGCGCCCTCCGCGCCGTCCGTCAGCGGCCGGGCGCGCGTGGCGCAGGCTTCGATGAAATGCTCCAACTCGACCTGCAGCGGCTCGCCCTCGTCCACCGCGATCGGCCTCGCCGGCCCGCGCTGGCTGGCGACCGCGCCGGCCCGCCAGTCGACCGCGCCCGGGAACAGCCGCAATTTTTCCGCCCAGGGCTTGGTGTCGTCGAACACCGCCATCGCGCGATCGCCCAGCACAACCAGGCGCTGCTCCTTGAAGGGATAGAGCCAGGAAACGAAGATGTCGGCGCGGATGCCATTGGCGAATTCGAGATGCGTGGTGGTGAAGTCGGCGATGGGCTCGTTGAGATAGCTGTAGCCGACCGCC
>VGEV01000265.1 GCA_016869175.1 Alphaproteobacteria bacterium
AACAGGCGAACTTACCGATCCTCGACTCCGATACCTGAAGAGCGTAGAATCCGCACCGCTGAATCCGACGCTGGTGAGAATGTTTAGGAGACCGGTCGTCTATGGATCATGAAGGTTCGTCGTGACGATAGGCCGTATTAGCGGCCTCCCGGTTAACGGAAGGCCTGTTCTCAGACCCAGCGCCGACTGGGCCAGCGTCGATCAGCTGACATGGCAGGCCACGCGGCCACGGCGCAGGCGGCGAGCGCGCAGGCGGTCGACTTCCTCGCCGCGCTCGTCGGCTCGCTGCGCTGGTAGCGCAACAATTCCGCTCCTTCATTTCACTGTCACGCCGAGGCACTTGATGCGCCATTTGTTCAAGCCACTGTCTGCCGCACTGGCCGCCCTGGCAGCCGCCGCGCTGGTCGGCGCCTGCGCCACGCCACCGACCGCGCCCAAGGAACCCGTCACGCTGCGCGTGATCGCGTTCAACGACTTCCACGGAAACCTCGAGGCAGCCGCTGGCCTCACTTTGCCCTGGCCCGACCCGTCCAAGCCAGGCAGCGCCGTGCGCCTGAACGCCGGCGGCGCTGCGAACCTGGCCGGCCTGGTGACGAGTCTGCGAGCTGGCGCCAAGAACAGCATCGTTCTGAGCAGTGGCGACTTGATCGGCGGCACGCCGTTGATCTCGGCGCTGTTCCTGCATGAGTCGACGATCGACGTCGCCAACCGGATCGGCGTCGACATCGCGATCCCGGGCAACCACGAGTTCGATGCCGGCAAGGATGAGTTGCTGCGCGTGCTCGCCGGCGGATGCCGGCCCAACACGCCCGAGTCGCTGTCGCTGTCGTGTCCGCTCGATCGCCACCCGGGCGCCAAGTTCCCGCACTTCGCTGCCAACGTCGTGCAGGCCGATGGTCGCACGCTGTTCCCGCCGTCGATCGTGCGCGAGGTGCAAGGCGTGAAGATCGGCTTCATCGGCGCGGTCACGAAGACGACCCCGAACATCGTCGTTCCTTCGGGAGTCGCCGGCCTGCGCTTCACCGACGAGGCCGAGGCCATCAACGCCGAAGCCGCGCGGCTGAAGGCGCAGGGTGTGAAGGCGCTGGTGGCCGTGATCCACGAGGGAGGCGACACTGGCACGCCGGGCCTGCCGATGGAATGGAACGACGTCGGCTGCCCGAACCCGCGCGGTGCGATCTTCGATATCGCCCGGCGCATGACGCCCGACGTCGACGCCATCTTCTCAGCGCACACGCACCAGGGCTATCGCTGCATGGTCGATGGCCGCCCGATCATGCAGGCCACGGCACTCGGCCGCGGCGTTTCGGTGGCCGATCTGGTGATCGACCCGGCGACCGGCGATGTCGATCGGGCCAAGACCACGCACCGCAACCTGCCGGTGTTCAACGAACGCAGCGATGCCAAGCTCCGCGAGTCCATCATCGCCGCCGAGCCGGCCCCCTACGCGCAGGTGTTGCGCGATGCCAAGCCGGTGGCCGACGTGGCCCAGCGCGTCGCCGCCTACGCGGCCGCCGCGGCACCGCGCGCAAACCGCCCGGTCGGCCGCATCGGTGGCAACTTCGACCGCAGCGCCCGCACCGATGCCAGCGCCGGCCGCCTGGTGGCCGACGCCCAATGGGCAGCGACGCGTGCCGCCGACCGCGGTGGCGCCCAGTTCGCGCTGATGAACCCCGGCGGCGTTCGCACCGACCTGCGCTGCAGCAGCGGCCAGCCGCCCTGCGACGTGACCTATGGCGAGGTGTTCACGATGCAGCCGTTCGGCAACAGCCTGGTCGTGATGACGCTGACCGGCGCCGAACTGCGGCAGATGCTCGAGGACCAGCAGCGCCCCGGACGCGAGAGCGCCTTGTTCCTCATTCCTTCGTCTTCGTTGAGTTACGGCTGGGCCAGCAAGGCACCGCATGGCCAGCGCGTGCAGAACCTGCGTGTCGGCGGTCAGCCGGTCGATCCTGCTGCCAACTATCGCTTCACGGTCAACAGCTTCCTCGCCGAAGGCGGCGACGGCATCGCGATGCTGCGCAACGGCCGCAACCGGCTGGGCGGCGAGTTGGACATCGACGCGCTGATCCTGCACCTGCGCAGCCAACCCAGGCCCGACCCGACGCCGCGCATCAGCTTGATCGAGTAGCTTCGATTGAGCATGCGTCGACGCGATGCACTGGCCCGTACCCTCGGCCTTGCCGCGGCGGCGGCGCTGCCGCAGCCGGGTGGCGCCACCGTCCGCGGCGATTCGGGACGATAG
>VGEV01000266.1 GCA_016869175.1 Alphaproteobacteria bacterium
CGGCCCCCGACGCGCTGACCTGCACCACCGCGCGGGACCGGGCGCAGGAGCAGATTCGTGCCCATATCGGGAGGATGAGCGCCTATGAGTTTCAGCGCCTGGTGGCGGACCTGTTGCGGGGGCTGGGCTGGTACGTGCCGTGGATTGCCGGACCGGGGAAGGATGGTGGGGTCGATATCGTCGGCTTCCGCGATCCCCTCGGCGCCACCGCGCGGCGGCTCAAGGTGCAGGTGACGCAAGGCGCCGGCCTCGTCGACATTGCGCGGCTGCGCTCCTTCGTCGGCGTGCTGCACGACGACGATATCGGCCTGTTCGTCGCCGCCTGCGGCTTCACCAGGGATGCGGAGGAGTTCGCCCGCGTGCAGGCGCGCCGCCGCGTGACCCTGCTCGACCTCGAAGGGCTGGTCGAGCTCTGGGGCCAGAACTACGCTAAGCTCGACGACGCCGCGCGACGGCGCCTGCCGCTGCAGCCGGTGTGGTGGCTGGCGGGGGAAGGAGTATCACCCAACACTGATCGAGCGGAAATTCCGCCAGGCTAATTCAATGGCCACTATCTCGATCAACGATAGGCTAGCGGAACGAGCTCTACGCCGCCGCGCGTTCTGCAATCAGAAGATCGGTCGGCAGGCCCAGCCGGTCGTGCAGGCGGCGGATCATCGCCAGCGTCAACGGGCGCTTCCCGTTCAGAATCTCGCTGACGCGGCTCCGCGTCCCGAGTATCGGCGCCATGTCCGCCGGGGCGAGGCCGTGCTGCTCCATGGCATAGCGGATCAATTCTGCGGGCGTCACCGCGGCAACGGGCCAGCGGCTCGTTTCGTAGGCCTGCAGCAGAAGCGCCTGCGCACGCAGCCGTGCCAGATCCGCCGGACGGCGCGACGCGCCGAGCGCCGATATCACAGCTTGCGCGGCCTTCAGGTCC
Source organism: Alphaproteobacteria bacterium (assembly GCA_016869175.1). GTDB lineage: Bacteria > Pseudomonadota > Alphaproteobacteria > VGEV01. The sequence goes on from VGEV01000266.1 coordinate 920, forward strand.
CGTTCGTTCTCGATCACGATGACTTCTGTTTTCATGGCCGGCGATCCTGTCGATTGAGCCTTAAACAGTCTGAGCGTCGATTGCGTCGTACTCGGCGTGGGCGCCGAAGAACCTGATTTCGACCGTTCCCACCGCATAGTTGACCTGTGCCACGAGGCGGTAGTCGTTTGCCTTGATGTTGAAAACGACCCTGCCACGCTTGAGCACGGAGGCTTTCGGGTGGCTGTGCTTGATGTCGATCGGCGTCCGCCACTGCGAGGCTAACGCGATCGCCAGCCATGCCTGATAGGCCTTCCGCAGGGCATCGCTGCCCGATCGCCCGGCCGTCCGCTGGAGATAGCGCTCCGAAATATCGCGGCGGACCACGATCATGCCTCAGCTTAGCAGATTTCCCATAGCGGGAAAAGTGAAATTTCCCACTGTGGGAAATTTCGGCCGAGCCGACGAAACGTCGCACCGGATGGTTCCCGGATCGCGCGGCCGAAGACAGCCGCTTGTCCGGGGTGACGAGGGGGAATGCGGCGCGTTCGCGCCTCAGTCAATGCGCCCTGGGTCCCCCGTGAAGTTCAGCGCACACACGCTGCCGCCGTGGAAGATCTGCGCGATCTCGCCGCCCGGCGTCGCCTTGCCCTCGAGCTCCGCCGCCCAGGCATCGCCGTCGTCCTGCGGCGCGTAGCCGATATGCCGGCGCGCCTCGGCATCGCCGCCCCACAGCGCCCGCTTGTTGTCGGACACACCGTAGAGCACCAGGAAGTGGAACGGGGGTGCTTCGACGCATTTGCGGGCGAGCTGCGCCATGTCGCGATGGCTTATCCACCCGCCGAGTTCGCGGGCGTTGCCGGGCTTCGCGCGGAAGGCGCCGATGCGTAAGCACGCCACCTCCATGCCGTGCTTGTCGGCATAGAGCCTGCCCATATGCTCGCCGAAGACCTTGGAGAGGCCGTAATGCCCGTCGGGCCGCAGCAGCACGTCCGGGCCGACCGGCCGGTCGGCGCGGTAGAAGCCGATGACATGGTTGGAGGAGGCGAAGATGAAGCGCCGCACGCCGGCCAGGCGCGCCGCCTCGAACATGCGGTGGGTGCCCACGACGTTGGTGGTCAGGATCTGGTCCGGCGTGCCGCCCGTCTCCCTGGGTATGCCGGCCAGATGAATGACGCAGTCGACGTCCTTCATTGCCGCGTCAGCCACGCCGGGCTGCACGAGATCGCCGGTCATCGTCTCCTCGTCGGGGGCGGCGCCGGCAATCGGCCTGATGTCGTGCCAGCGCAAGGTATCGGCAACGCCGCGTAGCGCCGGGCGTAGCACGGAGCCGAT
>VGEV01000267.1 GCA_016869175.1 Alphaproteobacteria bacterium
CCCGCGGCCGCGCAACTCAACTGGTCAATAGCGCGGGTCAATAGATCCCGGCGTCGAGGCCGGCTGCCACCGCCGCGCCAAGGTCGCGACAGGCAGCGGCAAAGTCCTCGTTCCAGCTTCCACGGCAGACGAGCGGTGCCTGGACCGCGCGCCATCTGAGCCCAGTCGCAATGGCCTCCACGCCGCGCCGTGTGCCGGTGCCGTCATGGCCGGCGCGGATGTAGAGCGCATAGGCCAAGCCGTCGGTCCGGTCGAGGCAGGGGTAATAGCAGCGGTCGAAGAAGTCCTTGAGCGCGCCGCTCATGTAGCCGAGGTTCTCGGTCGTGCCGAGGATCACCGCGCGCGCGGCGAGGACGTGCTCCGGCTCGGTGTCGAAGGGCCGCTGCGCCACGACATCGACGGTCTCGCCGGCGCCGCTGCACGCGCCTTCGACGACGGCGTCGAGCAATCGCCGCGTGTTGGCGGAGGGCGCGTGGGCGACGATGAGGAGACGCCGGCGGTCCATCGGGATCGCGACCCTGACCGCTAGCCGGCGGCCGGGCGCAGCCGCCAGACCTTGAGGCGGGAGAGCCCGTCGATGACGACAGGTTCGAGGAAACCGGCCGCACCGCCCGAACGCAGACTTCCGGCAAGGCCCGGCTCGTCCTCGGGCAGGGTGTCGGGAATGCACAGCACGACATAGTCGACGCCGAGATCGCGCATGGCCGCTTCCGCACCTTCGGCAGGTCCGTGCAGGATGCGATCCTGCGCGACTGGTCTGCCCCCATTGGGTGGTCCGGGTTGAATCTAATGCATGGTGGGTTTGGCGGCCATGGTTGATGGGGGCGGCTCAGGCGGCCAGAGCATGGCGGATGGCTCCGGTGGCCGATAGCCCAGCGATGAGTGAGGTCGCTGTGTATTGTAGTGCTGTCGCCAGCTCTCGATGACGATCCGCGCCTCGGCAAGGCTGTAGAACACCTCCCCGTTCAGCAGCTCATCGCGGAGCCTGGAGTTGAAGCTCTCGCAGTAGCCGTTCTCCCAGGGACTGCCGGGCTCGATGAACGCGGTCCTGGCGCCCACCGCGGCGATCCACTCCCGCACGGCCCTGGCGATGAACTCGGGTCCATTGTCCGACCGGATATGTCCCGGCACGCCACGCAAGATGAAGAGGTCCGACAGGATGTCGATGACATCGGTCGACTTCAGCCTCCGGTCGATCCGGATCGCCAGGCACTCGCGGGTGAACTCGTCGATGACGTTCAGCATGCGGAACTTCCTGCCATTGTGGGTGCGGTCCTCGACGAAGTCGTATGACCAGACATGGTTGGGCCGCTCGGGTCGAAGCCGCACGCAGGAGCCGTCATTCAGCCACAGCCGCCCCTTTTTCGGTTGCTTGCCCGGCACCTTGAGCCCCTCCAGACGCCAGATGCGTTCGACCCGCTTGACGTTCACCGCCCAGCCGGCCGCCCACAGCATTGCCGTGATCCGGCGATAGCCATAGCGGCCATACTGCGTGGCGAGCGCCATAATGTCGGCGGTGAGCGCCGCATCATCGGCACGCCCCGTCGGCGCCTTTCTTTGCGTCAATCGATGCTGCCCCAGCACGCGGCACGCCAGCCGCTCGGACACGTCGAACTTCGTCATGACGTGATCGATGCAGCGGCGACGGCGAGCGGGGCTCAGAAGTTTCCCGAGGCGGCCTCGCGCAGGATCAGCTTCTCCAGCGTCAGATCGGAGACCGCCTTGCGCAGCCGCTCGTTCTCCTTCTCCAGATCCTTCAGCCGCTTCACCTGGTCGGATTTCAGCCCACCGAACTCTTTCCGCCACCGGTAGTAGGTGAACTGGGTCACGCCGATCGACCGCACCGCCTCCGCCACCGATTGGCCCTGCGACACCAAAACGTCAACCTGCCGCAGCTTCGCGACAATCTCCTCAGGCTTGTGCTTCTTCTGGGGCATTCCTTGTTCCTCCATCGGGCTCGAAAGCCTACTTCAGGGAGGACCACTTTTCAGGGGGCAGACCATCGGGGCGCACCACGCGGTAGTGGCCGGACAGGTGCGGCACCCAGGCGTGCCAGAATTTCGACGAACGGGCGTAGCCGTGCTGCAAAATGATCGTGCTGGCATCGC
>VGEV01000268.1 GCA_016869175.1 Alphaproteobacteria bacterium
CGGCGGCGGCGAAGGACGCGGAGCGCGCGGCCGTGAGCCTCGCGGACTTGACCGAGCGGTTCCTCGCCGAGCACGCGGAAGCCAAGCGTAAGCCCGCCACGGCCACGGAATACCGCCGCATGTTGCGCCTGCATGTCCTGCCGAAGCTGGGCGGGCGGCGGGTGACGGAAATCGAGCGCCCGCATGTCGCCCGCTTGCACCACGACATGGCCGCGACGCCCTATCAGGCGAACCGCATGCTGGCGGTGCTGCGGAAGTTCTTCAATTGGGTCGAACAGCACGGCCACCGGCCGGACGGCAGCAACCCCTGTCGGCATGTCGAGAAATTCCCTGAGAAGAAGCGCGAGCGGTTCTTAAGCGAGGCCGAGCTGGCGCGGCTGGGCGAGGCCCTGGCGGCGGCAGAAGGCCGCGAAAGCCCGCATTTCCTGGCGCTGGTGCGGCTGCTGGTGTTCACCGGCGCGCGGCTGGGCGAGTGGCTGGGCGCGCGCTGGGAGTGGATCGACCTTGAGCGGGGCGTCGTGCGGTTGCCGGACAGCAAGACCGGCGCCAAGAACCTTTACCTCAACCCACCCGCGCTCGACGTGCTGGCGGGCCTGCCGCGCCTTGCCGGCAATCCCCACGTCATCGTCGGCGCCAAGCCGGGCGCCGCGCTGGTGAACGCGGAAAAGCCGTGGCGGGCGATCCGCAAGGCGGCCGGGCTGGACGACGTGCGGCTACACGACTTGCGGCACTCCCATGCCAGCGTGGGCGCGGCGGCCGGCCTGTCGCTGCCGGTGATCGGCGCCTTGCTGGGGCACTCGCAGCCCGCCACGACCGCAAGATACGCGCACCTCAGCACGGACCCGCTCCGGGCCGCGTCCGACACCATCGCCAGCCGCATCGCCGCTGCCATGCGGGGCAAGCCGGCCGACGGCGGCAACGTGGTGGCGTTGAAGCCGAAGGCCCCTGCTTGAATCGCGTCGAAGCCCCGCGCGCGCTGGGGTCATACACGACGGAATGGTAGCGCCGGGCCTATAGCGCGTCAGGGCGAACAAGCTACTTCCAGCATTCCACCAGCACGGTCGCGGCCCTCGCCCGCGCGGCGATGGCGGCATTGGGCAAGGTGTCCGACGACTGCGCCGTCAGATAGGGCACGGCATGCGCGTCCAGGAAGGCGCGGACAACCCCGGGAGCGATCGCGAAGTTGACGTTTTGCGGAATGTCGCCGGTCGCCCGCGCCACCAGGATCGCATCCAGCTTGCCGACCACCACGCCGACCACGTTGCCGGACTTGTCGAGCAGCGGCCCGCCGCTGTTGCCGACCTGCACCGGCGCCGAAAGCTGCATGAGCCGCCGGTCGTCGCCCGGCCCGGCCAGGGCGGCGATGCTGCCGGTCGATACCGCCGGCTCCGTGGCCAGCAGGCCGTGCAGGGGAAAGCCCGCGAGCATCACCTCCTCGCCCGGCCGGATGCCACGGCCGTCGCGGAACGGCAGCGGCGCCAAAGCAGAGCCGTCGAGCCGCAACAGCGCCAGGTCGGACGGCTTGTCGCCGGCGACCACAGAGACAGGTTTGCCCGCCACGCGCACCTCGACGCAGCCGGCGACGACGTGGTTGTTTGTCGTTAGGTGCCCATGCGCGCTGACGGCGAAGCCGGAGCCGGTGCTTTCCCGTTTCGGCTCGCGCTTGGGCGGCGGCGCGGTGGCGCTTCCCTGCCTTGCCGCCACGTCGAGGCCGACCAAGAGCCAGAGGCTGGGCGACGGTTCGCCAGTGACCGGCAAGCCTTTCGCCTGCTCATAAGCCCGGATCGCGGCCCGTGTCCGGGCGCCCGGCACGCCATCGGCCTGGCCCGCATCATAGCCAAGCCGGGTGAGGCCGCGTTGCAGCGCCGCCACCTGCTCGGCCGACAGCCCTTGCTCCGGCTCGCGGACCGGCGGCGCGGGGCGCGGCGTTGCGGGCGGCGGGGTCGCGGCAGCGGTCTTGGGCTTCCACTCGCGGGCCAGCCGCTGCGCCTCGGCGATCTGTGCCGGCGTCATCTTCGCGGCGACCGCATCGCGGTT
>VGEV01000269.1 GCA_016869175.1 Alphaproteobacteria bacterium
CGCCATCACCTTCGTGATCGCCGCCGTCAGCGTCGTCTTGCCATGATCAACATGCCCAATCGTGCCAACGTTGCAATGCGGCTTCGTCCGCGCAAACTTCTCCTTCGCCATCGCTCTCGTTCCGCCTGGGTTGTTCTACCTAAGGTCTTGTTACAGCACCGATTTCGATCATTCTACCGGACCGTTGCCAAGGCCCTGGGCGAGGGCGGGCCGTGGAGCGGGTGGCGGGAATCGAACCCGCGTGACCAGCTTGGAAGGCTGGGGCTCTACCATTGAGCTACACCCGCCGAGTTCCGCCCCGCCCGGCCGCCGTCCGTCACCGTCCCGCCGCTTGACGCCGACCGGCCCGCGTCGCTTGCGGCGGGCCCGCCGGACCAGGCTTGGTGGAGGGGGTTGGATTCGAACCAACGTAGGCTACGCCAACGGATTTACAGTCCGTCCCCTTTAGCCACTCGGGCACCCCTCCCGCGTGCCATGCCGCCTCAGCCGCGGAGCTCCGCCTCCGTCGCTCGTCGTCGCAAACCCGCTCCGTCCGCTGCCCAATCCCCACCGGTCAACGCCAAAGAGGACAGCCCGCACGCCACGCCGCACCGCCCCGTCACGCGCGCGTTGTCCTCAAAGAAGCGGCGCACTATACGTTTGCCGATGCAGCATGGCAAGGTCGGCAAGCGCCCCCCGCGCAGGCCTGGACACGGTGCCGCGCCGCGCCCGGCGGACACCGCAGCCAGCTACTGGATTTACGGTCAGCACGCGGTGGCCGCGGCGCTGGCCAACGGCCGGCGACAGCGGCTTCGGCTGGTGCGCGCCGACGCCGGACCGCAGCCGGCCGGGGCCGAGGCGGTCGAGCAGGTCAGCCGCGAGACGCTGGCCCGCCTGTTGCCGGCCGGCGCGGTGCATCAGGGTATCGCCCTCAAGGTCCGGCCGCTGCCCGATCTGACGCTCGACCAAGCGTTCGCCGGGCCCGCGGCGAGCGACTTGGCCGTTGTGCTAGACCAGGTGTCCGATCCCGGCAACCTGGGCGCCATCCTGCGCAGCGCGGCCGCCTTCGGCGCCCGGGCACTGGTGGTTTCGCGCGACCATACCGCGCCGGAGAGTGGCGCGTTGGCCAAGACCGCGTCCGGCGCGTTGGAAGTGCTGCCGATCGTGCGGGTGGTCAACTTGGCCCGCGCCCTCGATCGGCTGGCGGAACTCGGCTACTGGCGCTTTGGCATGGCGGCGGAGGCGACGGATCGGCTCGATCGCATCGCCCTGCCCGGCCGGGTGGCGCTGGTGCTGGGGGCAGAGGGCCGCGGCCTGCGCCGCCTCACGCGCGAGCACTGCGATCACCTGGTCCGCCTGCCGAGCGGACCAACGATGCCGAGCCTGAACGTCTCCGCCGCCGCCGCGGTGGCGCTCTACATTTGCGCCGCCCGGCGTGGCGGCGCTTGACAACAGGGCGAAGGGCCGTGGAACTAGCGGCTTGACGAAGGAACCGGGCAGGCGGCGATGCTGGTGCACCTGTTGATCGCCTATATCGGCATGATCGGCCTGTTCAGCGGTCGCATTCTTCTTTGGATTCCATTGTGTTATTCACTTGCCTGGCTGTTTCCCGAGAGCTTGCAGGCGTATAGCCTTGGACTGACGTTGTTCGTCCTGACGCCGGCGATCTTGCTGAAATGGGCGCGGGAGAGCGCGCGCCACCTGCGCCCGGCTTGGCAGTGGCGCCGCGAGGCGATGACCCGGCCGCATTCGGCGCATGAGCGCCCAGTGTTCGGCATCGTGCCGCATCCGCCCGACGCCGGGCAACGCCTGCTCGAAGTCACCCGCCACGGCCCCGGCAAGCGGCGCAATCTTTAAGTCGCGTGGTTCGACGATAGTTGCAGAGCGGCTGGCGTAGCTCAGTTGGTAGAGCATCTGATTTGTAATCAGAGGGTCGGGGGTTCGAGTCCCTCCGCCAGCACCAAATGTATCAATGAGTTATTGTGAAAGACCGAACGGCACGATGACGCGTAGCTACCACTTAGCTACCACACGGTGCCAATTCG
>VGEV01000270.1 GCA_016869175.1 Alphaproteobacteria bacterium
GCGGCCGCGTCGCGGCGGCCAGGTCCGGCGCCGCCAGGCTCCGCCAGGCCAGCGCCGCCAGGCCCGCCACCGCCAGGCTCAGCAGCGCCGCCAGATGGATCGTGCCGTCGATGCCGAAAGTGCCGATCAGGTACCAGGTGCCGACGAACGCCCCCAGCGCGGCGCCCACCACGTCGGCGCCATAGAGCAGGCCGATGCGGCGTGCCGCGCGCTCGATCTCGTCCACCACCGCGCGCGACAGGCAGGGCAGCGACAGGCCCATCAGAAAAGTCGGCGGCAGCAGCGCCAGGAAGGCGACCAGGCCGACCAGCGCCCGCGAATCGGTCAGCACGTCGAGCCGCAGGAACAGGAAATCGTAATAGAGCGGCTTGCTGGCCAGGCCGAAGAGCGCGATGGCGAGATTGCAGAGCGCGAAGGCGGCCAGTGCCTGGCGCCGGCGCAGGCGGTCGGCCAGCAGGCCGCCGGCCAGGCTGCCCAAGCCCAGGCCGGCCAGGAAGGCGCTGACCACGATGGCGCCCGACACCACGTCCGAGCCGGCGAACAGCGCCAGCAGACGCTGCCAGGTGACCTGATAGAGCAGGGCGGCGAAGCCCGAGCCGAAAAACGCCAGGTGGATGAGCGGCAGACCGTAGCGGGTCATGGCGGGCACCAGGCGGCACGGGTGGCGGCGGAGACTACACCAAGCGCGCCCGCCCCTGTAGTGTCGGCCGCCTTTGCGGAGACGGCGGTGGCGGGCGACATCCGGGTCGTGTCGGCGAGCAAGGCGGATGCCCAGCGCTGGAACGTCTTCCTTGACCGCCAGGCCACTGTCTCGCCTTGGGCGCATTTGGCCTGGCAGACGGTGCTGGCCGAGGCCTATGGCGCGGACTGCCGGTTCCTGGTGGCGGAACAGGAAGGCCGCTTGGCCGGGCTGCTGCCCGCCTATGTGGTGCGCGATTGGCTGGGCCGGCGACGGCTCTATTCGCTGCGCGGTGGTCTGCTGGCGGACGCGCCGGCCGGATTGTCGGCGCTGTTGGCGGCGGCGGAGGCGATCCCGGCAGCGAGCCGGCTGATGGCGGTGCCGGCGGGCAGCGAAGCGCCCGGCTGGCAGGCCCGCCCGCGCGAAACCCTGGTGCTGCCGCTCGCATCCAGCGAGGACGCGACCTGGCGGGGCTTGCGCGACAAGACCCGCAACATGATCCGCAAGGCCGAAAAGTCCGGCATCGCGGTCGAGGCGGACTGGCGGCATCTCGATGCCTTTCACCGCCTCTACGCGCTGAACGGCCTGCGGCTCGGCCTGCCGCTGCACGGCCGCGCCTTCTTCGCCGCCGTCGCGCGCCATTTGGGCGAATCGGCCGTTCTGCTGACCGCCTGGCGGGCGGACCGGCCGGTGGGTGGCATGCTGCTGTTGCTCGGGCGCGGCACGGCGCTCTATCCCTGGCAGGCGGCCGATCCCGAATCGCGCAACCTGGGCGTCGTGCAGGCGCTCAACTGGCAGGCCATGCGCTTGGCGATCGCCCGCGGCCTGCCGGAACTCGACATGGGCGAAAGCCAGCCGGGCGGCCCGGTGCATCAGTCGAAGCTGAACTTCGGCGGCCGGCCCCGCCCGCTGCTCTATCTCGCCCGGCCGGCGGGCGAGGCAGGCGGCGGCGTCGCGGCCTCGCCCGAGGGCTGGGGCGAGCGGCTGGAACGCTGGCTCAGGCCGGCGCCCCTGGCGCTGCGCCGCTGGTTCGCCGAACGGCGCCTGCGCCGGGGGCGGGTGGTCTAGGCCGTCGGCCCAAGCAGTTCCCGCCAGGGCAGGCTCACTTCGCGGCCAATGAGCAGGCGCGGCCCACATCCACCCGTCAGCGCCAAGACCGGTCCCAGTCGCGCCAACCGCACAATCGCCGCCTCATGAAACCCAGCGGAGACGATCCCCGCCCGAGAGGCGCGGTTGTCGCGCTCCGCCGCCATCAGCGCCAACTTGGCGCCGTCAGCTTCGGCGATGGCCAATGCGTGGCGCAACGCCTGCTG
>VGEV01000271.1 GCA_016869175.1 Alphaproteobacteria bacterium
GTCGCCGGCCCGTAGCGCTCGGGGATGTCCGCCCACGGCGAGCCCGTCCTCAGCCGCCAGAAGATGCCATTGAGCACGCGCCGGTCGTCGGCGCGTGGAACCCCGCGCGGCTTGTTCGGCAACAGCGGCTGTAGGATCGACCATTCGAAGTCCGTGATCTCGTAGCGGCGTGCAGGCATCCTCGACCCTTCTCGAGGACCCTTGAATCACCCTTCGCCAACTTTGGAAATCCCATTTATGAGTTCATGACCTAGTGCGCGAAGCGGTGCATGCCGCCGTCGACGTGGATGACCTCGCCGGTGATGTAGCGCGCCAGCGGCGAGGCCAGGAACGCCACCAGATAGCCGATGTCTTCCGGCTCGCCGAAATAGCCGACCGGAATGTGCTGGCCGATGAAGGCCTGGCGGTTCTCCTCGGTCGGATGCAGGCGCTGCATGATCTGCTCGCTGACGATGCGCCCGGGTGGAATGCAGTTGACGGTGATGTTGTCGCGCGCGAGATCGCGCGACAGCCCCTTGGCCCAGACATGCGTCGCCGACTTGGCCGCCGCCGAGGCGTTGGTTGCCAGCGGCTCCATGGTGCCGGTGATGTTGACGATACGGCCCCACTTCTGCGCCCGCATGCCGGGCAGGAAGGCCTCCGTCACCCGCCGGACCGAGCTGAAGTTGAGCGCCATCGCTTCGTCCCACAACGCGTCGTCGGAAACCGGTGTCGTGGGGCGCGAGGAGCCGGCGTTGTTGACCAGGATGTCGAGCCGGCCGAGCTGGCCCAGCACCGCCTGCGCCAGGCGCTGGGAGGCGTTGGCCTGGGTGATGTCGAGCGGCACCACCAGCGGCTGTGCCAGGCCCTGCTGGGTCAGGCTGTCAGCCAACGCGCGCATCGGCTCGGCCCGTCGCGCGGTAAGCGCCAGCCGCACGCCTTCCAGCGCCAGCACGCGCGCGATGCCCTGGCCGATGCCGGCGCTGGCGCCGGTGATCAGCGCGGTGCGCCCGTTCAACTGCAATTGCATGGGTTTCGTCCGTTGCTGTGTCATCCGCCCGACTGGAGGTGCGCCCGCAGCTCGCTGGGCGTCATGCTGCGGCCTTGCCAAGCACCCAGGAAGTGGCCGAAGAAGCCGCGAATACGCTCCAGGAACAGCGCCAATTCGGCATCGGCGCGCATGTCGTAGGGCGGTGTCGGGCTCAAGTCGATCTCGTAGCCAAGCGTATCCAACGCGCGGGCGGTATTGGGGCCGAACCCATAGCGTCCGGCCTTGTATATCGTCGGACGCCGGCCGAAGCGTTCGGCGATGGCCTCGGTCAGCACCTGCAATTTGCGGGCTTCCAGCTCCGCCGGCAGGTTGTCGGGGTAGGAATTGTAGCTGTTGACCGTCTCGTCGTGCGGCGGCGACACCCAAGGTTGCAGATGCGCGCCGATCTCCGCCCGACCGCTATCCAGGAAGCGGCGCAGCGGTCGGTAGCCCTGTTCCTGGGTTGCCACTGGATAGTCGACCACATAGGCCGGCTTGACCTGGAATTCGTCGAAAATCGACTGCACCCGCTCGATATGGTCCATGGCCGAGACCGAGGTGGATTGCCGATCGAGCGGCTTGGTCCAGTCGAACTCCTCTTCCGTGTCGACCACCACCAGCAACACCGGCCTTGCCGCCTCAGGCAGGCGCACCGGTTGCACGTGGGGATAAAACGCCATCACGGTCGGCCGTCCTGCTGCTGCGCGCTTGCTGGTCGCGAAGGGGTGAGAGGCGCCTTGGACGAGAGATGCATCCGTCCGCCAAGCCTTATCCGAACGGCATTCGGGTTTCAACGCAGGCGCCGGCCTGTCCGGGTTCGTACAGAAGTGAGACGGGTTGAGTAAGGGAAGGGGTTCTCCGAAGCTCGGGTTGCTGAGACTCGAAGCAAAGGAGAACCCCATGCAGGTGTTTGGCCTGCCCGGTCAGGTTATCAGGAACGCCAAGCTG
>VGEV01000272.1 GCA_016869175.1 Alphaproteobacteria bacterium
ACGCTCGGAGGCCGTCAGGAAGTTGATCTGGTCGTCCAGCGCCTTGAGGGCCGGAACGCCTTTTTGATAGAGGTCGGCGATCCGGTTCGCGGCGTCGCCGACGCTGACGCCGAGACCGGCCGCGGCATCGAGCGCCAGGCGGCCGATGCCGGCTTCCTGGCCCGACCCGGCGATGCGTGGGCGGGCAACGATCGCCTGGGTGACGGCGATGGCGTCCTCGCGGGCGGCGCCGGGAGATGTTCGTGCCGTTGGACCACGCACCTGGGAATGCCCCGGCGGATTTTGGCGAAGCCACGGTGGTGATCGGCGGGGTCGAGCAGAAGGCCCACTTCTTTGCCTTGGACCTGCCACACAGCGATGCGATTTACCTGCGGGCCTACCCTGCGGCGACGGCCGAGGCGTGGATGGACGGCCATGTGCACGCCTTTGCGTTCTTCGGCCGGGTGCCGCGGTCGGTGCTGTACGACAACGACCGCTGCCTGGTGGCACGCATTCTGCCGGACGGGACGCGCCAACGGGCGCGACTGTTCAGCGGCTTGCTGTCGCACTACGTGATCGGCGACCGCTATGGCCGTCCGGACAAGGGCAACGACAAGGGCAGCGTCGAGGGCCTGGTGGGCTGGGCCCGGCGGAACCTGATGGTGCCGCTGCCGCGCTTTGCCTCCTGGGACGCCTTCAACCTGTGGCTGGAGGAGCAATGCCGCAAGCGTCAGGCCGAGACGCTGCGCGGCCATGACGAGACGATCGGCCAGCGGCTGCAGCGGGACCTGGCGGCGATGACGGCGCTGCCGGAGGTGGCCTTCGATGCCTGCGATCAGGCAACCGGGCAGGTCAGTTCGCAGTCGCTGGTGCGCTATGAGACCAACGATTATTCCGTGCCGGTCGCCTATGGCTACCAGGATGTCTGGGTTCGGGGCTATGTGGATCAGGTGGTGATCGGCTGCGGCGGGGAGATCATCGCCCGCCATCCCCGGTGCTATGACCGCGAGGACCTGGTGTTCGAGCCGGTGCATTACCTGGCCCTGCTGGAGCGCAAGATCGGCGCGCTGGATCAGGCGGCGCCGCTGGCCAAATGGGAGCTGCCGGCGGAGTTCCAGACCCTGCGTCGGCTGATGGAAGCGCGGATGATCAAGGCCGGCCGGCGGGAATACGTCCAGGTTCTGCGGTTGCTGGAGAGCTTCGAGCTGGCGGACCTCCACGTCGCGGTGAAGAACGCGTTGCGCCTGGGCGCGGTGGGTTTTGACGCCATCAAGCACCTGGTGCTGTGCCAGGTGGAGCAGCGCCCGCCGAAGCTCGACCTGGAGGTCTATCCGTATCTGCCGCGGGCCAAGGTCGCCAGGACCTCGGCGGCCAGCTACATGTGCCTGGTGTCGGGAGCTTCGGCATGACCGACGCCCCCAAGCTGCTTCTGGCGCATCAGCTCAAGATGCTGAAGCTGCCGCCCTTCCTGCGGGAATACGAGAAGCTGTCCCGGCAATGCGCCGCCGAGGGGCTGGACCATGTGCGGTTCCTCGCCCGGCTGGTGGAACTGGAGATGATCGACCGTGAACGGCGGATGGTCGAGCGTCGGATCAAGGCGGCGAAGTTCCCGACGGTCAAAAGCCTGGACAGCTTCGACTTCAAGGCGATCCCCAGCCTCAACAAGATCCAGGTGCTGGAGCTGGCGCGGTGCGAATGGATCGAGCGGCGGGAGAACGTCATCGCGCTCGGCCCCAGCGGCACGGGCAAAACCCATGTCGCCCTGGGCCTGGGGCTGGCCGCTTGCCAGAAGGGACTCGCCGTCGGCTTCACCACCGCCGCGGCCTTGGTGCATGAGTTGATGGAGGCCCGCGACGAGCGGCGGCTGTTGCGCCTGCAAAAGCAACTGGCCAGCCACAAGCTGCTGATCATCGACGAGCTGGGCTTCGTGCCGCTCAGCAAGACCGGCGCCGAGTT
>VGEV01000273.1 GCA_016869175.1 Alphaproteobacteria bacterium
TCGCGCGTGAGCCGGGGGCGGCGCGCCTCGACGACAGTGGCATCGACGATCTGCCCACCCATCGCCAGATAGCCCTTCTCCCGTAGCGCCGCATCGAACCGGGCGAACAGCCGGTCGAAGGCACCAGTCCGAACGAGTTGCTCGCGGTAGAGCCAAATCGTCTTGGCATCCGGCACGGCATCGTGCAGCGCCAGCCCGACAAAGCGCATGAACGACAGCCGATCCCGGATCTGATACTCGGCCTGATCGTCGGACAGCGTGTACAGCGTCTGCACAACCAGCACCTTGAACATCAACACCGCGTCGTATGGCGGCCTCCCGCCCTTGGAGCGGTCCGTGCGCGGCACCGCCGCCTCGAGATCAGGGCGGAACAGCTCGAAGTCCACCACCTTCGCCAGCCGCTCCAGCGGGTCCCCCGCCGCCGACAGCCACGCCAGCCGCTCGTCCGTGTCGAAGAAACCAGCCTGTCCCGCCATCCCCGCCTCCGGCCATCGCCAGAGGTCAGAGAATCAACCCGCGACCCTCAACGCCAGAGGTTTTCGAGGTGTCCGCTTGGCAACGCCGCCAGCCCGCGACCCAGCCGGCCATGCGGCACGCCCGGCGACGGCTTCGATACGGACACGGAGACGGTCGCCGCCGGCGGCTGGCGCCTACGGCCGCTTGGTCAACGCCAGGATGCCTTCCACCAAAGCGCGACCTTCCTGGCCAGCCTTCTGATAATAGTCATCATAAACCGGCGCGATGGCCTTGCGGAACTCGGCCGGATCTGGGCGGCTTGCCTTGAGCCCGGCCGCCGTCACCCGCTGCAGCGCCCGGTCGAAGCTGTCGCGAGCCGCCTTGCGCTCGGCGATTGCCGATTCCTTGGCCGCGTGCACGACCGCCTGCTGCTGGGCGGGCGTCAGCGACTTGAAGAAACTCAACGAGACGCTGAAGCAGATCGGGTCGTTCATGTAGTTGATCTCGGCGAAGTGCTTCTGGACTTCATAGAATTTGGCCGAGTCGATGACCTGCACCGGCAGTTCGGTGCCCTCGACCACGCCGGTCTGCAACGCGGTATAGAGTTCGGTGAAGGCCATCGGCGTAGGCACCGCGCCTAGCGCCTTCCAGGTGCTGAAATAGACGGCGCCGTCCGGTGTACGCAGCTTCATCCCGCGCACGTCCGCGACACTGTTGACCGGCCGGATCGAACTCAATTGGCGGAAGCCGGCATCCCAGCGTACCAGGCACTTGAACCCGTGCTTCTCGTAGGCGCTGTAGCTCTTTTCCGCCAGGTCGGAGTCCCAGGCGCGATAGGCGGCGTCCGCATCGGCATAGGGGAACGGCAGCGACCAGCCCTGCACAACCGGCTCATTGGAGGCCGTGCTGGAGAGCGAGGAGCTGTGCTCGGCGAATTGCAGGCCGCCGGCGCGGATGAGTTGCAGGCTGGCGGCTTCGTCGCCGGCCTGGGCGCTGGGAAAGATCTGCACCAGCATGCCGCCGTTGGTCGCCGCCTCCAGCGCTTCCTTGAAGCGCACGGCACCCGGATAGAAGGGGTGCGCCTCGTTGGTGGCGATCGAAAGCCGGGTGCGAATGGGATCGGCGGCGTCAGCCGGCATGATCCAGGCGGCGAGCCCGCCCAGCAACAATCCGCATGCCAGACCGAAACCGCGCCCCGCACCCTTGACCGCGCGCTCTAGGTCCTGTGGACTCTTGGGAGTCTCGAATCGCGCGATCCGTGATTGAAGGCTGCTTTTCGGGAGGCATCCTTGGGCGTCATGGATCGGCTCGTGCTGAGCGACGAGCAATGGAGCAAGATATCGGGTCTGATCATCGGCCGGCCCGAGCAACGCGGCTCGACCGGGCGGGACAACCGCATGTTCGTCGAAGGGGTGCTTTGGATCGTTCGCACGGGCGCG
>VGEV01000274.1 GCA_016869175.1 Alphaproteobacteria bacterium
CCGTCGCGCCTTGGCCGCCGGCGCTGAAGCCGCCGATGGCGACCGGACCTTGCGAGACCGCGTAGACCTCGCCGTCGGCACCGAGCAGGGGCGTCACCAGCAACATGCCGCCCTGCAGGCTGGGGGCATCGCCCAGGGCGCTGATGGTGACGTCGATGCGGTTGCCCTGGCGGGCGAAGGGCGGCAGGTCGGCCGTCACCATCACCGCGGCGACATTGCGGGTGTTGAGCGTGGCATCGCGCGTATTGACCCCCAGCCGCTCCAGCATCGCCGCCAGGCTCTGCCGGGTGAAGGGCGCGTTGCGCAAGGAATCGCCGGTGCCGTTCAGGCCGACCACCAAGCCGTAGCCGATCAGCAGGTTGTCGCGGATGCCCTCGAACTCGGCGATGTCCTTGATCCGCGAACTGGCGGCCGCGGGCGCCACGGCCAGGCCGGCAAGCCCGCAGGCCAGCACCAGGCAGGCCGCGGCATGGCGGAGACGGGGCAACCGGAACGGCGTCATCACCGCCTCCCTCGCGAACCTCATGCCAAGGCAAGTGCTTGATTCCATTTGCTCGGCCGCGGCCGTCCCGGCAACCCTTGCAGGCCGCGCCGGGCAGGATCTGCCGGGATTCATCGAGCCTTAAGGGTGCGCGTTGTACCCAGGCCGCATGACACATCCGCCGGTTGGCAAGTGAAGGTCGAAGCGCCCGGCCCGGCCAAGGCGCGCGCGCTGCGCCCCGGCAAGGGGGCCGCCGCGGCCACGGCCGGCGGCTTCCGACTCGATCCCTTGCACGAGCCGGCTTCGAGCGGCCCCGCCGCGAGCGCTGTCCCCGCCGCGGCCGTGGCGGGACTGCTGCAACTGCAAGAGGTGCCGGACGCCGGCCAGGGGCGCTCGGCCGGACTGCATCGCGGGCGCGACTTGCTGGACGGGCTCGACGCGGTGCGGCTGGCCATCCTCGACGGCCGCATCGCCCCTCCGGCGCTGGCCCGGCTGGTCCGCCTGCTGGCGGCGCAGCGCGCGCAGGTGACGGATCCGGGGCTGGCGCAGGTGCTGGCGGAGATCGAGCTGCGTACCGCCGTCGAGCTCGCCAAGCTCGAGCAGGCCGGCGCGGCCGACCCGCCCGGTTCGACTTGAAGCGGTCATGCCCCGTCGATATATAGACCGCGCCCGAGACTGGGGTGCAGTAAGCATGGGGTGAGGCGAATGAGTGATGTCACCTTGCCGCCTGATTACCGGCCGCGCGAGGCAGAGCCTTTCATGAATCCGCGTCAGCTCGAGTATTTCAGCCGCAAGCTGTTGGCATGGCGCGAGGAAATCCTGCTGGACGCGCAAGAAACCTTGAGTCACTTGCAGGAAAGCAACGGCCAGGAATCCGACATCGCGGATCGGGCCTCCGCCGAGTCCGACCGCTCGATCGAGCTCCGCACGCGCGATCGGCAGCGCAAGCTGGTGGCCAAGATCGACGCGGCGCTCCGGCGCATAGCCGACGGCAGCTATGGCTATTGCGAGGAGACCGGCGAGCCGATCAGCCTGAAGCGGCTGGAGGCACGGCCGATCGCCACGCTCTCGCTCGAGGCGCAGGAACGGCACGAGCGGCGCGAGCGGGTCTATCGCGACGACTAGGACACGGACTCATAAGCACGCATCCAGATTCGTGATGCGGCGAGTGAACCGCGCCGGGTTTCCCGGAGGCATTGTCGTTTGAGTCACGCGGCCATGGCAGGTTGGTCTGCCATGGCGTAGTAGTGTTCCTCGGCTTCGGCCGGCGGGATGTTGCCGATGGGCTCCAGGATACGCCGGTTGTTGAACCAGTCGACCCATTCGAGGGTAGCGTACTCGACGGCCTCGAAGGAGCGCCACGGCCCCCTCCGGTG
>VGEV01000275.1 GCA_016869175.1 Alphaproteobacteria bacterium
GTTCGACCGCGCCGCGCCGGACGAGATGGGCGATGATCCGTCCGACCGTGGCGTCGGAGACGGCGAAGCCCTGGCGGCGCATGAGCGGGCCGAGCTTGGCCCGCCCCCACATCGGGCGATCGCGCCGGAGCGCGTGCACGGCGGCGAGCAGCGCCGGCGTCCAGCTCTTGGCCCGCACTCGCTTCGGTCGCCGGGAGCGCGGCTCGGGCCGCCGTTCCCAGCGATAGAGGCTGGCCCGCGGCACGCCGACCGCCTGGGCGGCGCGAGCCGCGCTCAGCCCGTCCGCCATCGCCTGCCGCCAGCGCGCCACCGCGGCCAGGCGGATCCCGGCTGCGTGACTGCCGGACTTCGCCGCGATCCGCGACGCCAGCTTGGCGTTCCTGATAACCTGACCGGGCAGGCCAAACACCTGCATGGGGTTCTCCTTTGCTTCGAGTCTCAGCAACCCGAGCTTCGGAGAACCCCTTCCCTTACTCAACCCGCCTCACTTCTGTGCGAACCCGGACAGCCCGGCGACGGCGGATTTGCTCGCGGCCAGACGCTCTGAGACGATGGCGGGGCAGCGGGGGGCGGGCATGGCACGGCTGGCGGGCAAGGTGGCGCTGATCACGGGCGCGGGCATGGGCATCGGCCGCGCGGCGGCCCAACTCTTCGCCGCGGAAGGCGCGGCGGTGGTGGTGGCCGAGCGCGATGTGGCGGCAGGCGAGGAAAGCGTGCGGCTGGCCAACCAGGCGGGCGGACAGGCCCTGCTCCTCGAAACCAACGTGACCGAGCCGGCCAGCGTCGAGGCGGCGATCAACCGCACCCTCGCCACCTTCGGCCGGCTGAACATTCTTTACAACAATGCCGGCGGCTCGACCCTGGCCGACGGACCGGCGCCGGAGGTGCCGCTGGAGGAGTTCTGGCGGGCGATCAAGTTGGACCTTTACGGCACCTTCCTGGGCTGCCGCTTCGGCATTCCGGCGCTGATCCGCTCGGGCGGCGGCGCAGTGGTCAACACCGCCTCGATCGTCAGCATGATCGGCATGATCAATCGCGACGCCTATACGGCGGCCAAGGGCGGGGTGATGGCGCTGACCCGCAGTCTGGCGGTTCGCTATGCCCGCGACGGCGTGCGGGTGAACGCGGTGGCGCCCGGCGTCACCCGTTCGCCGCGGGTCGAGGCGCAGATCGCCAAGGCCAAGGCCGGCGCCGACCGGCCGATGTTCGAGGAACAGCACCTGCTCGGCTTCTGCGATCCGCAAGACGTCGCCCAGGCCGCGCTCTATCTCGCTTGCGACGACAGCCGGCGGGTCACCGGCCACATCCTGGCGGTGGACAGCGGCTTCCTCGCCGCCTAGCGGTTCGCTGCCGAAGCAGGCTTAACCCGATCCTAACCGCGCCGCGGCGACAGTCGCGGCGGCATCCCGCGCCGGCGGCGCCGGGCGGTTGCGTGCGGAGGAAGGGTCGATGTTCGGTTTCGGCGGCATCGCGGTCGTCATGCTTTGTGTGTTCGGCGGCTATACCATTGCCGGCGGCAAGATGGGGGTCATCCTGCATGCCCTGCCCATCGAGATGACGATCATTGGCGGCGCCGCGGTCGGTACCTTCCTTATTTCCAGCGGCGCCTCGGTCATCAAGAGGACGCTGAAGGACTTCGGCAAGATATTCTTCGGCCCGAAGTACAAGCGCCAGGATTACGTCGACGTGCTCTGCCTCTTGGACACCTCGAAGAACCCCATCATTGACGACGAAGCATCGCCGATGAGGGCATGGCCTGCGGCCCAGCCTGCGGATTGGGTGCTGTGGCGGGGTCTATTTGGTCTGCGGTGGCGTGTCGATGCAGTGAGCGGCGCAGT
>VGEV01000276.1 GCA_016869175.1 Alphaproteobacteria bacterium
CGTTCGTCCTTGTCCAGGATCGAGAAGGTGTGGATGCGTTGGCCGTGCAGGCGTTGGGCGACGGCGGCGAGGGCGCCCGAGTCGACGCCGCCGGAAAGACAGAAGGCGATCGGCACATCGGCCCTGAGCCTAAGCGCCACCGCCTGGAGCAACCGTTCGCGGAACCCCTCCTCCGCTTCGGCCAGCGACATTCGCCGCGGCCGGAAAGCCAGCCGCCAATAGCGGCAGGGGTCGGGCCGAGCGGGCGCCGCCAGCGTCGCGCGGCTTCCCGCCGGCAGCTCGTGGACGTCCTGGAAGAAGGTCGCGGGCTGCTTGTAGAGCGCCTTGTAGCCATTCACCAGGAAGCGCTTGACCTGCGCCGGGTCGGGAACGAAGGCCGCGCCCATCACGGCCGCCAGCGCGCGCGTCTCGGAGGCGAAATAGAGCGTGCCGTCGCGCCAGGCGTGGTAGAGCGGTTTCTCGCCGAAGCGGTCGCGCGCGAGCGTCAGCGTGCCCGCGGCGAAATCGGCCAGCGCGAACGCCCACATGCCTTCCAGGCGATCCAGCGCCGCCGCGCCCCAGGCCTGCCAGGCGGCGAGCAGCACCTCGGTGTCCGATTGCGTGGCGAACCGCTCGCCCTTCGCCTCCAGGTCGGCCCGCACTTCCCGGTAGTTGTAGATCTCGCCGTTATACACGACGGCAAGCGGACCCCGCCGCATCGGCTGGTTGGCACGCGGCTCCAGGTCGATGATCGACAGCCGGGTGTGCAGCAGCGTCAAAGGCTGCCCGCCCAGCGGCCCCTGCATGCGGCCCTCGGCATCGGGTCCGCGCCGGTGCAAGGCGGCGAGCGTGGCGCGCAGGCGCGCCTCGTCGGGCGCGTCGCGCCCGAAGGCTCCGGCAATACCGCACATAGTGCGCGCCGTGTCCTTGGGCCTAGTCCGCGATGCCGGCGCGCGGCACCAGTTCGCCGCGCTTCAGCGCCACCGTCAGGCGCCGACCGATCAGCCTTGGCAATTCGGCCGCCGGGAACTCGGTGGCCGGCCGGGCATACATCAGATCGTCTGCCGCAAGCCTTGTGCCGGCCCCGAGATCGCGCGCCGCCACCACGCCCTTGCGCACGATCGGCAGCAACGCCGTCTCCGCCGCCTGCCGCGACTTGCCGTAGCTGCCGAGGCTGGCCGCCACTTTCGGCGCGCGCATCACCAATTCCGCCAGTTCCGCCGGTTCCAGCGACAATTCGTGATCGCGAAAGCTACGGCCCTCGCGCCGGTCGGTGACGTGCACCTCCAAGAGACGGGCGCCCAGCGCCACGGCCGCCAGACACGGCTCCAGCCCGATCACATGGTTGGAATAGCCGACGGTCAGGCCATAGCGATCCTTCAGAAAGCCGACGCTGGCGACGTTGGCCTGGTCCAAGGGCGTCGGATAGGCGACGACGCATTGCAGCAGCACCAGCCGTTGCGGCAAGGCCGCGCCCACTTCCTGGCGCACCCAGTCAACCGCCTGGTCGATCTCCCAGGGCGTGCCCAGGCCGGTCGACAGGATGACCGGCTTGCCGGTGCGCGCCGCCGCCCGCACCACCGGCTCGAAGGTCAGGTCGGCGCTGGCGATCTTGATGGCGGGACAAAGCTCGGCCAGCAACGGCACGACGTCTTCCGATACCGCGGTGGAAAAGAACACGATGCCCAGCCGCGCCGCTTCCGCTGCCAGGCGACGGTGCGTTGCCTCGTCGAGTGCGAACCGGCCGACCCGCTCCAGCCGCGCGGGATCGGACGCGGAGGCATAGCGCGCGGGCGTATAGCTCTGGAACTTGATCGCATCGGCGCCGGCCTGCTTGGCC
>VGEV01000277.1 GCA_016869175.1 Alphaproteobacteria bacterium
CGGCGCGGTGATCGCCAAAGAGGGCCGCATCGTCGGCGAGGCGCCGAGCCGCGTCGTGGTCAACCGCGACCCCACGGCCCATGCCGAGATGGAGGCGATCCGCGACGCGGCCCGCCGGCTGGGTACGCGCGACCTCTCGGGTACGGCGATGTACGGCTCTTCGCGGGCCTGCCCGATGTGCCGCGCCGCCACCTACTGGGCGGGGATCTCCGCCCTCTACTACGGGTCGCAGCCGAGCGACGACGGCCGGCCGAACCTCAGCGGCTGATCCCGGTCAATCGACGTGCAGCAGCAACCAGGCCGCGATCGCGGCCGAGATCGCCGTCACCGATGCACCCCAGGCGATGTCGAGCAGGGTCACTGAAAGCGGCCAGCCGCGCAGCGTCGCCAGATTGGTCAGGTCATAGGTGGCGTAGGCGATGCAGCCGAAGAGCGCGCCGTAGAGGAGCGCGCTGAGCCACGAGCCGCCCTCCAGCGCCGGCTGCACCACGAAGACCACGACGCCGACGAGATAGAGCAGATAGAAGGCGATGGCCGGCGGCAGGTTGACCTCCGGTGCCAGCAGGTCGCCCAGCCGGTCGCGGTAGAAGCCCTGGCCGACATAGCGCAGCCAGAGGAAATCCAGCGGCAGCAGCACGGCGCCGGTCAGGAGATAGGCGAAGAGAAGTCTTTTCATGGACACGACGCCCCTACGCAGGAAGGCGGCTGGTGGATCATACTCTTTTTCTGTCGCCCTTGGGCGAAGACCCGAGGGCCCATCCGGATGGAGGCTCGGGTCATCGGCGAGGGCGACGCCCGGCGCCTTACCGAGCATGACAATAGAAGAGCGGCGCTGAGGACAGCTCTCTGCCTCAATCTCGCCACAAAAATTCTCCGGCCGTTTCCAACGACTTAAATAGACTAAATGTCTATAGACATTTGTCATTCTGGACGGAAGCCCGGGCCATCCCCATGTTCCAGACGTAATGTATTAACGGGGTATGGCCATGGCCAATGCTTACGGACCGGTGCAACAGCGCATGGGCGAGCACATGCGCAAGCTGTTCGAGATTCTGATCCCGCATCCGGAGGGGTTGCCGCGCGACGTGGCGGTGGCGCGGCTGCTCGATAGCATCACGCTCTCCGAGCACGAAGCCGGCATCTACGCCTCCACGGGCGGCAAGCGCATCGACGCGCTGATCAGCTTCGCCACGGCGAATTTCGTGCGCGCCGGCTGGCTGGTGAAGCGCCACGGGTTGTGGCGGGTGACGCCTGCGGGCCTGCAGGCTCTCCGCGAGTTCACCGACGGCGGGGTCTTTATCCGCACCGCGACGCGGATCAAGAACGCGCGGCAGGCGCTTCTCGGCGGCGGGACCGAGGCACCGGTGCCGGCTCCTTCGGCGCTGGGCGATCCCCTGCCGATGCTGGCGGCGGCGATGGGTGAGGGGCCTGCCCCCGACGCGCTGACCTGCACCGCCGCGCGGGACCGGGCGCAGGAGCAGATTCGTGCCCATATCGGGAGGATGAGCGCCTATGAGTTTCAGCGCCTGGTGGCGGACCTGTTGCGGGGGCTGGGCTGGTACGTGCCGTGGATTGCCGGGCCGGGGAAGGATGGCGGGGTCGATATCGTCGGCTTACGCGATCCCCTCGGCGCCACCGCGCGGCGGCTCAAGGTGCAGGTGACGTAAGGCGCCGGCCTCGTCGACATCGCGCGGCTGCGCTCCTTCGTCGGCGTGCTGCACGACGACGATATCGGCCTGTTCGTCGCCGCCTGCGGCTTCACCAGGGATGCGGAGGAGTTCGCCCGCGTGC
>VGEV01000278.1 GCA_016869175.1 Alphaproteobacteria bacterium
TCGCGCGTGAGCCGGGGGCGGCGCGCCTCGACGACAGTGGCATCGACGATCTGCCCACCCATCGCCAGATAGCCCTTCTCCCGTAGCGCCGCATCGAACCGGGCGAACAGCCGGTCGAAGGCACCAGTCCGAACGAGTTGCTCGCGGTAGAGCCAAATCGTCTTGGCATCCGGCACGGCATCGTGCAGCGCCAGCCCGACAAAGCGCATGAACGACAGCCGATCCCGGATCTGATACTCGGCCTGATCGTCGGACAGCGTGTACAGCGTCTGCACAACCAGCACCTTGAACATCAACACCGCGTCGTATGGCGGCCTCCCGCCCTTGGAGCGGTCCGTGCGCGGCACCGCCGCCTCGAGATCAGGGCGGAACAGCTCGAAGTCCACCACCTTCGCCAGCCGCTCCAGCGGGTCCCCCGCCGCCGACAGCCACGCCAGCCGCTCGTCCGTGTCGAAGAAACCAGCCTGTCCCGCCATCCCCGCCTCCGGCCATCGCCAGAGGTCAGAGAATCAACCCGCGACCCTCAACGCCAGAGGTTTTCGAGGTGTCCAATTGCTGTTGGAGGCAATGCGGAATATTTCGCTCCACAGATCGGGAGAGAAAATCTTCATCAGGCGTTCGGAAATGGTGGCATCGGCCACCAGCAGCAGCAGGGCGACGGCGGCTCCGCCGCCACCGATATAGGCGGCGAGCCGCCAATTGCGCTTCAGCAGGATGTACCAGAGCGCCACCACCGCCAGCGCCACGGCTGTGGCGCGCGATGCGGCGCCGTCGATGGGCGGCAACGCGCACAGCCCCAGCAGCAGGGCCCAACGATCGCGGTACTCGGCCGCGTAGAGCAGCAGGAAGGCCGCCAGGAAGCCGAAATAGGTGCCCGCGCCGGTATGCGAAGTCAGGAAGCCGAAGAAATGCCGCTCGCGCGAGCCGGACAGCAGTGGCGTGCCGGTGGCCAGCCAGACGAGGTAGAGTGGCACGGAGATCGCCACCAGCAGTTTCACACAGCCAAGCAGCGTCTCGCAGTCGCGCGGCCGGGCCTGCAGCGCGGCAAAGATCAGCAACGGTGCGTAGCAAATGAAGACGCGACCGTCGCGGTCGTAGAATGAGGGCGCGATCAGGTCGGTGGGGCTGAAGGTGCCGGTGACGATGCCGCTCGTCAGCCACAACAGGTAGTTCATCAGTACCAGCAGCGCCAGGCGATCGAAGCGCGGCCGGGCCAGCAGGCGGGCAAAGGCGAAGCAGAGGGCGGCGACGAGCGTCAGGATCAGCAGCGGCGGTCAACTGCCTGGTGGGGGATGCCACGGGCAACGGCTTCAAGCTGCCGGTGAAGATTCCAACAGCCGGTCCGAACGCGGGAACCGAGCTTGGCGACGTGACAATTACCTCCTTCAATCCCCTGGTCGGGGACCCGGACGGCGCCACCACGCGCATCAACATCGTGCTGGACGGCAAGGCGTTCGACGCCAGCGGCATCGGCGACAATCCGTTCGACATCTTCTGGGGCACCGGCATTTGCGGCAATGACGGCATCTGGGGCACCGTCAACGGCGACCGTGTGCCGGAACCGGCGCTGCTCTCGATGTTTGGCCTGGGGCTCGCCGGTTTGGGCCTGCTGCGCCGCCGCCGGCGCTAATCTGGATTATCCGTGACGCGGGCCGTATCGGTGCGGCGGGTGTAGCATAGCTCACTGATTTCGTTCAGGATTTGGTTGTCTAAGCCGGTCCTTCACGAGAGCAGGGAGGCGCCACGCCCGCCATGGCCGACG
>VGEV01000279.1 GCA_016869175.1 Alphaproteobacteria bacterium
CACTGCATCGACACGCCACCGCAGACCAAATAGACCCCGCCACAGCACCCAATCCGCAGGCTGGGCCGCAGGCCATGCCCTCATCGGCGATGCTTCGTCGTCAATGATGGGGTTCTTCGAGGTGTCCGGTTGCCTACGCATGAAGACGTTCCACCTGCCGGATATCGGCGAGGGCCTGCATGAGGCCCAAGTGGTGCACTGGCATGTCGCGGTCGGCGACCGGGTCGGAGCCGACCAGCCGCTGGTGGCAGTCGAGACCGACAAGGCGGTGGTGGAGGTTCCGGCACCTTGGGCCGGGCGCATCCTGCGCCTGCATGTCGGCGAGGGGCAGCAGGTCGTGGTCGGCGCGCCGCTGGTCGACATCGAGACCGAGGCGGTGGCGGGGGAGGACGCCGGCACGGTCGTCGGCCGGCTGGAACCGGCGTCGCCGGCAGCGATCGTGGCGCTGGCGCGCGCGACAGCCGTGCGGGCCGCTCCGGCGGTGCGGGCGCTCGCCGCCAAGCTTGGCGTCGACCTGGCAGCCTGCGTCGGCAGCGGGCCGGAAGACAGCATCACCCGCGCCGACGTGGCAGCCGCCGCCGCTCTGTCGGCCGCATTGCCCGAGGGCTGGGAAGCCCTCGCCGGCGTGCGCCGCAGCATGGCGCGCAACATGGCCCGTGCCGGAGCCGAGGTGGTGCCTGCGACGGTGCACGACGAGGCTGATGTCGAGGGCTGGCCGGCCGAGCCGGAGGTGACCCTGCGCCTGGTCGCGGCCATCGCCGCCGCCGTCGCGGCGGAGCCAGCGCTCAATGCCAGTTTCGATGGCCAGCGCTTGGCTTGGCGGCGCAATGCCAAGGTCGATGTCAGGATCGCGGTGGATACCGTCGACGGCCTGATCGTGCCGGTGCTGCGCGACTGCGCGGCCGCCGACCAGGCGACACTGCGCCAGCGACTGGCGGCGGCGGTGAGCGCGGTGCGCGAGCGCCGCGCCGGCCCGGAAGACCTGCGCGGCCCCAGCATCACGCTGTCCAATTTCGGCGGCATCGCCGGCCGGCATGCCGCTCTGGTGGTGGTGCCGCCGCAGGTCGCAATCGTTGGCGCCGGCCGCATCGCGCCCTGCGCCCGCGTGACGGCGCGCGGCCTGGAGGCCCGGCGAACGCTGCCGTTGTCGCTGACGTTCGATCACCGCGCCATCAGCGGCGCCGAGGCCGCGCGGTTCTTGCGCGCGCTGATCGCCGCCCTGGAACAGACAACCTAGGACGAGGCCATGCCCGAAGCGACCGCGAGCTTCATCGAGGCTGACGCGCTGGGGCCGGAGAAGGTCGTCGAACTGCATGATCCGCGCCATGGCCTGAGGGCCATCGTGGCGATCGACAACACGGCGGCCGGACCGGCGATCGGCGGCTGTCGGATGGCCCCTAACGTGAGCCGCGACGAATGCATCCGCCTGGCCCGGGCCATGACCCTGAAGAACGCCGCGGCCGGCCTGCCGCATGGCGGGGGCAAATCGGTGATCTTCGGCAATTCGGCGATGCCGCTTGGCGACAAGGAACGGCTGCTGCGCGCCTTCGCCCGGGCGATCCGCCATCTGCGGGACTACATCGTCGGTCCCGACATGGGGACCGACGAAGAGGCGATGGCTTGGATACGGGACGAGATCGGCCGCGCGGTCGGCCTGCCGCGGGTACTGGGCGGCATCCCGCTCGACGAGATCGGCGCGACGGGCTACGGCTTGGCGATAGCGGCCGAGGTGGCCG
>VGEV01000280.1 GCA_016869175.1 Alphaproteobacteria bacterium
CGAGTTCGAAGGCCGTGCTGACCAGGCCCGCCACCAGCGCGAGCTTGGCGGCGGTGGCGTAAAGGCCGGCTTCGTTGGCCGAGACGTTCAGCAGCAACAGCCGGTCGGCGGCGCCAAGGCCCAGCCATAACAGGGCGGCTGGCACCAGCGGCAAGCCATAGCGTGCCAGCGCGCCGAGCGTGGCTGGGTCGGCGCGGAAGCTGACGGTCTTGCGCGCCAAGGCCAGCAACAGGGCCAAGGTGCCAAGACCGCTGGCAAGATAGGCCCACAGCACGCCGACCAGGCCGAAATCGAGCAACAGCAGCGCCAGCGCCACGCCGGCAATGCCGGCCGCCGCGAAGACCTGCGCGCCGGCGAAGGCGAACGGCCGGAAAGCGAAACGGAGCAGCAGGGCGAGCTGCTCGTTGAGGCAGCCCAGCGCCTGGGCGACCAGCGCCAACGACAGCGGCAAGGCCAGCGCGCCGCTGGCCAGCAGGATGCCGGCCAACCAGCCGGCGGCGGACAGCGCCGGTGCGAGCAGCAGGGCGAGCGAGCCGAGCAGCAGGGCGAGCCAGGCGCCGACCAGCGGCCGCCGCTTGTCCGCCGCCGCCAGGCCGAGGAACCGGCCGAATGTCTCGCCCGCCCCCCAACTGGCCAGCGCCACCGCCCAGGCGGCCAGGCTGGTCACGGCCGCCAGCGTGCCATAGTCGGCCGGCGTCAGCAGGTTGACGAAAATCAGCGCCGAGACGGCGCTGATGCCATGCGCCAGCGCCAACCCGCCGGCATAGACAGCGAACTCCCGGCCGAACGCGCCACCGCGCCTGCTCGCCATGGCGGCCTAGAACCGCAGGTCCGGGTTGTTGAGGAAGAACTCGTCGCGCGGATGCAGGTCGGTGTTGAGCAGATGGGCCTGGGGCGGCGCGGCCTCGGCCGGCGTCCAGGCTTCGTGCTTTTCGCCCAGCAGTTCCTGGCCAAGCTGCCCGGCATCGATGCCGAGCCGCCCGAGATAGGCGGCGACCGCCGGCTCCGCCAGCAGGCGCTCGATCCGGCCGGCATCGAAGGCGATCGGCGCATCGCTGCCGATCAGCGCGTGCCCGACGACGAGGCCATGGGCGAACACCTGGCGGAAGCTGTGCTCGACGCGCTGAGTGGAACGCCAGTGCACCGCCAGTCCGCCCGGCTTCAGGTGGCGCTGGAGCAGGCGGAAATACTCCACCGAGTTGAGCATGCCGCTGCGCGCGCTGCGCGGCAGCAGGGGATCCGATTCGATCACGTCGTAGCGCCCGCCGCCGGCCGCGAGGTGCCGGCGGCCGTCGTCCAGCAGCAGGCGGAAGCGCCGATCCGCGAACAGCCCGCCCGGCGGCAGGCCAAAGCCGCGCGCCGAGGCTTCGCGATGCGCCTGGTAGACCGGCGCCGCGATCTCCACCACCTCCACCATCCGGGTCGCGGGATTGAGGCCGGCGGTGTAGGGCGTGCCGCCCGAGCCGAAGCCGACCACCAGCACCGCCTCCGGCGCGGGGTGCAGAAGGGCGCCCAGCGCGCCCAGCTTCTGGTGCACCAGCATGAACGGCACCCAGCCATTGAGATAGCCGTTGATGTGGATTTCGGTGCGCAGCGGCTGGCGTTGCAGGGCGACTTGCGCGGTGGCGTCCTCGGCCACCACGGAAGCGGCGGCGATGGCGGGCGGCAGGCCCAGCACCGCCGACCAGAAGGCGGCCGTGCTGGGCACGGCCAGCATGGCGAG
>VGEV01000281.1 GCA_016869175.1 Alphaproteobacteria bacterium
GGCGATCTTCGCCTTGAATGCCGCATCAAACTTCCGTCTTGTCTTCGCCATCGCTCCCTCCGTCACAATGACGGATCAGAACGCGGCTCCACTCAAGCCCCTGGTCCCAAAACCGGGGTCCACTTCTTGGAACCCCGCGCGGCTTGTTCGGCAACAGCGGCTGTAGGATCGACCATTCGCAGTCCGTGATCTCGTAGCGGCGCGCAGGCATCCTCGACCCTCCTCGAGGACCCTTGAATCACCCTTCGCCAACTTTGGGAATCCCATTTATGAGTTCATGACCTAGGCGTCAATCTTGCCCCCAAGAGCCGGTCATCCGGTGGATGCCGGTTTGTGCCTATCCCGATGACGCCATCCTGAACGCCAAGGAATGGTTCGTCTAACGCTGCGGTGGCTGCGACAATTGTTGCTGCTGACGCAAGCGTTCCTCGTCCAGCGCGCGGGTCGCTCGGTCGCTGAGGAAACGATCGGACTGGCCGACGTAATTGTCGTGACAGCCGGCCGGTCGATTGCGACAGAAGTCGCGAAACTGGTCGGCCACCGCGGGCGGCGGCGATGAGGGTGAGGGAGACGGAGCCGCACCCACCGGCGCCTGGGCCAGGGCCGGCCCGGCAGCGAGCCCCGCCGCCAAGGCGGGCACGCCACCATGGCGCAGCCAGCGTCCTTGCCGCTGTCGGAGCCGCCGTGTCATCCACCTAATATGGGACGGCAAGCAGCAACCCGGTAGCGGACAGGCGGGGAACGAGCATGAGCACGGCGTTGGTCGCCATCGAACTGCAGGAATGCCCGGAAGGTCGCGTGGCGCGCATCACCTTGCGCCGGCCGGAAAAGCGCAATGCGTTGAGCCGCGAGGCGGCGGAGCAGTTGATCGAAGCCTTCGCGGAACTGAAGCAGGATGCCCGACTGCGGCTGGCGGTGCTGACCGGGGCGGGCGACAAGGCGTTCATCGGCGGCGCCGATCTCAACGACCTGGCCGGCCTCGATCGGGCTAGCGCGCGCGGCTTCATCGCCGCGGTGCACGGCGTCTGTGCCGGCATCCGGGCGCTGCCGGTGCCGGTGCTGGGGCGGATCAACGGCTATTGCCTGGGTGCCGGTCTGGAGATCGCCGCCGCCTGCGATCTGCGCATCGCCGCCGACAACGCGGTGTTCGGCATGCCAGAGGTGCGGGTTGGCCTGCCCTCGGTGGTCGAGGCGGCGCTGCTGCCGTGTCTGGTCGGCTGGGGCAAGGCGCGCGAGATCGTCTATCTTGCCCGCAATTATGGCGCGCAAGAGGCGCTGGCCATGGGCCTGGTCGGGCGGGTGGTGCCGGCGCCGGAGCTCGATGCGGCGGTCGCGGAGTGGTCGGCCGACATCCTGGCGGCCGCGCCGCAGGCCATACGCCTGCAGAAGGCGCTGATCGCCGAGTGGGAAGCCGGGCCGCTCGACCGGGCCATCCTCGCCGGCATCGACGCGCTTGCCGCCGCCTACGCGGGCGACGAACCGGCGCGCTATATCGCCGCCCTCCGCGCCCGCAGGCGCTAAACCTTACGGCCCCCCGCCGCGCGGACACCTCGAAGAACCCCATCATTGACGACGAAGCATCGCCGATGAGGGCATGGCCTGCGGCCCAGCCTGCGGATTGGGTGCTGTGGCGGGGTCTATTTGGTCTGCGGTGGCGTGTCGATGCA
>VGEV01000282.1 GCA_016869175.1 Alphaproteobacteria bacterium
CGGATGGCCGACATCGAAACCGATATCCACGCCGCCATGCTTGCCGCCGTGAATGGCGGGATCACGCCGGTTGCCGCGGCCATCGGTGGTGGCGGCAAAGGCTGAGGTGATTTTTGGGCATTGATAGCCGGCCGGAAACACCGGCTGCAGCCCGGTTTCCTGAATCCAGTTCCGGTTGGATTCGCCGCCCCTTTCGCGGAACTCACCCCGCTGCGCGTAAGTCCCGCTGGAGAGCAGCGTCACAAGAAAAAGCATCGAAGTGATCGTTATGCGGATGAATTTGTTCACGTTCGAGTATAGGAAGCCGACATTTTCCAGATAGGCAGCCCATCTGTTCCTGATTGACGGCAGAATAGCTTGGCCCTGGTCTTCTCGGAAGGAGTAAGCGCGTAGCAATATCGTCCGTCGCAGCAGAATCGTCGTCTTGACCGATATGCAGCACCCCAGACGTGCGATTGTGGCCTGTCTTGTCACAGTGCGGGCGCACTTCGCCTGTCGCCAGTTTTGCGCGCCCGCTTCCTGCCGTCAGCATGGTGTCGGCTCTCGTGGTCGCAGTCCGTCGATCCTCCGCAGGATTTGCGCGAACAGTTCTCTCGGCATCGCGACCTCGGCCATTTGGAAGACAGAGTAGCGGGCGCGGCGCACGACCTTGGCGCCGATCTTCACCAGGTTCTCGCGCAGGCTGGTTTGCGACCATTGCGCGACGGCCTCGGGCAAGGCCAGCGTCCGCATGAAGTCGACGAGATTGTAGGCCAGCGCGTACAACCGCAGACGCACCGCGTTGCCGGCGAACGAGCAGCACGATATCACAACGGCCAGCGTCTATCCGGACGCGGCCAAGCCATTCTGGAAAGCAGGGAAGCGATCAAGCTCAGGACAATCGAGTACCACCGCTTGCTGCACCGCAAAGCAACCGCCTATACTGAAAACAGAGATGGGACGAAGCCCCCACGAATACCCGCCTCGTTCTGTCCTTAATAATCTGAAGTCGGATACTTGGCCCCGCCAGCCTTGCGCGCGCCCCTGCGGTCGCCGCGGTCAGCGCTGACGCGCCTGCCAGGCCTTCATCCAGGCGATCTCCTTCTCCTGCGCGCCGACGATCTCCTGCGCGAGCATGCGGATCTCCGGTTCCTTACCGTGGCGCAGCAGCACCTGCGCCATCTCGATGGCGCCCTGGTGGTGCGGGATCATGCCGGCGACGAAGTCCCGGTCGGCGTCGCCGGTGTAGGCAATGTCCATGTCGCGGTGCATGCGCGTGGCCACCTCCTTGAAGGCCACGGTCGAGGGCGTGTCGCCGTGCGACGGCGCCGCGCCGTGGCCGTGCTGGCGATGCTGGGCGAGCGACGCCGCAGCGAATCCAAGCAACAGCGCGATGGCGGCGACCGGTATAGTCATGTTCATGGGCTCTCTCCTGGGCTGGTAAGGCGGGGGTTCTAAGCCCCGCCGCGCGCGGGTCAAGCGCGCAAGGGGCTAGCGGTGCCGCGGGCGTGATCGGCCCCCACCGAGTGGTCTGATCAGAATGTTAGTGCATCGTGGCCTCCTTCGCGATTGGCGGCTGTAGGTGGAGCGAAGCGGAACCGGAAGGCGGCAATGGCGGCGTCGCGGCTTCCGGCGCCGGCGGTCGGTAACCGAGACTGCT
>VGEV01000283.1 GCA_016869175.1 Alphaproteobacteria bacterium
CCGGCTCTTTGGCTACCATGGCTATCAAGGCGGCAGCTGGACTTCTAGATGACCCGGCGAAGCAGTGTAACAACATTCGTTCGCCCGGGCCCCAAGATGAAATGAATGGTGTCCTTTCGGCAAGCCTGCGTGACAACAAACGGGCGCGATAGTTAGGTTCAAAGAGTCGCTGGGAGGCGACCGGAGATGAACCGAAAAGAGAGGAAGCCGGTAGCGGAGTCAATCGTGCAAATGCAGCGCGAACTGGAGGAGTATCGCCGTTCGCAACCAAGGCGGGCAAAGCTGCCGGAGTCGATCTGGGAGGCCGCAGCGGCACTGGCAGGCGAGCATGGTGTCTACGCCGTCGCACAGGCATTGCGGCTGGACTATATGGGATTGAAGAAGAGAGTAGGCGGCGGCGTTGCCAGCCAGCGCCCCGCTAACTCCCAACCGGTTTTCGTCGAACTCATCGCACCGCCGGCGGCGCAACCGGAAAAGTGCCTGATTGAATTCGAATCCACCCGCGGCGACAAGATGCGCATCCATTGGCCGGCCAGCACCGCTCCGGATTGGACCGCGTTACTGCGCGCTTGGCGCGGTACGGAACAGTGATTCAGATCACGGCGCAGATGCGTGTGCTGGTCGCCGTCGAGCCCGTCGACGGACGAAAGGGTATCGACGGCCTAGTCCGGCTCTGTCAGGAGAAGCTCGCCGAAGATCCCTTCTCCGGCTGCGTATTTGTCTTCCGCAGCCGGAGCGGGACCACGATCCGTCTCCTAAATTACGACGGTCAGGGCTACTGGCTGGCACAGAAGCGACTGTCGAAAGGGCGCTTCGTTTGGTGGCCGGAATCCGACCACGCCGCCAAACAACTGGAAGCCTACGAAGCGTTGCTGCTGTTCGCCGCCGGGGATGTGGCGCGGGTCCGCGCGGCGCCGATGTGGCGGCGAGTGAACACATTGAAATAAGTAACCGCGAACCTCATTTTTCCCTTGCGTTCCAGAATCAGCCGGTTCATACTGCTGCTGATGACAGAGCTCATCACCTACCGGGGCCGGGCCATCTCGAGCGAAGACCTGCGCTCCATACGCGAACTGATCGCCGCGCACCCGGGCGCAAGCCGTCGCACGCTATCCGCCAAGCTCTGCGAGGCCTGGCAATGGCGACAGTCCAACGGCGCGCTGCGCGACATGGTGTGCCGCGGCATGCTGCTCATGCTGCACCGCGCCGGCCACATCGAACTGCCGCCGGTGAAATTCGTGCCACACAACCCGCTGGCCAAACGCGTGCGACCAGCCCCGGTGCGGCTCGACACAACGCCGATAGCGGTGACACTGCGCGACCTGCAGCCGCTGGAATTCCTGCTGGTACGGCGCAGCGGCGAGGAACCGCTGTTCAACAGCCTGATGGAGGAGCATCACTATCTGGGCTATGAGCAGCCGGTGGGCGAGCATCTGAAGTATCTGGTGTGGGCCAATGGCAGACCAGTGGCGTGCGTGGCGTGGTCGAGCGCACCTCGTCATATCGGCGTGCGCGATCGCTACATCGGCTGGGACCAGGAAACGCGCCGGCGAAACATTCGATTCCTCGCCTACAACACGCGGTTT
>VGEV01000284.1 GCA_016869175.1 Alphaproteobacteria bacterium
CGCAGGTGATTGGCCCTCGTGCAACGGGCGACCAGAACGAGTTCCGGATTCAGCCGCCGGCTGCATTCAACCGCAAGTTCGACGGTGCTCTGATCGGGCATGGTCAACAGCAGCATTTGCGCCTCCTGCGCGTGCGCGGCCCGCAAAATTTCCTCGCGGGCGATGTCGCCCCAGAGCCCGGCGAATCCGTCCTCGCGCACATCGCCAATCAGCGCGTAGCTCGACTCGATGACTATGCACTCGATCCCGGCCTCGCGCAACGCCTTCGCAACGGCGCGGCCCGTCCGCCCATAGCCCGCCACGACGACGTGGTTCGCCATCTGCGGCGCCGGCGCTTCCGGCGCCGGTACTTGCGTTTCATCGTCGCCCCGGCGAGCGCGCCACCACCGGCCAAGCGGCAGCGCCGCCGGCGACACCAGCGGTGACAGCGCCATCGTCACCACGGTGGCCGTCAAAATCAGATCGTAAACCGGCTTCGAGATAAAGTTACCGCTCAGACCCGTGCGCGCCAGCACAAACGAGAACTCGCCAATCTGCGACAGCCCCAGCCCGATGATCCACGGGGCGTGAAACCTGTAGCCGAAGCCGCGTGCGATCACCCCGGCCACGAGCGACTTACCGGCGATGATTACGGCAGTCATCGCCAGGATGAGAGGTACGTTGCGAATCGCATAAGAGGGGTCGAACAGCATGCCGACGGTGACGAAGAAGAGCAGCCCGAAGATGTCCCGCAGCGGTACCACGTCGCTGAGCGCCTGATGGCTGAAATCCGACTCGCTAAGGATCAGTCCGGCCACGAACGCGCCGAGCGCGAATGCAAAACCGGCCGCGTGCATCGCCGCTCCGATTCCAATTCCTACCGCGACCACTGCGACCAGAAACAGCTCGTGCGTGCCCCAGGCGAGAATGCGGCGGAACAGCGGCGGCAGCAACCGCGTGCCGGCGAAGTACACCCCGGCCAGCAAAACGGCGGCTAGCGCCAGCGCGCTCAGCACGCGCCAAGCCAGGTCTTCCGCTCTGCCTAGCTGCGGAAGAATGATCAGCATCGGAATGACAGCCAGATCCTGCACAAGCAGCAGTCCGATCATCACGCGGCTGGCAAGAGTCGACGACACTCCGCCGGCGGCGAGTATCTTCAACACGACCATAGTGCTTGAGACGGAGATCATCGCACCAATCCAAAGCGCTTCGATCCAGCCCGACCCCAGTGCAAATACCGATGCGCCCGCCGCCACCGCCATCGTTCCCAGAATTTGGATCGGCCCGCCGATCAACGCAACGCGCCGCACGGCGCGCAGGTCACGGAAGGAGATTTCCAGGCCGATCGAGAACAGCAACAAGGCAACGCCGATCTCGGCCAATGTTTCAACGTCTTTGATTTGGACAACCGTCGGACCGGCCGTGTGCGGCCCGACGAAAACCCCGGCGGCTACATAACCAACCAGCAAGGGCATGCGCAGGAAACGCGCCAGCATCCCACCGATAAGGCCGGCAACAACAATCAGAACAAAATCGGCGGCGATGCCCATGACTGATTTTAGAGTGAAACCCGCGCGAGGCGTA
>VGEV01000285.1 GCA_016869175.1 Alphaproteobacteria bacterium
GTCGGTGCTGGATGCGCGCGACTGGGCCGCCTGGCGGCCGGAGCCGCTGCTCGCCGGCCTGCCGCTGGCGGTCAAGGACATCTTCAATACGACCGACCTGCCAACCTGCATGGGCAGCGACCTGTGGCAGGGCTTCACGCCCGGCAACGATGCCCGCGTGGTGGCGCAGGCCAAGCTGCTGGGCGCGTTCGTGCTGGGCAAGACGGTGACCGCGGAGTTCGCCGTGCACAACCCCGGCAGCACGCGCAATCCGCAGAGCCCCGCGCATATCGCCGGCACGTCCTCCACCGGTTCGGCGGTGGCGGTGGTCACCGGCATGGCCCCGGCCGGTCTCGGCACCCAGTCGGCCGGTTCCATCATCCGCCCCGCCAGCTATGTCGGCGTCATCGGCTTCAAGCCGTCGTTCGGCCTGATTCCGCGTACCGGTGTGCTGAAGACCGCCGACACGCTCGACTCGATCGGCTGGTTCGCCCGCTCGGTCGCCGACATCCGGCTGCTGTTGGACGCCCTCAGGGTGCGCGGCCGCGACTATCCGATGGTCGAGCGCGGCCTGGCCCGGCAGGCGCTGAAGCGTCGGCCGGGCGCGCCCTGGCGCCTGGCCCTCGCCAAGCCGCCCACCTGGGCAAGCTGGGATGCCGGCGCGCGCGAGCAACTGGTCGAATACGCCCTGCAGCTGGGCAACCGGCCGGACGTTGAGCTGCGCGAACTCGACCTGCGGGAGACATTCGCCGAGGCGCATGGCGTGCACCGGCTGATCTACCACAAGCAGCTTGCCTACTATTTCCAGCGCGAACTGAAGCGGGCCGAGGCGGTCAGCCCGATCTTCCGCGAGATCACCGACGAAGGCCGGCGCACCGACACCGCGCAGTATGTCGCCGCGCTCGGCCGGCAGAATGCCCTGGAGCATGCGTTGGAGCGCGAGCTCGCCGCGGTCGACGCGCTGATCACCCTGTCGGTCGCCGGCGAGGCGCCACGCTGGACCGACGGGCCGGAGCGCGACGATTCCTGCCTGATCTGGACCCTGACCGGCGCGCCGGCGATCACCTTGCCGCTGTTTCGCGGCGCCAATGGTCTGCCGTTCGGCGCGCAACTGGTGGCGCCGCGCTATGGCGATGAGACGCTGCTCGATCTGGCGGCGCTGCTGTTCCCCGGCGCGGTGCCGATCGTCGACCCGGTCGGCGTTGACGTGGCCTTGGCCGCCGGCGCATAGTGCGCCTCGGCCGCGCGGGCGATTTTCACCCGCGCTGCGGCAGCATGGGCGAACGCTCTCGCCCCGGAAGATCCCAACCCGACCATGCAGCTTTTCGGCAAGGATTTGTCGCGCGAGGTCGCCATCGTCGCGGAAGCCGGCGTCAACCACGAGGGCGACCCGGAAGCGGCGTTGCGCCTGTTGCGCCTGGCCAAGCAGGCCGGCGCCGACGCGATCAAGTTCCAGAGCTATACGCCCGCGCGCTATGCCTCCGCGTCCGATCCCGCGCGGCTGGAGCGGGTCGGCCGGTTCGCACTCGACGAGGCAACGCACCGTCGCCTGGCAGCGGAAGCGGCG